>CAZTHP010000028.1:0-28405 GCA_964613155.1 uncultured Lachnospiraceae bacterium | reverse complement strand
TGATGACCTGCGAAGATGTTGTGGCAACGGGACGTTATCCTTATACCGGGCGGTTGGGTCTGTTGACACCAAATGACGAAGAAAAAGTGCGGGAAGCGATGGAAATGGTTCATGCACTGGAATTTAAAGATCAGGATTTTGTCACCGTCAGCGATGGACAGCGGCAGCGTATTTTGTTAGCAAGAGCGATCTGTCAGGAACCGGAAGTAATCTTGCTGGATGAACCGACTTCATTTTTGGATATCAAGCATAAACTGGAATTGCTGACTATTTTAAAAACAATGGTAACGCAAAAACAGACCGCGGTGTTGATGTCGTTACATGAACTGGATCTGGCACAGCGGATTTCCGATCAGGTTATCTGTGTGAAAGGCGATTCCATTCAGAAATATGGTACACCGGAAGAAATTTTTTCTTCAGATTATATTTGTGAATTGTATGAGATTACAAAAGGAAGCTATCATGCTGCTTTTGGCAGCTTGGAAATGGAAAAACAAACCGGAGAACCGGAAGTTTTTGTAATCGCAGGCAACCGTAGTGGAATTTCTGTTTTTCGCCGTCTCTGGCGCGAAGGAATCCCATTTGCGGCGGGTATTTTACATGAAAATGACTGTGATTATGAAGTAGCAAGGGCATTAGCAGCTGAAGTGGTAGTTGAAAAAGCATTTGAGCCGATTCAGGAAGCAACCTATGAAAAGGCGGTGCAGCTGATGAAGCGGTGTCGGCGAGTAATCTGCTGCCTGGATACATTTGGCACATTGAATCAAAGAAACCAGGAGCTTCTGGAGTTGGCAAAAGAATTGCAGCTAGAGATTTCCGGATCGTGACAGGAGGGGAGAGGAAGATGCACAAAACAGGGATAGAAGACTGTTATGTGGTCAAGCAGAATCAGAAGCTTCGGATGGGATATACGACGGGTTCCTGTGCAGCAGGTGCGGCCAAAGCAGCTGCTTGGATGCTGCTTCATCAGCAGGATCTGAGAGAGGTTTTGCTGATGACACCAAAGGGAATTTTGCTGAATCTGGAGGTGTTAGCCGTTGAACGGACAATGGAGCAGGTTTGTTGTGCCATTCGAAAAGATGGCGGTGATGATCCTGATGCGACCAATGGGATTTTGGTCTATGCCCGTGTGAATAAAATGGCGCAAAAAGCTATTGTGATCGAAGGGGGAACAGGGGTAGGACGGGTGACGAAACCCGGTCTGGAACAGCCGGTCGGCAGTGCTGCGATCAACCGGATACCGCGCCAAATGATCACAGAAGAAGTAGAAGCGGTCTGCCAGCAAGCCGGATATGAAGGAGGGATTTTCGTAGAAATTTCCATTCCGGAAGGGGAGCAGATCGCCGAAAAAACGTTTAATCCTCGTCTGGGCATTGAAGGTGGGATTTCAGTATTGGGAACCAGCGGAATTGTTGAACCAATGAGTGAAGCAGCGCTGCTGCGCAGTATGCAGATTGAAATAGATATGCTGCGGGCAGAAGGTGCAGAGTATCTGCTTGCGACACCAGGAAATTATGGGCAGACCTTTTTGCGGGAAGTATGGCATCTCAACCTGGATCATGCCATTAAATGCAGCAATTTCGTCGGGGAATTTTTGGATATGGCAGCTGCATCCGGCGTAAAGGGGATTTTATTTGCAGCGCATATTGGAAAATTCATAAAAGTAGCCGGCGGCATTATGAATACCCATTCCCGCTGTGCAGACAGCCGGGCAGAGCTTCTTGCCGCATTTGCCCTGCGAGCCGGAGCAAGCCGAGAGCAGGCACTTGCCATTTTGGAAACGCTGACAACCGAAGAAGCCGTTACGCTGCTTGCAGAATATGGGTTAAAAGAAGCCGTAATGGCACTTTGCGTAGAAAAAATTTTATATTATCTGGATAAACGAGCGTATGGAAAACTCGAATTAGGGCTGATTTTGTTTTCCAATGAGCATGGTTTATTGGGAATATCGCAAAATGCAGAGGAAATGATACAAAAACAACAAGCAGAATCAAGGAAAAGAATGGAAAAGGAGAATCATCATGATTAGATTTGTAGGTGCTGGTTCGGGGGCTCCCGATTTGATTACCGTAAGAGGAATGAAACTGCTGCAGGAAGCAGATGTGATCATTTATGCAGGTTCTTTAGTGAATCCACAGCTTCTGGAGTATAAAAAAGAAGGCTGTCAGGTTTATAACAGTGCATATATGACACTCGAAGAAGTTTTAGATGTGATGTACAAAGCAGAAAAACAAAATCAGATGACGGTTCGTCTGCATACCGGAGATCCTAGCCTTTATGGAGCCATTCGGGAGCAGATGGATGAACTGGATCGCCAGGGAATTTCCTATGACTATACACCGGGTGTTAGTTCCTTCTGTGGGGCGGCTTCTGCTTTAAATCTGGAATATACCCTGCCGGATGTTTCACAAAGTGTAATCATTACCCGTATGGCAGGTCGGACACCGGTTCCGGAAAAAGAAAGTATCGCTTCTTTTGCTGCCCATCAAGCAACAATGGTTGTCTTTTTAAGCACAGGAATGCTGGAAAAATTATCCGAGCAGCTGCTTGCCGGCGGTTATCAGGCAGATACACCTGCTGCGATTGTTTATAAAGCAACCTGGGAAGACGAAAAAACAGTCCTCTGTACCGTTGGAACACTGGCAGAATCCGCAAAAGCACACAATATCACCAAAACTGCCCTGATGATCATTGGTGATGTCGTTTCGCACAGTCATTATAATCGCTCAGAATTATACAATCCGGCTTTTACAACCGAATTCAGACAGGCAACTGCGGAATAAAAACTGCAACAAGCCGACTTGGTAAAAATGATGGCAGATCAAGATGATACGGAATCAAAAGGCTATCAACGAATAAGAAAGCAAATAAGAATGTTATGGGATAATAAAGATGGAAAAAAACACTGGAATCAAAACCGTTGCTTGTATTAGTTTTACTGCAAATGGAAGCCAGATTAATCGAAAACTAAAAGATTGGCTGGAAGAACAGGGGATTTCCTGTAAAAGTCGGGCACTTCGCCGTTACGCTGCCCAGGCAGGACTTTTGCCCTTGGAAAGCAATTTACGGGAGTGGTGTGCAAAACATTTTTTTCAGGAGGATGCGCTAATTTTTATTGGTGCTGCTGGTATTGCAGTGCGTGGAATTGCACCGTTTGTCACCGATAAAAAAACGGATCCGGCCGTTTTGGTAATTGATGAACAGGGAAATTTTGTAATTTCGCTGCTTTCGGGGCATCTGGGCGGTGCCAATGAATTGACCGGAAAAATCGCCGATTTTTTAAAAGCAATGCCTGTGATCACCACGGGAACCGATGTCAATCATACCTTTGCGGTTGATGTTTTCGCCAAAAAAAATCATCTGCTTTTAGATTCGATGCAAAGCGCTAAGGAAATTGCAGCTGCCCTAATCGACCGAAAAGAAGTTTTCTTTTGGTCAGAATTGCCCGTGACAGGTGAGATTCCTTCTGGTTTGAAGGTCGTCACCCAAAATGAACCCGAAAAGCAGCAGGATGCGTTTTGTCAGCCCAAAGAGCCGATTTCTGTTATTGCCGTAACCGTTCACGAGGAAGAAACATGGAAAAAAAACTGGATAGTTCCTCAAAACGGAGAAACGGAATGTGTTTTTTCCAAGGTGTATTTTTCAGACAGGATTTCAAAGTATTCCTTTAGGATTTCCAAAGATTCTATTTCATTATTGCGCTTGATTCCGAAAATAGTGCATCTGGGAATTGGTTGTCGAAAGAAAACCCCGAAAGAGCAGATTATTTTGCAGGTGGAAAAGGTCATGAAGCAGTGCGGATTGGATTGGAGGGCAGTTGCTTCGGTGGCGAGTATTGATTTGAAGCAAAATGAAATAGGCTTGTTGGAATTCTGTCAGGCGTATCAGCTGCCATTTCATGTGTACAGTGCAGCCCAGTTGCAGGAAGTGGAAGGAAACTTTACACCCTCTTCCTTTGTGGGAACGATCACTGGAGTGGATAATGTGTGTGAACGTGCGGCAGCGCTGGATTGTATCAAGCAGAGCCGAAAAGAAGAACGGACAGAAGAACAAAAAGAAGAATCAGAAACGATTTTGGCAGTGGAAACCAGAAATGGAGAGACTGTTGCCAGTCGAAAACAAAGAGGGTATCAGATAATTCAGAAAAAAGTGGCAGAAAATGGAGTAACCGTTGCGATTGCCATAGAAGATAGGAGTGTTCGATTTGAGTAAAATATATGTTGTAGGGATTGGTCCTGGAGAATATGAGCAGATGACGATAAAAGCCGCAAATGTCCTGCGAAGTTGTGATACGATTATTGGTTATACCGTTTATGTTAAACTGGTAGAAGACCATTTTCCAGGAAAAGAGTTTTTAACAACTCCTATGAAGAAAGAAGTAGAGCGGTGTGTACTGGCTTTTGAAGAAGCACAAAAAGGAAAAACCGTTGCGATGATCTGCAGTGGAGATGCGGGTGTCTATGGAATGAGCGGTCTGATGTATGAAATCGGTGTGCGGTATCCGGAGGTAGAATTAGAAGTTGTGTGCGGCGTGACGGCTGCAATCGGCGGTGCTGGTGTGATCGGTGCTCCTTTGATTCATGATTTCTGCGTGATCAGTTTAAGTGATCTGCTGACACCCTGGGAAAAGATCGAAAGTCGTTTGCTGCATGCAGCGGAAGCGGATTTTAGTATCGTTTTATACAATCCGTCCAGCAAAAAACGGCACGATTATCTGCAAAAAGCCTGTGATCTGATGATGCAGTATAAATCACCGGAAACGATTTGTGCTACCGTTCTCAACATTGGTCGAGAGGGGGAAACTGGGACGGTTATGACGTTACAAGAGCTGCGGAATACACCGGTTGATATGTTTACAACCGTGTTCATCGGCAATTCTCAAACTAAAAAGATTGGTGAAAAAATGGTAACACCACGAGGATATCGCAATGTATAAGGTACTTATTTTTGCAGGAACCGTAGAGGGACGGCAGATTGCAGAATATCTGGCATCGGAACAGGTGCCGGTACTGGTCAGTGTAGCAACTGCCTATGGGCAACAGATTTTAGAAGAATCCTTTTGCAGCCAGTCAAAGCCCAAATCCTGTATGCAGATTACGCAGGGACGTTTGAAGCAGGAGGAGATGGAAACTTTGATGTGCCAGGAAGGATGTGAGCTGGTAATTGATGCAACACATCCTTACGCAGTGGCCGTCTCGGAGCATATTCAAAAAGCCTGTCTAAAAACAGGAATTCCCCGAATTCGTCTGCTGCGGGAATCGGAAACAGAGCTGTCTTCGGACTGTGTTCTCGTTTCCTCTGCCGAAGAAGCGGTTGAATTTCTAAAGCAAACGAGCGGAACGGTTCTGCTGACGACAGGAAGCAAGGAATTAGCGGTTTACACACAGCTTCCGGCATTTGCCAAACGTCTGTATCCCCGTTTTTTGCCAGCACCTGGAGCAATCGAAGCAGCACTTTCTCTGGGCTATCAGCCGCAGAATCTTATTTGTATGCAGGGACCTTTTTCGCTGGAAATGAACGTCGCGATGTTACAACAAATTCAAGCCGACTGGATGGTGACAAAAGAATCCGGCAAAGCAGGAGGATTTGCACAGAAATTAGAAGCGGCACAAAAAGTTGGGGCAAAGCTCATCGTAATCGGGCGTCCGTGTACGGAAACCGGACTTTCGATGCAGGAGGTTTTAAACGAATTGGCCAAAAGATTTTCCCTTTCCGGTGTGGGTGCTGATTCGCAGAAGGATTTTACAGACACTTCTGAGGCTGCTTTCTCGTCTCCTTTTCTGAAAAATGAGGCAGAAACAGGAGAACAAGTCGCTTCTTCTCGCCGGCAGGTGACTTTGATCGGCATCGGCATGGGAATGCCTTCCAATATGACGATTGAAGCCTATCAGGATTGTCTTGCAGCCGATGCAATTTTAGGCGCAAAGCGGATGTTAGCCTGCTGCAAGGACTTGCACAAGCCGATGTTTGCGGCATATCGTCCGGATGTTTTAAAGCAGTATCTTGATGACCATCCAGAGTATACGAAAACAGTAATTCTTCTTTCTGGAGATATTGGATTTTACAGCGGTGCAAAAAAAATGATCGATTATCTGGAAGCCGACTATGACGTAAAAATCCGAAATGGAATTTCCTCTGTGGTTTATTTTTGCGGCAAATTAAAAACTTCCTGGGAAGATGTCAAATTGATGAGTCTTCATGGAAAAAATCAAAACCTGATCGGAGCGGTTTCGCGTTATCGCAAGGTATTTTCGCTGATCGGTGAACAAAATGGAGCAGGGGAAGTCTGCAAGTTACTGACAGAATACGGCTGGGGTGAAGTGAAGGTCTCGATCGGTATCCGTTTATCGTATCCAGATGAAACGATTATCACCGGAACGGCGAAGGAGTTAGCGAAACAGGAACTCGGCGGTTTGTGTGTGATGCTGATTGAAAATGCACAGGCCGGTTCCTTCCCGGTTACGCACGGCATAGAGGATGAGGCATTTATCCGGGGAAAAGTTCCCATGACAAAAAGTGAAATACGTGCGATTTCATTATCGAAATTGCAGCTGCATGAGAATTCCATTTTATATGATATCGGAGCAGGAACGGGTTCTGTTTCCATCGAAGCGGCTTTACAGGCAGTCGATGGATTTGTATATGCCATTGAAAAGAAGGCAGAAGCCTGTGCTTTGATCGAGGAAAATAAACGAAAATTCCATACTGCAAATATTGAGGTGGTTTCCGGACTGGCACCGGAGGCATTTGCCGGACTTCCCGTACCGACCCATGCATTTATTGGCGGATCTTCGGGAAATATGAAACGGATTCTGGAATTCCTGCTTCGGGAAAATCCGCAGAGTCGAATCGTGATCAATTGTATTGCGTTGGAATCCATCGCAGAAACCTTGGATTGTATGAAGACTCTGCCGGTAAAAGAGGTTGATATCATGCAGATCAGCAGTGCACGTTCTAGGGAATTGGGGGCCTATCACATGATGACGGGCATGAATCCCATTTTCATCGTTTCCTGTACCGGTGCAGGAGAAAGTGCAGATCCCGAAAGAAGTATATAAGCAGTACATAAGAAGGATAGGCGAAATGCAGGAAAAGCAGTGGATACCAAATGTAGTAGATGTAAACAATGGATATAGAAGCAGGTAAAGATGCCCGTTGACATGAAAACAGAGAAATACAAAGCTGTAAATGCAGAAGAAAGAATGAAAAGGTGAAGAACAAAATGACCGAAGGGGAAAAAAAGAGGATACATGCACCGCGAATCTTAATTGGCGCAGTATCCAGTGGAAGTGGAAAAACCATGATAACCTGTGGAATCCTGCAGGCATTTGTGGATCGCGGATTTCAAATTGCTTCGTTTAAATGCGGTCCGGATTACATTGACCCCATGTTTCATGCAAAAGTGATCGGAACTCGATCGAACAATCTGGATACTTTTTTTGCAGGAGAATCGCTTACACGTTATTTATTTGCAAAAGAAGCCTCTGGAATGGATCTTTCCATTATGGAAGGCGTTATGGGATACTACGACGGCGTAGGGGGGACAACGTTTACTGCAAGTGCATATGATCTGGCACGAACAACAAAAACACCGGTCGTTTTGATCGTCAATACAAAAGGAATGAGTCTTTCCGTTGCGGCATTGGTGAAAGGATTTGCAGAATTTGTCCCCGATTCGCAGATTCAGGGAGTGATTTTAAATCAAATGTCACCGATGCTCTATCCGCGTATCAAAGAACAGATTGAAAGTCAGACAGGAATTCATGTATATGGATACGTTCCCGTTGTTTCTGAATTTGTTCTGGAAAGCAGACATCTGGGTTTGGTACTCCCTCATGAGGTAGCAGCACTGAGTCAAAAATTAAAGGGACTGGCTGGTATTTTGGAACAAACGCTGGAATTAGACGAGCTCTGGAAATTAGCGCAAAGTGCAGTGGATCTGGACGTAGAGCCACCCAGACTTCCCGGCAAAATAGAGGGCGTAAAACCGCGTATTGGTATAGCGATGGATGAAGCCTTTTGCTTTTATTATAAAGACAATCTGGAATTATTGAACAAGCTGGGAGCTGAGTTGGTGGAATTTTCGCCTCTACGGGATGCAGAGCTTCCTTCCGGTCTCAATGGATTGCTTTTAGGCGGCGGCTATCCGGAATTGTATGCAAAGCAGCTTTCCGCTAACCAGACGATGCGGGATTCAATTTATCATGCGGTTGTTGAACAGAACATGCCCTGTTTAGCAGAATGCGGCGGCTTTATGTATCTGCATGAGCAGATGGAAGACATGGAAAAATGCAGTTATCCAATGGCAGGTGTAATCGCTGGAAAAGCCTTTCGCACACCTAAGCTGACGCGTTTTGGCTACATCAGCGTTTCTGCACAGCAGGATACGGTATGCGGTCCCGCTGGCACTACATTTCAAGCACATGAATTCCATTATTTTGACAGCACTGCATGCGGAGAAGCATTTTATGCGAAAAAGCCAATAGGAAAACGCGGCTGGCCTTGTATACAGGCAGGCAGCAACCTGCTCGCAGGTTTCCCTCATCTGTATTATTATTCCAATCCAGAAGCCATTGCTACGTTTTTAACACGCTGTCAGGAATTTCGAACTTAATCGGAAGGAACCCCCAATGAAACCCCCAATAAGGGAATTTTAAGAAATAAAATTTCAAGTGTACAGATTGGAAGAAAGAAGCTCCAAAGCAGGAGATACTTTCAAAATATATAGAAATATAACGATCAAACACAATGTTCAAACTAGAGTAAATAGGGAGATATGAGAGGAGATACTTATGGCAAAGGCAATTATGATTCAGGGAACGATGTCAAATGCGGGGAAAAGTCTGCTGGCGGCGGGACTCTGCCGTATTTTTAAACAGGATGGCTATCGGGTTGCTCCGTTTAAAGCGCAAAATATGGCATTAAATTCTTTCATCACAGAGGAAGGACTCGAAATGGGTCGCGCACAGGTTATGCAGGCAGAAGCTGCCGGTATCCGTCCTTCTGTGCTGATGAATCCGATTTTATTAAAACCAACAAATGATACAGGTTCTCAGGTAATCGTAAATGGAGAGGTTTTAGGTAATATGTCAGCCAAAGATTACTTTGCCTACAAACCGAATTTGAAGAAGGATGTAATGGCTGCTTTTGATCAGCTCTCGGAAGAATACGATATCATTGTAATCGAAGGAGCAGGAAGTCCGGCGGAGATTAATTTAAAAGATGAAGATTGCTTTGTTAATATGGGAATGGCAAAATTGGCCAAAGCACCTGTTTTATTAGCCGGTGATATCGACCGGGGCGGTGTCTTTGCACAGTTAGCCGGAACGGTTATGCTGCTCGATGAGGATGAGAAAGCAATGGTCAAAGGCTTGATCATCAACAAATTCCGCGGTGATAAAAGCATTCTAGATCCTGGTGTCAAAATGCTGGAAGATCTGACGCAGATTGAGGTCGTGGGAGTCGCTCCGTATTTGAACATTGAAGTTGAGGACGAAGACAGCCTTACGGAACGATTTTCACAAAAACAAGAAGTGGGGCTGATTGATATTGCAGTCATCCGTGTGCCGAGAATTTCCAATTTCACCGATTTTAATCCCTTTGAAAGTATCGACGGGGTATCGCTGCGCTATGTTCAGAGCGTAACGGAATTAAAAGATCCCGATCTGATCATCCTTCCGGGAACAAAAAATACAATGGAAGACCTGCTTTGGATGCGTCAAAATGGTCTGGAAGCAGCAGTTTGTAAAGCAGCAGCTTCCGGTAAGATTATTTTCGGTGTCTGCGGCGGCTATCAGATGCTGGGCGAAACACTTTCCGATCCTGAAGGCGTAGAAGCAGGCGGTACGATCAAAGGAATGGGACTCTTGCCGATGGATACGGTATTTGCCGGAAAGAAGACGCGCACACGAGTAACGGGTACTTTTGAACAGGTGGAAGGTGCTTTACAGGGCCTGAGCGGTGTTGCTCTGGAAGGTTATGAGATTCATATGGGTGTCAGCACCCTGCGGGAAGGAAGCACTGCCAAAACCTTAACGAGGATTCAGGATTTTGCAGGAAAAACAGCAGCAGATTTCGCATCAGATGGGGTACAGCAGGGAAATGTATACGGCACCTATGTACATGGCTGCTTCGATCGAGAAGGCGTTGCACGTGAGATCGTAATGGCAATTGCCCGCGCGAAAGGGTTGGATACGGAATCCATTCAGGCGGTCGATTATCAGGCATTTAAAGAAACACAGTATGATATCCTGGCAGATGCTCTTCGTAAGCATCTGAATATCAAACGGATTTATGAAATTATGGAGGAGGGAGTTGAGTCATGAATATTCAGCTGGAAAATGTACTGCCAAAAGAAATCGAAGCAAGAAGTTTTGAAATCATCGGACAGGAATTGGGAAGAACACTGGATTCAGAGCAGGAACTGATCATCAAACGCTGTATTCATACCAGCGCAGACTTTGAATATGCAGATTCTTTGAGATTTTCAGAACACGCTGTTTTGAAAGGAATGGAAGCGATTCAAAAAGGTGCGGTGATCGTTACGGATACACAGATGGCAAAATCCGGCATCAATAAACGTGTATTGGCACGTTATGGAAGTGAAGTATTTTGTTTTATTTCCGATGAAGATGTTGCAGCACAAGCCAAACAAAACCATACAACACGCGCAACCGCCAGCATTGAAAAAGCAGCGAAATTAAATCGGCCGATTATTTTTGCCATTGGAAATGCTCCCACTGCTTTGATCCGAATCTATGAATTGGTACAGGAAGGGATTTTGAAACCAGAATTGATCATCGGTGTACCGGTTGGCTTTGTGAATGTTGTACAATCAAAGGAATTGATCCTTTCGCTGGAGAATGTTCCTTATATTGTGGCAGCTGGGCGAAAAGGCGGAAGCAATATCGCAGCTTGTATCGTCAATGCACTGCTTTATAAGATCGATAATCGGAGAGAGTAAGGTTTGCATTTGGATTTTCTTACATATTTATGAAATGTAAAGCAAGTTTGTATTAAACTCAAAAATATGAAGCAAGCAAAATTTTGTTCTCCTAAAAACGGCACAGTACCGCCAGCTTTTCTGAGGAAAGCCCGTACTGTGCTGTTTTCATGCCTCTTTACCGATGAATTTTATAAATCTCATAAGAAAGTTCCAAATAAATCCGCGTTGCGGCATCTTCCAGGTGAATTCCGGTTAATTGCTGGATTCGTTCCAAACGCTTTAAAAAGGTGCTGCGGGCAATACACAATTCCTTCGCCGTAGAAACGGCATGACACTGCAGATTTAAGAATGTCTGGAGTGTTTCTCTAAGCTGAGTATTATTTTTCTTATCGTATTCTTCTAGGATTGTAATAGCCGGAGAGCAGATCTGTTCGGGCAGAAAGTTTCCATAACCGTACCGTAGTAAATACGAAAAAGCATAATCATCAAATTTAAAATACCAGTACATAGGATTCAGCACTTTCCCCATCGCCAGTGCAATGTTCGTCTGCTCATAAGCAGCAGGCATCCAATAAAAATTCGAAAATTCGCGGCTGATTCCAGCCAATAAAAGACTTTCCCGCAAAAACAAAGCCAGTTCTTGATAAAAAATCTTTCCCGTTGCCTGCGAAAAAAACGTAAAATTTAAAAAGAGAAGCAGGTGATCTTCATGGGTCAGACAAATTGCCCCCGGCCAGCTATTTTCCAGATGAATACTGAGGATATCGTGCGTTTTTAAAAGATTTTGTTCGGCATGCGACTGAAATTGAATCAGCAGATATTGATCCGAAGGAGAAAATCCTCTGTCTGCCAGACAGGAAAAAAGCATATCCTTTTCCACCGGTTTTACTGTGACTAAGAGTGTCAGTAATTGTTTTAACTGCGTATCCGATGCTTTCCGATGCCAGAAGGTGCCAAAACGAGCGTACAAAACTTCCACATAGTCTGCCACAATCTGTAAAATCTGTTTGTAGTATGCTTTTTTAGCAGGATGACTCGTATTGGGTAAGGCAAGCCGTCCAACATATTGCTCTTGATAAAAAATATTCATATGGAGGCAATTTTCGATACAGACATACTCAAAAACACCGTGCTTTTTTTCTAGTAATTTAAAATCCGGCATGGAAGTCAGCTGATTGATATCTTCAAGTGTCAGATACTGCTGGTCGCCGACATAGCGTTCTTCAAAATGATTTTCAAAAGCCAGACGCTTGGAATAGCCGACGTAACGAAATTGTGTATCCACCAAAGCCAGTGGATCATCTAAAATCTCATCGCAGCTGCGAATGATGCTATCAAAACTGAAATTTTGCGAAATGGCCGTTTCTAAAGCATCTTCCCACTGGTAAAATTGATCAAAAATCTCTAAAATTTGATTAAAAAGCTTCGGCAGCGGTATTTCCTGTGGAATCACGATACACTCGCTGTGACATCTTCTTAATTGCGTCAGATCGTATCCGGCACATAGAAAAACCGTATCCTCATAGTGGTGTACAAGATGTATCATTTCAGAAGCTTCTATTACGACAAAATGCCCGTTCATTTTTTCAGGATTGCTCCAAAACATTGGGCGTTTAATGCAATAATTTTTGGGAAGATAATGAACTGCATCGGGAAAAACTTTCAAAATTCGGTAAAAAATGAGATTACTGCTAATTTCCATTCGAAAAATCCTCCATTCCTTGTATGCTACATATTGTATTCCTGTTCTTTCCAAAAAGCAATGCTTTTGTAGCCTGTAGAAGGAAAAAAAACAATGTTACAATAGCACCAACAACAAACAGCCCGAAAAAAGACGGTTCAGGAAGGAGAAAAATTTATGGCAAGAGAGTTATATAATCGTGAGAAAGAACATCAGGTGATCGGAATGTATCCCGGTATTAAAGGCATGCAGCTGGGCGGTGGTGTTGATAATACTGGTGTCTGCGTCGTTCCGGAGGCTCCCCGTTTTTATCGTCCAATTGAAGTTCGGAGAAATTATCAAATGTTATTTGAAGGAAAAACACCCTATTGGATTCCACAGAATGGCTGGTTTTTCTGTGACGTAAATGAATTTCGTCCGCGCCAGAATGCGGATAATGTCGCAAATCATCAGTGTATTGACGGCGGTGATTTTGTCGATTATACCAAACAGCCGAAGGTGGTGACTTCCTGGTTCCAGTATCCGATGGAATGGGAAGAACTGTCGATGGGTGCTACAACACGTCCCGGAAATCCGATGATCGAAGATCTTTATGATTGGGAAGAACGTGTGACGTTCCCGAATCTGGATGAAATAGACTGGGACGAAATGCGGGAAATGAATCGGGATTATCTGAATACAGATAAAGCCAATCAGCTTGGCATTCAAATGGGCATGTGGGAACGAATGATGTGTTTGATGGACGTATCCAATGCTGCGATTGCTTTAGTTGATGAAGAACAGGAAGAAGACCTGCATCGTTTCCTGGATAAATTAGCCGATTTTTATATTGATTATATCGATCGCTGCAGCAAATGCTGCCGTATCGAAAGTGTAATGTTCCATGATGACTGGGGTACACAGAATGCACCGTTCTTCTCATTGGAAACCTGCCGGAAATTCTTTGTCAAACCCATGAGAAAGATTACCGATTTCTGTCATTCCAAAGGCATTATCTTTGAACATCATTGCTGCGGAAAAGCCGAGCAGCTTGTTCCGGCTATGATCGAATGTGGCTCCGACTATTGGTGTCCGCAGCCGGCGATCAATGATGTCGACCGTTTGATTGAAATCTATAAAGATGCGCCCTTCACCTTTGCTGTTTCCAATCCGGTTCTGCCGAAAGGTTCCACACCGGAAGAAATTTATGAAATTGCAAAAGCCTGGGTTGACAAATATAAAGATGCTGGTATTTTAATGCAGCAAAATCCGTCCATTACCGATCCGAACCATGATGGAAATCTGTTCCCGATCTTTGCCGATGCCGTTTACGAATGCAGCCGCATTGTTTATCAGAATGCAGAGGACGAATAAAAGAATCTAGAAAAAGAACGAGAAAGAAGCTTGAAAGGTATTGTAAAATTTGGCTTTTTGCGTTATAGTGATATTGAATAAACAGGTATACGATCACAATATGTTTTTCGGAAAATTCACGAAAAGCGAAAGCGGCCTGTTTGTCAAAAAGTGCAATTTTTTAGGCACATTTATTTGTGTTTTGTACTGGATGCATAAAGCAAGGAGGTATTTTTTATGGCTTTAGTAACGACAACTGAGATGTTTAAAAAAGCATACGAAGGTGGATATGCAATTGGTGCATTCAATGTCAATAATATGGAAATCGTACAGGGTATTACCGAAGCAGCGGGAGAATTACGTTCTCCTCTGATCCTGCAGGTTTCAAAAGGCGCACGTGCTTATGCGAATCATACATATCTTGTAAAATTAGTAGAAGCTGCTCTGATCGAGAATGATATCCCGATCGCTTTACATCTGGATCACGGTCCGGACTTTGAAACTTGTAAAGCATGCATCGACGGCGGTTTTACATCTGTTATGATTGATGGTTCTCACCTTCCTTTCGAGGAAAATATTGAACTGACTCGCAGAGTCGTAGAGTATGCACATGAAAGAGGCATTACCGTAGAAGGTGAATTAGGTAAATTAGCCGGTGTAGAAGATGACGTCAAAGTTGCCGATGCCGATGCAATGTATACACAGCCGGATGAAGTACAGGAATTTGTAGATCGTACAGGTGTAGATTCTCTGGCAATCGCAATCGGAACCAGTCATGGTGCATTTAAATTTAAACCGGGTCAGAAACCGCAGCTTCGTTTTGATATCTTAGAAGAAATCACAAAAAGAATTCCTGGATTCCCGATCGTACTGCATGGCGCATCCAGCGTTTCTCAGGAATATGTACAGATTATTCAAGCTAATGGCGGTAATCTGAAAGATGCTATCGGTATTCCGGAAGATATGCTTCGTCAGGCAGCTCGTTCAGCAGTATGCAAGATCAATATCGACTCCGATCTGCGTTTGGCAATGACAGCAGGTGTTCGTCAGGTTCTGACCGAAAATCCGGCAGCATTTGACCCGCGTGAATATCTGAAAGTGGGCAGAGCGAATGTAAAATCGCTGGTAGCACATAAGATTAAAAATGTATTAGGCAGCGAAGGAAAAGCTTGATCCATTCTCTGATCTAGTTCAAACCAGCTTATTTTGAACTTATTTCGAATTTGTTTTTTAACCTTGTTTATTTCGGATAGATCAAGAAGATTATTTCGAATAGAAACCAAGAAAAGTCTTGAATAAGAACAACGGATAAGATGCAGGAAGGGCTTTCGATGTGTATGGGATTTTTTATAGAGTCCATAGATATCGCGAAGCCCTTCTCTTTGTAATATTTTTTTGTAAGATAGTATGTAATGCAATAATTCATACGGGAGCGTATTATGAAACGAAAAATGCACACAGGTGAATTGTATTTGCCAATGGATGATGCGATCATGAAGGAACAGATGATCTGCCTTGAGAAATTATATGACTATAACGCAACACGTCCTTCAGAAGGCGAAAAACGAACGCAGTTATTGAAGGAAATGTTTGCTGAGATTGGAGATGATTGCTATATCGAACCGCCGCTTCATGCAAATTGGGGTGGACATCATGTACACTTTGGAAAAAATGTATATGCGAATTTTAATCTTACACTGGTAGATGATACCCATATTTACGTGGGCGATTATACGATGATCGGACCTAATGTAACATTAGCAACTGCCGGACATCCAATTCTGCCCGAACTGCGGGAACAGGGATATCAGTATAATGCACCGGTTTCCATCGGCAGAAACTGCTGGATTGGTGCGAATGTTGTCATCGTTCCTGGTGTAACAATCGGCAATAATGTGGTGATCGGAGCGGGAAGTGTCGTAACGAAAGATTTGCCGGATAATGTGGTAGCAGTGGGAAATCCCTGCAAGGTACTGCGAACGATCAACGAACACGATCGGCAGTATTATTTTAAAGAGCGAAAAATTGAGTTAAAGTAAATGGAAGTGTAGTTTGGAATCCCGAAATCCCTTGATATACAGGGGAAATCGGGATTCTTGCTGTTTAAAGGTGGTACATTATCCTAAGATCATCCATTATCCTCTGGATGCATGAACCGGTGCTCCTTCCTGCAGAATCTTCGGAAAACGTTTCAGGAAGACAGAGGTTGTGACCGCTGCTGCGATGATATCACTGATCGGTTCTGCTAAAAATACGGCAAATACCTTATTTTCTAAAAACAGCGGCAACAGGAAGATCAAAGGAATCAGCAAAATAATTTTTCGAAGGCAGGCGAGCAATAGACTGATTTTTGCCTGTCCCAGTGCCATAAAGCTTTGCTGACAGCTGATCTGGAAGCCTAATACAAAAATTCCGGCCATATAAATGCGCAGTGCCCAGGTGGTATAATCCGCTAAAGCGGAATCACTGGTGAAAATTCCAGCAAAAATCTGCGGAAGACATAAGAGTGCGATCCAACAGAAGATGGAATAGAAGGCACACGCTTTAAGCTGCGTAAAAAATGCTTTTTTAACACGATCATTTTTCCGCGCGCCAAAGTTATAACTGATAATGGGCTGTCCGCCTTGACAGATTCCCTGCAGCGGCATAAAAACGAGCTGGCTGACACTGGTGATAATTGTCATAGCACCCACGGCCAGATCGCCACCGTAGTGGGATAAGCTGGAAGTAAAGCTGATTGAGAGCAAGCTTTCCGTAGACAGCATTACAAAGGTGGAAATTCCCAATGCCAGGCAGGGAAGAATAATCGCTCCCTCTAATTTAAGATAAGAGCTTCTCAAATGCAGGAGTGTGCGTTTGCCTGTTAAAAAGCGCAAAATCCAGATCGCACCAACAGCCTGGCTGAGAACCGTTGCCAAAGCAGCCCCTTTTACTCCCATTCCGAATACGAAAATAAAAATCGGATCTAGAATGATATTGATCACTGCACCGATCACAGTTGTCATCATGCTGATCTTTGCAAATCCCTGTGTAGTAATAAAGGGATTCATACCCATAACGATTAAAACAAAAACACTTCCTAAAATATAGATTCTGGCGTATTCAACCGCATAGGGAAGGGTGATCGCACTGGCACCGAACCAACGAAGTAAGGTCGGGGCGGAAAGATAAAAAACAGCTGTCAATCCAACAGCAAATACTAAGATCAAAGAAAAACAATTTCCCATGATTTTTTCGGCTGTTTTCGGGTCTTTTTGCCCCATAGAAATGGCGGCGCGAGGAGCGCCGCCAGCACCAGCCAGCATCGCAAATGCATTGATCAGCATTAGGATCGGTGTGAAAAGTCCGACTCCGGTCAAAGCAGATGCGCCAATTTCTGGGATGTGACCAATATAAATTCGGTCTACAATGTTATATAAAAGATTTACGATCTGAGCGATTACTGCTGGAATTGCCAGCTGTGCTAATAATCTAGGAATACTTCCAGAACCCATATCCTGTTTTTTGACATTTGTATTAGATTTCATATGTATTTCATTTTTTCCTTTCTGTTTTATTTCAGGATGTATTCTAGCATACTACCTATGAAAATGACAAGGAAAATTCGAATTCCAATACCGATATGGAAAATAATTCTTAGTGAGAATAGTTCTTTCTGGAACAGATGTACAATTCTTCACGGAATGCCGGTGTCATTAACATTTCTGTAATTGTGTAGAAATTTATAAAACTAGGCTTTTCCGGACTACAGAATTTTTCAGCAAATTCCCGTGCAGCAGCACGCTGTTCTTCTTCGGTAGTTGCAGCAGGATCAAAATGAGTCGGTAATACACCGATCAGAATCTTATCGCCGTATTTTTCATACAGTTCGTGTGTATCATTCATCAACTGAGGATCCCAAGCATCCCAGCCGGCAGCGATGAAGTTTTCTACCTGGTTCATCAAATGACCACAGCTGTGCAGGTGACAGAATTTACCTTTACTATGTACAAAGTCTGTTAAGCGTTTCATATAAGGAACGATCATTTCTGCACCTGTTTCCGGTGAGAAGAAAGAAGCACGCTGTGAACCCCAGTCATCATGGAAATAAATTACATCAATTTCGGGGAATATGGTAAACATTTTATCAAATATTTTAATATACAGATCGGTCAGCTTATCAAAGAAATCTTTGATATCATCCTGCTGATCTTCATCAATCAATGCTACACTGGCATTTTCAAAATCCATAAAGGAAATTAAACGTTCAAAATAACCATTGAAAAACCAGGTACAAATACCTCTAGAATCTTTTAAGAATTCTTCATTGGCACGTCTGCTGCCTTCCCAATCCCAGCTTTCGATATCAGGCCAAACAATTTTTTCGGCTAATTCAGAAGCATCTTCAATAAAGGGCTTGCCAGGACGAACCATGGAGCCACCTGCGGAAGGCACATATTCCCATTCAATTCCGAACATATCTGTACCGCCAACAGTATTGGTCACACCCGGAACAACTGTACCATCTGCAACAAAGGCACGAGCAACGTTATCCGGAATTACAGCAGGGTTAAACATCAATGTTTCTACATCCACAATTGGAAGAATCTGCCAGGGTGCTTTTCTTTGATACGTCATAGCCAGTGCTTCTTTGACCGGAATCGGGAAATTGTAGATCGGAGCACTCGGAAGGCCCATAAGATAAGGCATTTCGCCAACAATTTTTAATTCATCAGGATTAAATTTAGGAATCTGCATGATTCAAATACCTCCGTAAACATTCATTTTTCTTGATTATATCGAAAGTTCGGAGAAAGAAAAAGTCGTGAAACTAGGGGAAAATCCAAATGAAAACTCGACACATTGTAGGATGTTATGCAAAACAATAGTAATCGAATAAAAATGATACAAAATACAAGATACTTGCCGTCTAATTTTATTTTTTGTATAATCATTTTAGGAATAAAAGAAAAACGAGGATCTATTTATGAATCTTACCCCCGACATTTTGTATTACCGTTGTCTGCAAAGTATGGATGTCTTGTTTGAAAAGCGTCCGGAACTACCGATCCGTGTAGGACGTCCTGTTTTTTTGACAAAAGAAACGCCGATTTCTCAGGCGGTTATCATCACAACAGCTCAGGAATGGGAACTGCTTTCTATTTCTGAGAAACAAAACTATAGCCAATGTGTCATTCTGTATCTGGAAGATCCAAACGATTTCGAATCCGAAGAAGCGGAACACTCCTGGGCAAATTGTTTGGAACAGGAAGTGCCGGATTGTGCGGTATTTGTGGTAAAATCTGCTCTGCCCATTGGCGTAATTTTTAATACGCTTCAGGAAATTTATAATCTCTTCGATGCCTGGGAACAGGAAATGAATCAGATTTATTACGAAAACAAAGGCTTTTCAGAACTTTTAGACAGCTGTGATGCCATTTTATACGATCCAATCTGCATCATGGATTCCGAATTAAAATATGTCTCTTATTCCCACAAATCATATGAACGTGGGCTTGTTTCAGAATATGTGACATCCCACCAGGGAATTCCAGAGGAATTTATTCATGAGTTTATTCAGATTTCCAAAAACGATACCCTGAATACCAAAAGAGAGCCTTTTCGGCAGGTTGTAAACTGCAACGGAATTAAGGGGATTTTTCAAAATCTATTTTGTGAAAATGATTTTATTGGGCGGCTGATCTTGTCAATGGAGCAGGATGAGGAAACGAAATTTCAGTATCATTGTGATGTAATTCTTATTTTAGCACATTATGTTGAGGCAATGTATCGAAAATTTCATTCTTTTCGGCGCAGAAAAACCCGATTAAATCCTTTGCGCAATCTTTTATCGGACTGTATTCATCAGGACAGCAGCGATGTTATGAATTGGAAGCTGTTTTCACAGGAGCTTGGCTGGTCATCAACGGATTGTTTTCAGGTCATCCAGTTCAATCCGAAACCGCGTTATGGGAACAACATGTATTCTTCCTATATAATTGAAGAAATTGAAGACCGCGGTCCAGGAGCGCTTTGTTTTCAGCATTCTGGAAAATTGTTTCTGCTCATCGATCATACAAGATTAGTTCCTTTTAATGATGAAAGTTTTTATCAAAATATGGCTTGTTTTTTACGGGATCACCTCATGACTGCGGGTGTCAGCAGAGAATTTCACAATCTGAATCATTTTGTCAGTGCCTGCAAGCAGACGGATATCGCTTTGCAGTTCGGAATGCAGCTCGATCCGACGATGTGGTATTTTCGTTTTGATACCTATGCACTGACCTATCTTCTGCAAAAAGGGAGCGAAGAATTTGCAAAGGATCCAGAAATGCTTTGCAGCCCCAAATTGATGATTTTACGAAAAGCCGATCAGGAAAACCATGCGCAGTACTATAAAACGCTATTTACGTATTTCCAATGCAAATGGAATGCTTCTGCGGCATCCGAAGCGTTATATATTCATAGAAGTACGTTTATCAATCGCATGGAACGGATTCAAAATCTGACAGCGATTGATTTTCAGTCGAGTGATGAGCTGCTGTATCTGGCGATTTCGTTTAAAATTCTTGAAAATACAGCAACTCAAGTATAATGGCAGCGGAAGAAGTGTTTGCATTATTTTTTAAAAAATTGCAGAAAGAATAGCATTATATACTTTTCGGATATCAAAATTTATGTTATCCTAACAACGTAAGTGTGAAAAGGGCATTATTTCCATGGAGATAAGATGATCACACTTCACACACCTATATTTTTTTTGAATTTTTGTGTATGCCGATCGGAATACAGGACAGGCTTCACATGAAAAGAAAAAGCTGACTTATAAGAGGAAAAGCTGTTTTCATATTTGAAAATCAAGAAAGGAAAAGCTGATTAGATAAAACTTTTTAGCAACGGGAAACAATGTTAATTGTAAAAAAATTTGGCGGTACGTCAGTTGCCAATAAGGAACGCATCTTTAATGTGGCAAAGCGTTGTATCGCAGATTATCAAAAAGGGCATGATGTAGTCGTTGTATTATCTGCAATGGGAAAATACACAGATGAATTGATTGCCAAAGCAAAGGAAATTAATGCCGATCCGCCGAAACGTGAGATGGACATGTTATTTACGATTGGAGAACAGATGTCTGTATCGTTGATGGCGATGGCGATGAATCAATTAGGAGTACGTGCAATCTCCTTAAACGCTTTTCAGGTAGCGATGCATACAACCGCTGCTTATGGGAATGCGCGGCTGAAAAAAATCGATACAGAGCGGATTCAGCACGAACTGGAAGATCGCAAGATCGTCATTGTAACCGGTTTCCAGGGGATCAATAAATACGATGATTATACAACCCTTGGACGTGGTGGTTCCGATACGACAGCAGTTGCGCTGGCAGCAGCACTTCATGCCGATGCCTGTGAGATTTATACGGATGTAGACGGGGTTTATACCGCAGATCCGCGTCTGGTTCCCCATGCATCTAAGTTAAAAGCGATCACCTATGATGAAATGTTGGATCTGGCAACTTTAGGAGCGGGTGTTTTACATAATCGTTCCGTAGAAATGGCTAAAAAATACGGTGTTCAGCTGGTTGTACGTTCCAGCATGAGTGATGCAGAAGGAACGGTTGTTAAGGAGGTTGTAAAAAAAGTGGAAAGAATGATCATCAGTGGAGTAGCACTCGATAAAAATGCAGATCGAATTTCAGTATATGGTCTGCCCGATGTACCTGGAAGTGCATTTCAATTATTTAATATGCTTGCAAGAAACAATATCAATGTTGATATTATTATTCAATCAGCAGGCCGCGACGGCACAAAGGATATTTCCTTTACCGTATCCCATGATAATCTGCAGGAAGCAATTGATTTATTAGAAGAACGCAAAGGCAATATGGGATTTGAACGAGTGGAATCTGACTGCGATGTTGTGAAACTTTCCATTGTAGGCGCAGGCATGATGTCAAACCCTGGTGTTGCAGCAAAGCTTTTTGAGTGTTTATATAATGAAAATATTAATATGAACATGATTGCGACCTCAGAAATCCGTATCACCGTTTTAATTCCCGAAAAAGATGCACTTCGAGCGATGAATGCAGTTCATGATGCATTTGGATTAGGCGAATAAGACGATTGAAATTTGAAATCGGAGGACAGAGTAATTGAATCGAATTTTATTAATGGTTCTTCGGAATTTTTGGAAAGTACCGACAGCTTACTTTAAACTTTGTCGTTACGCCAAACATCCGGAACGCTATTCCGAAGAAGAAAAATATCAGCATATTCGTTATATTATGAATCTGGCTGTTACATCCGGCAACATTGACTTAAAAGTAAGCGGAACCGAGCAGATTCCACGCACCGGCGGCTTTCTTTTTTATGGAAATCACCAGGGAATGTTTGACATTTTGGCAATTGCAGCAACCTGTGACCTTCCCTTTGCAGCAGTTTTCAAGAAAGAACTCTGTTCGATTCCCTTTTTAAAACAAGTTATTTGCTGCACGGATTCGCTGGCGATGGACAGAGAAGATATCCGCCAATCTTTAAAAGTAATTCAAGATGTGACACGGAAGGTGACGGAAGGACGGCGTTATCTGATTTTCCCCGAAGGAACGCGGAGTAAGCGCGGCAATGAGATGCTGCCTTTCCATGGCGGCAGCTTCCGTTGTGCCGTAAAAGCAAAATGCCCCATCGTTCCCATCGCTTTGATCAACAGTTTTCAAGTATTAGATCAAAAGGGCTGTAAACCAGTTACCGTACAGATTCACTATTTAAAACCAATCCTGTATGAAGAATATCAGGGAATGAAATCTCTAGAAGTAGCAAATCTAGTTCAGGAGCGGATTGTAGCAGCAATCCAGGAATTTTCATAAGACAGCAGTTGTCAAACAGCTTTATGGATAACAGCTTCTTGACGAAAACCAGGGATTTCGATATAATACAGGCGACAACCAGAAAGCCCTTTGAGCTTTCGCTCAGGGCTGTTCACCTCGCATATAACAGATAAAGGATAGGAAGATAGAATGACAACAAAATACAGAGCATATTTAAAAGGCGAAGCAATGACAATGGATTCCATTCTTCAGATTGGAAAATCCTGCCTGACTCCTGAAGTGACAGCAGCAGTAGAAGAAGCACTGGAAGCAAGAGAATTGATTAAAATCAGTGTACTTCAAAACTGTGCAGAAGACCCCAAAGAAATGGCTTATGTTCTTGCAGAACGTACCCGTTCTCAGGTTGTGCAGGTCATTGGTAAAAAAATTGTACTGTTTCGTCAAGCAAAGAAAAATAGCAAATATCTGCCGGAGAAATAATTTTTTATGAAAAAGATTGGTATTATGGGTGGAACCTTTAGCCCCATTCATATCGGACATTTGATGATTGCACAGCGAGCCTACGAAGAATACGATCTGGATCAGATCATATTTTTACCAAATGGCAATCCGCCTCATAAAGCGGGATATCAAGTATTAGATGCTTCTCATCGGGCTGAGATGGTGAAATTGGCAATTCAGCCGCACCCTCAATTTGTTTTTTCCGATATTGAACTAAAGGATGATCATTTTTCCTATACATCCGATACCCTTACGTATTTTTGCAGCCAGGAACCGCAAAACGCTTACTACTTTATCGTAGGAGCAGATTCTTTGGATTATATGGATCACTGGCATGAACCGCAGGAGATTTTTTCGCGTGCCACGATTCTCGCAGCGCCTCGGGCAAATCTGGATCAGGAAAAAGTCGAACAAAAGATTTCTGAATTGGAATGCCGATTTCAGGCCTCCATTCAGCTGCTGCATCTGCCTAATGTCGCAATTTCCAGTGAATGGATCCGTGAAAATGTAAAAAATGGTTTTTCCATTCATTATTATGTACCGGATGCAGTGGAAAACTATATTCAAAAACATGGGCTTTACCGGTAGATTTTTCATCTTTGTCATAAAGAAATTGAACAAAAGTCTACACAGGTACTTGATAAGAAGGTTGAATTTAGATGAAAGAAGATATCTTTATCATTCGAAAGGAGCTGAAAGGGAAGCTGCCTTCGAATCGTTATGAGCATTCGTTAAGTGTTTCATACACGGCGATCGCCTTGGCAATGCGCTATCAATGCGATCTGGAGCAAGCAGAATTAGCCGGTCTCCTTCATGATTGTGCCAGACAATATGACAATCAGACCATTTATGAGAACTGTCTGCACAGGAATCTTACGGTTACCCCTGATGAAGAAGCCAATAAAATCCTTCTTCATGCAAAATACGGCTCTTATATGGCAGCGCATCAATATGGTATCTCTGATCCGGAGATTTTGACTGCCATCCAATACCATACAACAGGTCATCCCAATATGTCTCTGTTGGAAAAAATTATTTATATTGCAGATTACATTGAACCGAGAAGATACAAAGCAGCCAATTTAGAGCATTTGCGTCAGTTGGCTTTTCTCAATCTCGATCGTGCCTTATATGAAATTATGACGGAAGTTTTACACTATTTAGAAAGCACAAATGCCGTAATTGATCAGCAAACAAGAGCGGCATGGGAATATTACCGCGATCAAATTGAATCCGTTTAAAACTTCGTCTGTTCGAAGTTTCTATGATAGTATGCTAATGGCAAAGATGTTATCATAGTGCGAAAAATTGTATGATAATCTAGAAAATTGTATGATAGTCTAGAAAGTCGTATGATAATCCAGAAAATCGTATGATAGTTTAGAAAATTGTATAATAATGTAAAAAAAGTATGATAGTGTAAAATGAAAAATTTGAGTTTTTAAAATATGGAAGGAAATGAATTTATGAATACATCAAAAGATATGGTTCAGGTTGCGTTTCGTGCGCTGGATGAAAAACTGGCTGCAGATATTAGCGTAATCGATATTTCAAAAGTTTCAGTTGTGGCAGATTACTTTCTGATCGCAGCAGGTAATAGTGCAAATCAGGTACAGGCGATTGCCGACAATATTGAAGAAAAAATGGGAAAAGCCGGTTATGATCTGCGTCAGACAGAGGGTTATCAGACAGCACGCTGGATCTTAATGGATTATCATGATATCGTAATCCACATCTTCAATCAGGAAGATCGTCGTTTCTATGATCTGGAAAGAATCTGGAGAGACGGTAAATTCCTTGATATTGAAGAACTGCGCGCTGAAACAGCAGAATAAATAGAACAATCACTTCAGAAATATCAAACAATAAAATCAGGAAAGATACAGAGGACAGAGCTGGAAGCGTAATGCTTTTCCGCTCTGTCCTTTTGTCCTTCGTTCACTTGCATCTAATCCTTTTTAGCCATCTAATCCTTTTCAGCTTTGATGATTCCTGGAGTCTGTTTCGGATCTTACTCTCTTAATCAGACGAATTTATAAATCATAAATCAGCTGAATTCATAAATTAGCTGATATTCATACGCATTAAGCCGATCACCTTACCGAGAATCGAAACTTCTGTATCAGAAGGTATAATGATCGGATCCATGCGATCGTTTTCCGGCTGCAGACGAATACAGTCATCTTCTTTATAAAAACGCTTAACCGTTGCAGAATCATCTACAAGAGCAACGATAATCTCACCATTCGCAGCGGTTTCCTGCTGCTCTACAATGATCTGATCGCCATTGAGGATTCCACAATTGATCATGCTGTCCCCTTTCACATTCAAAATAAAAAACTTGTGATTGGAAGCATTCGGAAGCATCTCAGACGGCATGGGAATATAGCTTTCGATGTTCTCTGTCGCTAAAATCGGAATGCCAGCTGCCACTGTCCCAACAACGGGAATATTGACCATCTCTTTTCTGGCCATATTAAATTCTTCATCTAAAATCTCAATCGCACGCGGCTTTGTCGGATCTTTACGGATATAGCCGTTCTTCTCCAAGGTCTCTAAATGAGAGTGTACAGATGATGTCGATTTTAAGTGGACTGCTTCACAAATATCGCGGACTGCGGGCGGATAGCCGCGGTTGATAATCTCAGACTTGATAAAATCAAGAATCTCTTGCTGTTTCGCTGAAATCTTACCTTTTTCCATGCGAAAAACCTCCTTCATATCGTTTCTATCTCTTCGAGATAGAATGTCTGGTTACTTACCCTTTCTAATTTTTAAGTATCGAAAATCGTATTTTAAAAGAGTGCTTCTGTTTTGAAAAGTATCTTTTTAAAATATAAATCATTCTTTTCATTAACTTTGGGGTAAATTTAACTGCTAATATCATAACACATGTTCGATTGAAAAGCAAGTAAAATAAAAAACAAATGTTCGGAAAAAGTTGTTGACAAACTTATGTTTGTATCTTATAATACAGCCATAACAAAAAGAACAATTGTTCACAACATATGTTCGCACTATATGTTGGAAGTGTGTAGGAGATCAGTTTTTATTCTTTCTTTCATTTTCTCTATTCCAATGAAAGGAAATTTTATAAAGTTTTCTCTTGTTTGCATGAGAAAAGCCTCATAAAGACTTCAGCTGTTTACGAGAATGGAGAAATGAGAAAGGATATTTTAAGACTGTAAGAAAGAACGAAGTAATTCAAGAAAACGTTAAAATTGGAGGAGTATTTATGCAAGGAAGATCTATCGAAAGTTCTTATTTCATTGACGATTTAAATTCATGCAAAGAGTCGAACACCGTGTTACATTATCCAGATCTTAATTTATTGACAGACAGACGCATGGAATTAACCCCAGAATACCGAAATGGTATAAGAGATAGGGATACCGGAAAAAATAATCGGAGAAAAGCCGCAGAGGCAGCAGCGCAGAGAACCGTAAGGGAAAAACAAGCTATTTCTTCTAAGGGTAAGAGGAACTTCAGGATCCATCCTGGTCGTACGGTTCGTACCGTTTCACTTCTATTTGCAATTTTAATTTTAAGTTTTTTGTTTGGAAAGATTGGTGTTCATGCAGACCCGAAAGAAGTAAGCTTTCAGGAAGATTCGCGCTCTTATAAGATGATTACAGTGGAGTACGGTGATACTCTGTGGGAAATTGCAGATTGTTGGCACGATTCTACCGATGATGATATTCGTACATATATGAAGAACGTGCAGGAGATGAATCATTTGAATAGCAACCAACTTCAGGAAGGGCAGTTGCTGTTGATTTATTATGGAACGAGTAAGGGAAAAGAAACTCCAAACAAAGCTTCTCAATTGTAGTAAACGTAACAAACCAAATCGGAGAAAGTATTCAACTTTCTCCGATTTGGTCAATAGAGACTTCTTTAAGATTCTTCACGGCGAAGGCGAACTTTATTTCGCGCCTGTCTGCGCTTATGATCTTCAATTGCAGCATAATGCTTCCGCGTTGTATTGACATCAGAGTGCCCCAGGACATCTGCTACCAGATAGATATCTCCGGTTTCCTGATAAAGCTGTGTTCCATAAGTACTTCTCAATTTGTGTGGTGTGATATGTTTGAGTGTTGTAACGGATTGCGTATATTTTTTGACAAGTTTTTCAATACTTCGCACACTGATGCGTTTACGTTGGAGAGAAAGAAACAATGCCTGTTCGTGTCCCTCATAGGGAATGATCGTATTTCTTTCCAGCAGATAATTTTGTAAAGCTTCTTCCACTTCATCACCAAAGTACAGGATGACTTCTTTTCCGCCTTTTCGATGAATTTTTAAACCACAGTTTTTAAAGTCAAGATCCTTTAAATCGATACCGACACATTCCGAGACGCGAATTCCGGTACCTAAAAGCAGTGTTAAGATTGCCAAATCTCTGGTTCTGGTTTTTTGATGAAAGTTTTTCTGCTGTTTCGTCAAATGATCCCCTTCTTCTACATGATCCAGTAAGATTGCAATTTCATCTGCATCCAAACGTATGATCGGTCTTTCCTGCACTTTGGGCAGTTCGATTAAAGCGGCTGGATTGTACATGATGATTTCGCGCCGGTAGAAGTAGTTGTAGAAGGCTTTTAAAGAGGATACTTTTCGCATGATTCCACGTGTTTGATTCAGATGTTCTTCCTCATCCTTGTGATAGTATTTCAGATACTCCATATACTGTTCCAGATCAACGGGTTTCAATTGCTCCAGAACAGCAGGTGTGAGATCCTGTAAAGTGTTTTTGATCAAATCCGGCCGATGCTCGGTTAAGTAATAAAAGAAGATACCGAGATCGTAAGCGTAGGCAATCCGAGTACGAGAAGAAGTTGTCTGCTCAATCCCACGAAAAAAATCTTGAACAAATGGTGGAAGATCTGCAATCAATTGCCGTAATTTGACCGTATTTTCGATATCCATCTGTTCATGATAGGGACGACTTTTGGATTCTCTTGTACTCATAAGGATTCCTTGTCTTTCTTCTTGCGAACAGGCTTCGGCCGTTCGATCTTTTTTGGCCATCCTTTGATCCGTCCGTTGCAAATGGCAGTAAACATACGATTTTTACAGCCAGGATATTGGGTATTTAATTGGCGCAGTAAATTTTTAACACCTTCACGCTGGGTATGACCATCTG
>CAZTHP010000027.1:6576-29760 GCA_964613155.1 uncultured Lachnospiraceae bacterium | reverse complement strand
CGCGCATACAAAGTGTCAGATGGGAAAAAGATTTATGCACCATGGTCAGATGTTGTGAAATTTGTTCGGAAATAAAACACATAAATCGGAAATAAAATACATAAAAAGGAAAGGTGTCTCCAATGGAGTTTCAATCATTGGGAGGCACCTTTTGTCTCGTTAGAAAGGAGCGGTGTTGCTGCTTAAAATGGTACCACCGCCAAGAACGAGATCGCCGTCATACAGTACCGCAGCTTGTCCGGGGGTGACGGCTCTTTGTGGCTGATCAAAGAAAATCTGCACAGTATCGATATTTGTATTGGTAGAGGTGTTCGCAGCGGTATTCGTACTGGTATTGGTGTTCATATTGCTATTAGTACTGGCATTGCTATTGGTACTGGCATTGCTATTGGTATCGGTGCTGCTATTGGTATCGGTGCTGCTATTGGTATCGGTGCTGCTATTGGTGTCGGTACTGCTATTGGTATCGGTACTGATACTGGGGATGACGGTGGCCCATTGTTCGGGATGACGGTAACGGATTTTCACCTTGCAGCGGATGGGAGATTGGGGTGCAGTTCCCGAAATCCAGTGAAAGTCGGTTACAGTAACCTGCGTACTTCCCAATTCCTCCGCTTTGCAGAGCACAACTTGATTGTTTTTGGAATCGATTTGCTTGACATACATAGGTTCCGGCAGGGAAAGTCCAAGTCCTTTCCGCTGTCCGATGGTATAGCAGACCGTACCTTTGTGCTGTCCTAGGATATTTCCCTTTGTATCCACAAAATCGCCCGGCGGATAAGGATGTCCGGCATGGTGTTCGAGAAATTCCATATAATTTCCATTGGGAATAAAGCAAATATCCTGGCTGTCCGGTTTTTGCGCATTTCGAAACTGCTGTTGTTCGGCAAGACTGCGGACCTGGGTTTTATGGAGGGTTCCGAGTGGGAGTTTTGTATGTGCAAGCTGTTCCTGGGTGAGAAAATAAAGTACATAGCTTTGATCTTTTGTTTCATCCAGGGCTTTTTTGAGCAGAAATTGACCGTTTTGTTCTTCGATTCGGGCATAATGTCCCGTTACGAGAACGTCGCATTCGAGAAGTTTTGCGCGTTCATAGAGTGTATCAAATTTCAGATAACGGTTGCAGTCAATACAGGGATTGGGGGTAATACCGCTTTCGTAGCTATTGATAAATTTGTGGATGACTTTCTGTTGAAAGGTGTCCGTAAAATTGAATACATAAAAGGGCATATTCAGGCTGTAAGCAACGCTTCTGGCATCTTCTACATCTGAAAGTGAGCAGCAGGTATGTGTGTGATCGGAAACAAGATCGTCGTTGTGATAGAGTTTCATGGTACATCCAATGCAGGAAAAACCGTTATCTAGCATGAGTTTGGCAGCAAGCGAGGAATCGACACCCCCGCTCATAGCAATCAGCGCTTTTGGCATAACCAGACCTCCTAAGTGTGAATCTTTTTTCTGACAAAGCAGGAAAAAGAAGAATTTATAACCTATTAAAACGATAGGAATAATATCATATATAAATTAAGTTGTCAAGACAAATCCCAAGTTCCGGGATTGACTTCTCTAGCGAGGGCGATATAATGAAAGCGATAACACAAACCACTGCAAAAGCAGTTGATAAAATTGGAAAATCGGGGGATTCAAATCGTGATTACAAAAGCAGATTTTTTACAGCAATTACAAAAAGCAATTAGCCTGGATGAATGGAAGCAGATGCAGGCACAGCAGCTCAATATGAATGCATTTAATCGCAGTGTATTATTGGAGATGAAAGATGCAGTATGCCAGGACGAGCAGGAAGTGCTGGATGAAAAAGAGCCAGCTGATCTGGCAGCGATTATTGAAGCCTATCTGGGGGAATATTTAAAAGAGCAGCCGGATGCGTGGAAATGGATCATTCTGTCTTGCCTTTACCTTACGTTTTTTGCAAAACGCCCGATGCATCCGTTAGATGCAGCAGGCGTACAGGTTAAGCAGGCAGAGGGAAAAATAGTTTATGAATGTCCCTATAAAACAGAGGATCCGAATACGACCTGTTATTATTGTGTCTGTATTCCAATGGCAGAGGCTGCTCGTTAATCTTCTCCATCTGCATCGCTGATATCGTGCAGTTCAAATTTTAGGATCTTTTTTAAATCTTCCAGGCGAAGTTCTACTTGAAAACCAATTTTGCCGCCGCTGAAGATTAAGGTATCAAAATCCTGCGCGGAACAGTCGATCGTGGTGGGAAATGTTTTCTTCATGCCGATCGGTGAGCATCCGCCATGAATGTAGCCGGTCAGGGGCAGCAAATCTTTTGAAGGAAGCATTTCAATCTTTTTTTCTTGAACTGCTTTCGCGGATTTTTTTAAGTTCAGCGTTTTATGAACGGGAACTAAAAAGACATAGTGGTTTTTGCTGCTTCCAACGGTTACTAACGTTTTAAAAACCTGTTTGGGATTTTGGCCTAAGGCAGCAGCAACTTCCATTCCGCTGATTGCATCCGTATCGGTATATTCGTGGCCGAGATAGGGAATTTTATGTTGTTCTAAAATGCGCATAACATTTGTTTTTTCCGTTTTCTTTTTCATGAATAAAATCCTTTCTGTTCCTGTTTCGGGATGTTCGCAATGGAAGCAGGGACTGGCTTGATCTGGTTAAAGATTTACTTGCTCCAGAAAATTTTGAATATGGTGCTGGATCATTTCCATAGCGGGCTGGTTGTGTCCGCCTTCCGGAACAATAATGTGAGCATTTTTCTTGCTGGGTTCTACATACTGTTCATGCATCGGTTTTACCGTGGTAAGATACTGCTGGATAACAGAATCTAAGCTTCTTGCCCGCTCCATTACATCACGCTGAATCCGGCGGAGAATGCGCACATCCGCGTCTGTATCAACAAAAATACGGATATCCATCAAGTCGCATAATGTTCGATTTTCAAAAATTAAAATGCCTTCGACGATGATTACGCTATTGGGCTGAATGACGATGGTATTTTTGCTGCGGTTGTGTACAGAAAAATCATAGACAGGGCATGAAATATTATGTCCGTCTTTCAAAGCCTTTAAATGCTGGATCAGCAATTCGCTTTCAAATGCATTGGGGTGGTCGTAATTTAAACGGCATCGTTCTTCGTATTCCATATCATCGTGTGCTTTATAATAATTATCATGCTTGATCACGGTCACCTGGTCGGGGAATTGTGCGGCAAGCTGATTGGTAAGTGTTGTTTTACCGCTGCCGGATCCGCCGGCAATGCCAATGATTAAGGGAGTTTTCATATCAATCGCAACCTTTCTATTTCGTCGATTTCTTCATCCGTGAAATCTTAATGCAACTATGAGAAACACGCGCTGCGAGTTTCTCAAGTTATCGCGGCGCTCCTCAAATGCTTGTGCAAGCACAGCATTTTCATCGCTGCTCGCGTAAATAAAATTGGATTCAATAGATTGGAATTCAATCCATTTCAATCAAATCTCGATTTTTCCAGTGTAACACATTGTAAATTAAACTGCAATCCTAAAAGGTTGAAAAACGCGAAGCATCCTAAACGGTTGAAAACTGGAAGCAAAAAGTTGAAAAATTCAAAACATCTTAAACGGTCGAAAACCGGAAGCAAAAAGTTGAAAATTTCAAAGAAAAAGATCGAAAACTGGAAACAAAAGATCGAAAAATCGAAACTTCTATTCTTGTCTAAAGAGAAAGGATACTTTATAATAATAGTAGCTCAGTGTTCTAGAACCTGATACGGTTCGTGAGGACGTATTCTTTTCGGCAGATTTTGAGAGTTTTTGGAATTGCTTTCATTCCCCCAGCTGTCGATCAAAGCGCAAATTGGATCATGAAAAAAACAGACGGTATCAGGGTGATGGAATACCTAATTTTGTAACGATATGGCTGGAGCGATGTCAGCGATATTTTTACAAAGTGAGAATTTTTAATAGATTTAGGAGGACGCGTTATGGCGAAAGAGATTATTGCGATGCTTCTTGCAGGCGGTCAGGGTTCCCGTTTGTATGCATTAACACAGAAGCTTGCAAAGCCGGCAGTTCCTTTTGGCGGCAAATATCGTATTATTGATTTTCCGTTGTCGAACTGTGTAAATTCTGGTATTGATACGATTGGTATTTTAACTCAGTATCAGCCCTTAGTACTCAATGAATATGTGGGAAATGGACAGCCCTGGGATTTGGATCGTCTGTATGGCGGTGTTCATATTCTTCCCCCTTATCAGCAGGCGTCCGGATCAGACTGGTATAAAGGAACTGCGAATGCAATTTATCAGAATTTGGCTTTTATTGAACGCTATGACCCGGAATACGTGATCATCCTTTCCGGCGATCAGATCTGCAAGCAGGATTACAGTGAGTTTTTAAAGTTCCATAAGGAAAAAGGTGCTGAATTTTCTGTGGCTGTTATGGAAGTTCCGTGGGAAGAAGCCTCTCGTTTTGGTCTGATGGTTGCAGATGCGGATGATCGGATTACAGAATTCCAGGAAAAACCGAAAAATCCCAAATCGAATCTGGCATCCATGGGAATTTATATTTTTAACTGGGATATTTTGAGACAGTATTTGATCGAGGATGAAGCAGATCCGAATTCGGAAAATGATTTCGGCAACAATATTATTCCGAATCTTCTGCGTGACGGTCGCAGAATGTACGCGTATCGTTTCAGTGGTTACTGGAAAGATGTCGGCACGATTTCTTCTCTTTGGGAAGCGAATATGGAGGTTTTGGATCCGGAGCACAGCGGAATCAATCTATTTGATGAAGAATGGAAGATTTACAGCCGAAACAGTGGTATGACAGGTCATAAGATCAGTAAAGATGCTGTTGTTGAAAATTCAATGATTACAGATGGATGCCGTGTTGCCGGTACGGTGAAACATTCCATTTTATATGCTGGTGTAAAAGTAGAAAAAGGTGCTGTGATCGAAGATGCTGTTGTAATGGGCGGTACGGTCGTAAAAGCAGGTGCTGTTGTGAAACATTGCATTATCGCAGAAAATGTAGTCATTGAGGAAAATGCAGTAGTTGGTGCAGCTCCGGATGGAGAGAAGAATGGTGTGGCAACGGTAGGTTCTGGCGTTGTGATCGGTGCAGGTGCTAAAATCGGTGCCGATGCGATGATCAGTGAAGATGTAGAAGGTGGTGAAGTAAGATGTTAAATTCCAATACAAGTGCACTGGGAATTATTTTCCCAAACAGTTATGATGCGACGATACCGGAGATGGTCAGTAAGCGTTTGATGGCATCAATTCCATTTGCAAGCCGTTATCGTTTGATCGACTTCCTGCTTTCGAGTATGACCAATTGCGGGATTAATAATATTTCTCTTTTAGTCAATCAAAACTATCGCTCTTTGATGGATCATATCGGTTCTGGACGTGAATGGGATCTGGTTCGTAAAAATGGCGGTTTGCATTTGTTTCCTCCGAAAGCAGAAAATACCTTTCAAACCTACACTGGCCGGATTTCTGCACTGGAAAGCGTTCTGGAATTTTTGCAGAGTCAGAAAGAAAAATATGTCGTTATGGCAGATTCCAATCATGCGGTAAACTTTGATTTTAAGGACATGATCCAGGAACATATTGCATCAGGCGCTGAAATTTCAATTGCTTATACGGAAGAAGAAATTCCGGAGGGTTATAAAAAACTTCCCGTAGAACAGGGATTTTACTATAACTTTGCCGTAGAAGATGGACGTGTGATTAAGATTTATGTCAATACAAAAGATCCTGGAATTAAGAAGCTTTCGATGAATATTTTTGTGGTAGAACGGGAACTGCTGATCGACCTTATTCATACAGCATTTGTTCGCGGACAGAAATATTTAGGACGGGATGTTCTTATGAATCAGCTGGAATCGCGAAACATACATGCATATAAATGCAAACGTTATGCAGCACGTATTTATGACAGAATCAGTTATTTTCAGGAGACGATGAAGCTTTTGGATGAGGAAAATCTGGATGCTTTATTTAGTCCTTCTCCCGTGTATACGAAGATTCGTGATGACAATCCGACTCGCTATACAGCTGATGCCAATGTAGACAATATTATGGCAGCAGATGGATGTATCATCGAAGGCGAAGTGAAGAACAGTGTCTTATTCCGTGGTGTAAAAATCGGAAAAGGTGCAAAGGTTGAAAATTGTATTTTGATGCAGGATACGGTTGTAGAAGCAGGTGCCGAACTTGCGAATATGATTACCGATAAAAATGTAACGATTACAGCGGGAAAACAGGTAAAAGGCACCGATCTCTATCCAATTTATATTGAAAAACGAGCAACTGTTTAAGAACGGCTTATTCGATCTGCGCTGTCTGTTTTCACAGGAGATTTTCGTCTGATCTGGTTTTGAAAATCGTTTTAGTAGAAGATGGTACTAAAATTGTATTGAGAATTGTGCGGAGAATTTGGAGAAGGATTGGAGTGAAAATCTCCTGGAAAATTGTGTGTGAGGACGCCTTTTTTTGGCGTCCTTTTTTGAATGTAAATTTTGACCGAAAATTGCGGGAAATCCCTTTACCTGAGAATTGAGAATAGAAAGTGATTGAATGGGGCGGGATATAAGGAACTTCTTTCTTTTATTCCATTAAGGGAAGGAATCCAGAAATTGTATGGCTTCTAAAGAAAGGAGCAATCTCATCCGAAGTACAGGATCTTCTAGGTCAAAATGACAGAGAGCGATAATCTTTTCCATGCGGTAGGAAAGTGTATTTCGGTGAATATGCAGTTCTGTGGCTGTTTCTAACACACTGCGCTCAAATCGCAGATAGAGGTATAAGGTTTTCAAAAATTCAGTATGATGAATTTGATCATATTGCTGCAGATACAGAAGTTTAGGCGGAAGCAGTGTTTTCCATTTTTCTTGTTTGGAGAATCCGGTAAGAATATGCGCTAGGGCATAGTTTTGATAATAACGGATTGGAGAGGCGCTACTTTCTTGCGTGATAGTTGCGGGGCAAGTCAGAGCCCATTCTGCCTGAAGATAATATGTATTTAGATCATAAAAGCCTTGAAACGTATCGCTGACACCGATTTCGCAGTTCAGGGTATTATGAATCCGCTCCAGATCTTTTTGCAGTTTGTGCAGATTTATTCGCTTCCCGTGGGAAAATAAAGCAGCCATTTTATCTTGATAGAGTACGGATTTTGCTCCGCAGCAGCGTTCTAGCTGGTTGGCAATCCGTTCATCGGAAAGTCCGTGTTCTGGTGAGGTATGGAGTACAGCAATCGTATAATAATCTTCCGGCTGAAAGCCCAAAAACATCATCTGCTGGCGGATTGGTACGGGATCAACCAGTTTTCCGCAAAACATATCCCGCATAAAATGTTCGTAATAATCGCCTCGCGCATTTTGAAAGGCAGAATTGCGGTTCATCGCTTCTAAAATATAATTTCCTAGATATTCCGTTAGTTCGATATCACTTGTTTGGATATTTTTTCGCATCCCTGCGACAAATAGGTGACCTTTTACCTTTCCGCGCTGACGCAGATTGTAATTGATAAAGGGAACATAGAAATATTGAGAATTTACTAATGATGCACTCTGTTCCGATTCCATGATACTTAATTCTTTGCTGTTGATCAAATGGCTGACCAGATCAAATGGCAGATATTGATCGTCTTCCAACCTTTTCCAGCTGGCACTTAAATAGCGCATCTCGTGTTTGCGGTCGATTGCCAGAACTTTAAAACTAGAATCGACTAGATAAGCTGGATTTCCCAGAATTTCAAAAAACATTTCGATAAGCCGCTGCAGATCGTGGTCGGTATAGACGGCTGTTCGAAATGCATCTAATTGGCGTCGAAGAACAATCGTTAATTGGCTGATCTGCTGAAACACATCTCGGAAATTCGTTTGCGTTCCGATTAAAAGAAGATTGTAAGGAAACGTGCAAACCGCTTTTTGGGCAGCAGAAAACTCGCTTTGGGGTACAATCCATATAATTCCTGCAGTAGTTTTTGGGGGATTTTCTTTTGTTGTATTAAGTTTCGTTGTTGTTTTGTTGGCAGTGGAGAGCTCCGTTGTTATTTTGTTTGCAGTGGATAGTTCCGTTGTTGTTTTGTTTACAGTAGGACGTTCCGCTGTTGTTTGGGTTGCTGTAAGAAGTTGCGGGTTCGTTCGATTTGTTTCATGAAGTTTTCCAGTATTTCGGTTGACTGTGTGCCCGGAAATCAAATTCAGTTCTGGAATTTGATCGGTGAGATAGAGAATTTCGGGATCCAGTTCACAGCAGGAAGCTGCTGTGTTTGGATACAACGAAAGATCCAGATAAGGGTGAGGATCGATTTCCTGAATCCAGATCATACAATCGGGAATCTGGAGTCGTTCTGCAATCAAATGAAGAGATAAAAACATAAAAATTCCTCCGTTGTGCCTGATGCATAAAAATAATGTGCGAAGTTTTATCCTGGTGCACGATGTGGGAACAAAAACTGCATGCTATACTTTGGATAACCGATGAGTACTCAAGGGATGTAGAAAAAGAAAACAACACAGATTGTTCTAGAATCTGTTAGAAGTATAGCACAGGCACTGCGGAAACAAAAGAACTTTCTGTTTGGGAATATGCATGTGAAAATGTATAGAAAGATGAAAAAGACAGTGAGAAGGAATAATTATGCCTTGTGCACAATAAAAGAGCTGTTTTAGAAAAAATAAGGGAAACAGCTGTTAAAATAGGAGGTTTCGAATATGACTGCAAAGGAAAATATGGAACGTGTTCTTCAGCATAAACAACCGGATTGGATTCCGCATTTAGGAAGTGAAGCGTATGGTATTCGAGATTACATCGTGGAACGTCCGATCATGACAACAGGATACGATGCATGGGGATGTCATTGGATCAGCTGTCCGGAGTCATTGAATATTACCCATCCGGATTTGGAAGATATTAAATTTGATGATGTTACAGAATGGAGAGAAAAAACAGTATTTCCAGATTTGGATACCTTTGACTTTTCTCCGATGGTAGAAGAAGCAAAGGCATTTACGAATCGGGAAGGTAAAATGCTTCAATATGTTTCCTTAAATGGTATTTTTGAGAGAAGTCATATTTTAATGGGATTTGAAAATGCTCTTTGCCAGGCGATGATGGAACCGGAAGAATATGGAGCATTATTAGCAGCAATCGCTGATCATAAGATTCGATTATTTGAAAAAGTTTATGAAATTTGTCAGCCGGATATTTTGGTCTATCATGACGATATGGCTATGCAGGCAGCTCCTTTCTTTCAGAATGATTTCTATAAGGAATACATTTTCCCGCAGTACAAGAGAATTGTAGAAGCTGCTCGTAAAATTGGTTATCGTTATGTTATCCAACATAGCTGTGGCTGTGTTGAAAAGTTAATTCCAGATTGGATTTCCTGTGGTTTTGATGGATGGGACAGCGTAATGGCATGTAACAATCTGAAAAAAATCAAAGAAAAATATGGCAATCAGATTGTATTTATGCCGGGTCTGGATACACAAAAAGTCCTGGGAAAAGCAGGTGCTTCCCGTTCGGAAATCGAACATATGGTTGTAGAATGGATGGAAATGCTGGCTGGAGATGGTACTGGTTTGATCATCGATTCTACAGTTGCTTATAGCTTGAATCCTGCAAATGAACAGATTTGTTTAGAATTTATTCAGTAACATGGAAAAGCATTTATGGATGCGAAAAAAGCAGGCATTGCTTATCAGCCACAGTATGAAAAAGAAGACTGATCTGCAATCGTCGATTCACTTTTATAAAAAATAGAGTTTTTCTGCTGGGGATTTCTTTGATAGCTTGAGGCAATCATCTGGGGATAGATGGCAGAAGATTGTGAAAAAACGTTTTTGGAATTTTGATTTTTAAAAGTAAAAAAGGCTTCTTACAGTCAGAAGGAAGCGTGTCGAGAAAAGACACCGTTTCCAAACGGCTGGTAAGAGGTCTTTTTATTATAGGAAAAAGATTCGACGGATACCCAGTGGCTATTGAGAAGTTTGACAGAGTATGGAGCATGTCCTATAATAAAAACAGTGGCAGAATACAGCAGGGCAGTGAAAAACGAAGAAATAGATCATGAGATATCTTAGAAAGTATAGGTGAACACGTGGAAACAAAAGAAGTATTAAGACAGGTAAAAGAAGGTAAAATTTCTGTAGAAGAAGCAGAGCAGTTTTTTCGCAGACAGCCTTTTGAAGAAATGGGATATGCAAAATTAGATATGCATCGGAGAGTGCGTTCTGGTTTTGCAGAAGTGATCTATTGCAGCGGAAAAGCAGATGAACATTTTTTACATATTTTTCAAAAATTGTATGAACAAGATGGGGAGGTCTTCGGAACAAGAGCTTCGATGCATCAGTATGAATTAGTGCGCGACCAGTATCCCCAGGTGCAGTATGATTCGCTGTCACGAATTATCAAAATAGAAAAGCCCGATAAAAAACGAGTTGGGAAAATCGCAGTCTGTACAGCTGGAACCGCAGATATCCCCGTGGCAGAAGAAGCGGCACAGACCGCAGAGTATTTTGGAACGCATGCAGAGCGGATTTATGATGTAGGTGTGAGCGGGATTCATCGTCTGCTCTCTCAATTAGATGTCATTCAGGAAGCAAATTGTATTGTTGCAGTGGCCGGTATGGAAGGTGCATTGGCCAGCGTTTTGGGCGGGCTGGTGGATAAGCCGGTGATCGCAGTTCCGACATCTGTTGGTTATGGTGCCAGTTTAAATGGTTTATCTGCGCTGCTGACGATGATCAATTCTTGTGCAAATGGAATCGCAGTTGTGAATATCGATAATGGATACGGAGCTGGTTATATGGCAACACAGATTAATCGGCTGGCAGTTTCTGCACAGGAAACTATTTAAATTTACGCGAGCAGTGATGAAAATGCTGGGCTTGCACAAGTATTTGAGGAGCACTGCGATAACTTGAGAAACTCGCAGTGCGTGTTGCTCATGGTTTGTAAAACTATAGAAAAACGCTTAAAAGTGATATAAACTGCTTACGAAGAAAAGCATTTTATACGAAGAAAAGCAGTTTATACAAAGAAAGGCAGTTTATACAAAGAAAGGCAGTTTATATAAAGAAAGGCATTTAAAATGAAACGAAAGGAGAAGCTGCTCGGCAAACGATTAGAAGTGTATGAATTCCTATTATGAGCAGCAATTAGAATGGGCAAAACATTATATTTGGAATGTTATTCTGGAATTAGTGGAGATATGACGGTAGGGGCTTTGCTGGACTTGGGAGCAGATGAAACAGTCCTGCGCAAAGCACTGGAAAGTTTACAGGTGGACGGATATCATATTGTGATCAGCCGTGTTCAGAAATCCGGTTTAGATGTTTGTGATTTTCACGTAAAACTAGATGCTGCGCATGAAAATCATGATCATGATATGGAATATTTGCATGGAACACCGATACAGAACAAAGAATTTCCAGTCTATGCTCAAGTAAATTTAGAAGAACATAAGCATTCTGAACATCGGGACTGCCACGAACATCACGAGCATTCTGAACATCAGGACTGCCACGAATATCACGGGCATTCTGAACATCAGGACTGCCACAAGCATCACCAACATCACGAACATCGTGGTTTGTTGGAAATTCAGCAGATTCTTCGTTCCGGTGAACTTTCCGAACGTGCACTTTCGATTGCAGAGCGGATTTTCCAGATTTTGGCAGAAGCAGAAGCAAAGGCACACGGGGTTCTATTGGAAGAAGTCCATTTTCATGAAGTAGGAGCAGTGGATTCGATCGTTGATATTGCAGCGGTTGCGGTTTGTTTGGATAATCTGGATATTGAAGAAGTCATCGTTCCAGAACTATACGAAGGTCATGGAATGATCCGCTGTCAGCATGGAAGGATTCCGGTGCCGGTGCCAGCTGTTTGTCGAATTGCAGAGACATATCATTTGAATCTGCATCGAACCGATGTAGAGGGCGAACTGGTTACGCCGACGGGGGCTGCGATCGTGGCAGCGGTACAAACTGGAGATCATCTGCCGGAAAATTTCTGCATTGAGAAAATCGGAATGGGAGCGGGCAAGCGTACGTATGCAGGAGTTCCGGGCTTTTTACGTGCGATGCTGTTAAGTACGGAAACTGGAGCGGATTCGGATGTGATTTATAAATTAGAGGCAAATTTAGACGACTGCAGCGGAGAATTGCTGGGATATGTGATGGAACGTCTCTTTTTGGCAGGTGCGCGGGATGTGAATTTTATGCCGCTTTATATGAAAAAAAATCGTCCTGCTTGTCAGTTGAATGTGATCTGCAGCAAAGAACAGATTCCGATTTTGGAACAGATTATTTTTGCAGAGACTACGACGATTGGAATCCGCCGTCAGAAAATGGAGCGAACAATTTTAGAACGGGAAGTACAGAAGGTTTCGACTGTATTTGGTGTGGCAGAAGTGAAAGTTTGCCGGACAAAAGAATGGGAACGTGCTTATCCGGAGTTTGAATCCGCTGCGAGGCTGGCAAGATCGTTGAAGCTGCCTTTACAGGACATCTATCGAATGATTGAAGAAGCCTGGAAACAAGGAAGAAAAACTTCGAAAGAAAACAGCGAAGAAAGTGGCGAAAGGAAAGGTAAAGAAAGCGGTAAAATGAAAGACAACAAAATTGGAGAAATGAAAAAGTGTTGATTTCAGCCGCCAAATCCTGTAAAATAAGATTCGGTATGTCTGCGTCTGATCTTTTTTGTAAAAATTAGATAAGATGTGTTAGAAATTTATTGAAACAATAGGGAAAATTTATTTGGAATTGCTCAAATAAGTTTTTATCAAATTAAAAAACGATTTATGGAGAGACTATTTATGGAAAAAATACGACTGATTACAGATTCAGCTAGTGATATTTCGTACGAAGATGAGAAAGAATATGGAATTCGTGTTTTGCCTTTTCAAGTTGTTCTTGGGGATAAAAGTTATACCAGCAGAGTGGATTTTAATAATGAAGAATTTTACGAGCTGATGAGCCAATATGAAGAAATTCCGAAAACTTCTCAGATTACACCATTTGCATTCCAGGAAATTTATCTGGAAGAAGTAAAAGCTGGTTATACGGAATTGATACTGGTTCTGATCAATTCCAAAGGTTCTGCAACTTTTGGCAATGCGGTTATGGCAAAGGATTTGTTTTTTGAGGAATATCCAGAGTATGCGGAAACGGTTCAGATTCATGTATACGATGGGCAAGGCTATTCTGCTTTGTATGGCTATCCGGTAGTGGAAGCTGGTCGTATGCTGAAAGCAGGAAAAAGTGCACAGGAAATCAATGCATATCTGGAACAGACTCTGGAAAGCAGACAAATTTATTTTGGAATGTATACCCTGCAGTATGCTGGAAAGTCCGGTCGGATTCCCAGTGCAGCCGCTTTTATCGGAGACCGTTTGAATTTGAAACCGATCATGCGTATTTCAGACCGTGAAATTACAACGGCAGCAAAAGTACGTGGAGAAGCAAAGATGATGCAGAAGGTTGCAGCAATGGCATTAAGTGATATGGAGCCGGGAACACCGTATCAGGTGATTTATGGAAGCGATCCTTCTTGCCGCGAGGAGATGGAACAACTGATGATCCAGAAAGTAGGATACGCTCCGGATGCGTACTATCAGATTGGCGCTGCTGTAGCAGCGAACGCAGGACCGAAGGTAACAGGAATTGCATTCTCTGTGAAAAAGAACGAAGAAGCGTAGAAACAGCCTGTTGGTGATCGATAATATCGGTAACGCTGATGTTTGGATGACGTTGCATTCACTTCTTTTCTCTTGACAGAAGCTGCAGAATACAGGTATAATGTATAAACTGTTCTTGAGGGAGTAGTTTGCGCGAGAGTGTGATATGTCAACATACTGGCGGGGAGCATTCGTTTGGTCTGCGAGAATTCTGTAGCAGTTGCATACAGGCAGATTAGATTGGAAGTTTCGAGTCTGGCATATCTTAATGAACGAGACTCATGTACAGCAGGTTATAAAGAAACTGTATTTTCAGAAATTTCTTATATCTGTTGTGCATGGGTCTTTTTTTGCGGCAGCAGCAAGTTGTTTTGTAAAAAGCTCGATGCCGTGATGCGAAAAAAACGTGAGAAAATCCTTTTTTAATGTGGGACAGGGAGTATACAGATGCGAAGCAGGAGGAAGAAACGATGGGATTGATTGAGATTTTTATATTGGCAGTAGGATTATCGATGGATGCATTTGCAGTGTCAATCTGCAAAGGATTAGCCGGTGGAAAAGTAGGGGCACGGGAAATGGGTCTGGCTGGAATCTGGTTTGGTGGTTTTCAGGCTTTGATGCCGGTAATTGGTTATTTGTTAGGAGCCGCTTTTGCCGATCATATTATGGCATTTGATCATTGGATCGCATTTATTTTATTGGGAATTATCGGTGGAAATATGATCAAAGAAGCCTGTTCAGAGGCGGAAGAAACCAGTGATTCCTTTCATGCAAAAACCATGTTTATCATGGCAGTAGCAACCAGTATTGATGCCTTGGCAGTCGGTATTACTTTTGCCTTTTTAAAAGTTCATATCGCAGCCGCTGCAATTTTAATCGGATGTACCACATTTGTTTTTTCAGCAGCTGGCGTAAAAATCGGAAGCGTTTTTGGTACCAGATATCGAGCAAAAGCAGAATTTGCCGGTGGTGTGATCTTAATCCTCCTGGGAATCAAAATTTTATTAGAGCATCTGGGGATTTTGGCCTAATGATGGCATGGTATTAGCATGTGTTTTTAATGAAAAAACGAATCATGAAAGAAACGAATCAGACAAACGAGATAAAATAAAAGGATATCAGAAAATAAAAATCAGAAAATAACGATCAAAGAATAATGATCAGAAAATAAACGAAACTAAAACTTTATGACTACGTATGGTTTTAGAAAAGGAGATTGCGGTGAGTACATATTTAATTGATTTTGAAAATGTAAAATCCGGTGGTTTGGCCGGAATTGACTGCATCCAGAAAGAAGACAGTGTTCATCTGTTTTGGAGCAAGCGTGAAAATAAGATTAGTATTGAAATGATGGAACGAATTCGTCAAAGCAGTTCGGAAATTGTGATGCACCAGGCGGTGACAGGAGAGCGGGATGCTCTAGATCATCAGCTTTGCAGCTATCTGGGCTTTTTGGCAGGACAAAAAAAAGAAACCAACTTTGTGATCATCAGCAATGATAAGGCGTATGATCATTTGATTGAATTTTGGAAACGATTCAACAGTGAAATTTCCATTCGCAGAGTTTCTGAAATTTCAAAAGCGATTGATGCTGGAAAAGGGCAGGAAGCTGCACCCCTCAGTTTGGAAAATGGAAAAGAAGCAGCAGAAGAAAATGTAGAAAAAACAGAAAGAGCCGCTGAGGAAAAAGCAGAACTGCCGGCAACGGAATTGGAAAATGCATACTCAGAAGGGCGTGGTGTTCGCAATTCCAGAAGACGGGAACGTGGTGGCAAGTATCTGCGAGGCGGTCGAAATAGTCGGAATAATGGAAAAGACTTCTATCAGGAAACGGTAAGACCAGAGGAAAGTATAGAAGCAGCTGTACAGCAAGCACCCGTGCAAAAACAGGTCGAGGTGACAGCGGTTAAAGTACCGGTTATGGAGAAATCTGCCGAAGCATCCGAAAAGAGCGCACAGGCAGCTGAGACCCAGGGAGCAGCATCCGAAAAGAGCGCACAGGCAGCTGAGACCCAGGGAGCAGCATCCGAAAAGAGCGCACAGGCAGCTGAGACTCAGGGAACAATCTCTGAAAAGAGGACACAGGCAGCTGAGACCCAGGGAATAGCATCCGAAAAGAGTGCACAGGCAGCTGAGATGCGGGGAACAGCGTCCGAAAAGAGTACACAGACAGCCGAGACCCAGGGAACAGCATCTGAAAAGAGCGCACAGGCAGCTAAGACCCAGGGAACAATCTCTGAAAAAAGTGCACAGACAGCCGAGACACCGGCAGAAGGAAAGGAAACAGCAGAACAGCCTGTGGAAGCAGTGAAACGTGCAGAACAGCCTGCTACTGCCTTTGTCGTAAGAGGAATTCGTGCAGGAATTTTAGTGGAAAGCGGCTTTACGGCAGATGGAATTTTGGAAAAACGGAAAACGGAGCCGGAAAAAACCGAAAAACCGGCGGCAGTAAACGCAGAAGCAGCTGGAAAAGAAAACGCGATAGTAGAAGCAACAGAAGAATTCAGCGGTGAACAGCCTGGAAAGACGGCAAAAAGAAGAACTCCCAGAAAGAAAAATGAAAAACAGATCAAGAATTCGACGGCATCTTCGGAAGCATCGATGAAAATGTTAGCAGATTCCTCTAAGTTGGAAAGTCAGTCGGCAGAAAGTACGGAGCCGGAAGTGAAGAAACCGCAGAAAAAAGGTTCTAAGAAAAAAGAAACCAAAGTGGTAAGAGATAAACTGGAAATGACAGCGGAAACAACAGAAAAACTGCTGAAAAAACCAGAAACGACAGCGGAAACTGCTAAAAAAATAGAAACCGCAGTGGAGAAGACAAAAACTACTGTGAAAAAAACGAAAACTGCGAAACCTGCGGCGGCGAAAACTCAAACAACAGCAAAGCAGCTGGACGTGACAGCAGAAAAAGCAGTGGAACCGGTGAAGAAAGCGGAAGCAGCTGTAGAACGAGTAGACGAACCGATGAAGAAAACGGAAGCAACCGTAGAACAAGTAGACGAACTGGTGAAGAAAACGGAAGCAGCTGTAGAACAAGTAGACGAACCGATGAAAAAACAGGAAACGACACCGGAAAAAGCGGAACCTGCTGTGGAGAAAATCGAAACAGCCGCAGAGAGAACGGAAAATAAAAAACGCACTAGACGTGGAAGACCTCCCAAAAAGCAGCCGGCTGAAGTGATTTTGGAAGCGAAAAAACCGGCTACGGCATCGGATGTAATGGAAAAATGCGAAGGTGCAGCGGAAGAAAAGTGGGCGGCAAAGGTTGCAGCATTAATCAATGAATCTCGTGATAAAAAAGAATTATATGCAGCAACTGTAAAATTACTGGGCCAGGAAAAAGGTCGTACTGTTTATCATGCGATTAAAGTATTGAAATAAAATCAATCTACAGCTTGTAAGCGTGTAAGAGTATAAAGATGTAAGAAAGTCTTTTGAAATCGTACAGATCATACGGTTTTGAGAGGCTTTCTTTATTTTTGTGAAGTTGGTTGGAATGATTTGTTTGAAAAGGTTATAAGAAGTTGAGTTCTGATTCCGATTGGTTTTCGGAGGGTTTACCAGGAAGTGTATTTTGTTTACTGTTTATTTAAAAAGTTTACAAACAGTTAAGTGGTGTTTCGGATTTCTTTAAAAAAATTCAGAAGAAATTGAGCAAGAGTTGCGATTTGTTTTAAACTATTTACAGGAAGTTTAGAAAAGTTTAGATGGAGTTTCTTGAAAGTGAGGATAAGCCTGCATATAATAAGTTTACAGCAGAAGGTATGAACGATTCAAAGAAAAAGATTCAAAGAAAAATGGAGGGAATAGGGAACAGATGGTCAAATATATGGTAATCGAAAGTATGATTTTTTTGGTATTGTTTCGGATTTCCTGGACCGATCTGCGGGAACGTCGAATTGGAAAGTTTGAGACGTTGGTTCTGATTTTTCTGGGGAGCTGTCTGCATAAAAATTGGTATGACGGATGGATGGGTGCGCTTCTTTGCGGAGGGATTCCAGAACTTGTAAATCTGGTGGCTGCTGATCTGCGGGGAATGGGCGGAGGTGATATTCGGCTGATGTTTGCAGCAGGTTGGATTCTGGGCGTAGAAAGGGGATTTTATGCACTGCTGTTTGCAGGTGTGTTGGCATTAGGGACTGCTGCGCTGGTGAAATGGCAGGGAAAAGGGGAGCTGCTTACAGAAGGGATTGCGTTTGGACCGTTTCTTTCAATAGGGATTGGAGGAATCTTACTTTGGCAAAAATTTCTATTTTGAATTTGGGAGATGACGATATTCTGGTTTATAATGCGGATTATCCAAGATATGCTTTTAGAAAAGCAGCGCAACTATGAGAAACATGCGCTGCGAGTTTTTCAAGTTATCGCGGTGCACCTTGAATGTTTGTGCAAGCACGGCATTTTCATCGCTGCTCGTGTAAATAAAAAAAATCCGAGTTCTATGAACTCGGATTCCCACCATGTAGTAGCCCGTAGGGGAATCGAACCCCTGTTTCCGCCGTGAGAGGGCGGCGTCTTGACCGCTTGACCAACGAGCCACATATCAAAAGAAAAATCGAGGTGACAAGATTCGAACTTGCGGCCTCCGCGTCCCGAACACGGCGCTCTACCAAACTGAGCCACACCTCGTTTCCATCGACTCTGACAGTATATCTTACTTTAGGAGAAATGTCAAGAGTTATTTTGAAATTTTTTTAAAAAATTATTTTGTTGAAAAAAAAGATATAATATCTGCAATTGAAACGTGTTTTTGACTTATGATAGACTTTGCAGAAAGTCTTGAAAATACAGGGGATTTGAAAGGTGGATCAGGGATTGGGTGTGAGGAAAGTAAGAGGAAAAGTTGCAGAATGTTTTCTTAAAATAGGATAATCCCTTGATAAAAAGTGAAAATTAAGGTACTATAAATAAAAATAAAATGATGTTGAGGGTGAAAACCTCCAACTAGGATAAAAAGAAATGGGAGAAGAAGGATGGAGAATAAAATTTTAGCAGGCTGCGTACTACTGAATTCTTATACATATGATTGGGATATGTTTCGGATGCAGCTGTTTGATGATTGGAAGATGGAAGTAACAGAAGAAGCAGAAGAATTTTCATTTCAGTTTACGGTAAATGATGTGCATATTGCTTGTATGCTGGTACCGGCTCCGAAGCAGGGTGCAGAAGAAGCGGGTAAGAACAATTATGAATGGGCAGAAGCCTCACAGGCAGCAGCCGCTCATGTCGGTCATGTAGAGATTGGTGTGATGGATTGCGACAATGCACTGCAGCGCCATGTTCTGTTTACGATGATCGTTTCCAGTATGATGAAGCAGGATAATGTCATCGGTTTGTTCCAGTATCCAGTGGTACATCGTCCAGCTACTTATATAGAAGGTGCGCAGGTTCTTTTGCAGGATGAGTTCCCGATTACGCTTTGGGTTTTCGTGGGATTATATCGCGATGCCGATGGCTTATGGAACAGCTATACATATGGTATGGAAAACTTTGGTCGGGAAGAGATGGAAATCCTGCATTCGAAAGCAGGTTTGATAGAAGTTTACCAGTTTATGGTACAGATTGCGACTTATCTGATTACAAATAATGATACATTAGAACCTGGACAGCGGATCGGAAGTGATGAAGCCCATTCCTATGAGATTACTCGTTCACAGGCAGTAGCTTTTGATGGAGAAACTTTAAAAATTGCATTTTAGCAGCCTTTCGCAGAGGGGATTTTTGGCACTGGAATAGCTGCCAGGTAAGCAAAAAGAAAAAGAAATTGAAACGAATTAAGATGGGGCTGGATAAAACAGATGATGCATATTTTTATAGATTGCGAAATGAATGAGATCGATAAATCGTATCGAGAACAGCGTATGATCTGCAAGCGGGAGATTATTGAGATCGGAGCTGTAAAGCTGGATGATACCGGACAGGAAATCGACTCATTTACACAGTATGTAAAACCACAGTTTGGCCGGATTACAGAGTATTATACCAATCTGACGGGCATTACCAATGAAAAGGTGAAGAATGAGCCGCATTTTTTAGAAGCGATGCACAGGTTCTATGATTGGGTCGGGGACGAGGAATATACGATTTATTCCTGGAGCGATTCGGATTCTATCCAGATTACAAAGGAAGCGACCTTGAAGGAGGAAACGGATGAACGTCTGAACAAGATGTTGGAATGCTGGGTAGATTATCAGGTTGAGTTCGGAAGACTTCTTGGAATTGGAAAGAAAGTAAGCTTGATGGATGCAGTTCATGCAATCGGTGAGCAGTTTGAAGGTCATCAGCATGATGCATTGTGGGATGCCCGCAATACCGCTGATATTTATCGGACGTCACTGGATCGGAAGAAATTCAATGCTGTGATGCAGCCGTTGGTAGATTTATTCCGTCCGGAAAAGCATTTGGGGACTTCACTAGGGGAGTTATTTGGGAGTGAATTTTCAAATTTATTTTCATAAAGTATTGCATTTTTTAGGTGATTGTGTTATTTTATATGTGAAACATAGTAGACGTCGGGAAAGAGTGAACGAAAGTTCACTCTTTTCGTTTGTTCGCAAAACCTTTTCCGAAAGCATTTTCCAACAGGTTTGTGAACCATCTGGATGCATCGGTTCAGACGCTGTTTGACGCGTTTGCAGGTGCAGCAGACTAGATAAGAAAGGAAGCGCAGTATTGGCAAAAAGAGAATGCATTGAACAACAGACAGAAGCATTGATTACTCCGATGATCGAAGCACATTGCTTTGAATTGGTGGATGTGGAGTATGTCAAGGAAGGCAGCACGAAATACCTGCGGGTATATATTGATAAGGAAGGCGGGATCACCGTAGATGATTGTGAAGTGATCAGCCGGGAATTTAATGAAGTGCTGGATCGCGAAGATTATATTGATGAAGCCTATATTTTTGAAGTGAGTTCGCCTGGACTTGGCCGTCCGTTGAAGAAAGATAAGGATTTTGCCAGAAGTCTGGGAAAAGAAGTAGAAGTCAGACTTTTCAAAGCGCTGAATAAAAAGAAAGAATATACTGGTATTTTAAAAGCATACGATGCACAGACCGTAACCATTACCGTTGAAGAAGATGAGGAAGAAGTGGTATTAGAACGAAGTATGATCGCTCTGATTCGTCTGGCATTTGATTTCTGATAGGAAAGAATGGATGCAGCTGCAAAGTTGGATAGAGCTGCAGAAGGAGCAGGAGGAGCAGGAGTATGAGTAAGATGAATGAATTATTAGAGGCCATTGAGGTTCTGGAGAAAGAAAAAGATATCGACAAAGATATTTTATTAGATGCAATTGAGAATTCCCTGATCCAGGCATGTAAAAGTCATTTTGGCCGCGCCGATAATATTAAAGTATTTATGAATCGGGATACCTGCGAATATAGTTTATACGCAGAGAAAGAAGTAGTAGAAACCGTAGAAGATCCGCTGATGCAGATCAGCTTGGAAGACGCAAGAAAGATCAATGCCCACAATTATCTGGGAGATACCGCTTATGTACCTGTAAAATCCAAAGAATTTGGACGAATTTCCACACAGAATGCAAAGAACGTTATTTTACAGAAGATTCGTGAAGAAGAACGTAAAGCATTATTTAATTTCTATTCTTCCAAGGAAAAAGAAGTCGTAACGGGTATCGTTCAGAGAGCTGTCGGCAATAATATTAGTGTAAATATTGGAAAGTGCGATGCAATGCTGATGGAGAATGAACAGGTTCCGGGTGAACATTTCGAATCAACACAGAGAATCAAGGTTTACATCCTGGAAGTAAAGGATACCAGCAAAGGCCCTAGAATTCAGGTTTCCCGTACCCATCCGGAACTGGTAAAACGTTTATTCGAAATGCAGGTTACCGAAGTGAAAGACGGCATCGTTGAAATCAAAGGTATTGCAAGAGAAGCTGGTTCTAGAACCAAGATGGCAGTATGGTCCAATGATCCTAATGTTGATGCAGTCGGTGCATGTGTTGGTATGAACGGTGAACGTGTCAACAACGTTGTAAAAGAACTGGGCAATGAAAAAGTCGATATTATCAGCTGGAATGAAAACCCTGCTATTTTAATTGAGAATGCATTAAATCCTGCACAGGTTATCTGTGTTATTGCAGATGAAGATGAAAAATCTGCACAGGTTATCGTACCGGATAATCAGTTATCTCTGGCAATCGGTAAAGTGGGACAGAATGCAAGACTGGCAGCAAAATTAACAGGATACAAGATTGATATTAAGAGTGAAACAGAAGCAAGAGACTGCGGTCTGTTTGATGAAATTGAAGGTCTGAACAGTGAAAATGAATACATCGGTTATCAGAGTATTGAAGAAGGATCACTGGAAGATGAAGATGGCGAAGAAATCGCAGGATTCAGCGCTGATATTTTAGGAGCCGTATTAGAAGGTGCAGAAGAAGAAACTGGATTTGAAGAAGTTGCACTGGAAGATTGTGAGGAAGCACCGGAATTTGAAGAAATGGTGCTGGAAGATGGCGAAGAAGTACTGGAACTGGCAGATGAATAAGTCGTTCTAAGCAGTAGGATTCCGTAAAATTTACCGGAGAACGGAGGAAACATGGCAGTAAAAAAGAAAATTCCCATGCGTCAATGTATCGGATGCCGTGAGATGAAAAGTAAAAAAGAGATGATTCGTGTCATCAGAACACCGGAGCAGCAGTTTATGATCGATGCAACAGGCAGAAAAAATGGTCGTGGGGCTTATGTCTGTCCCAATAGTATCTGTCTGGAGCAGGCAATCAAGAGCAGAGGTCTGGAACGTTCCTTTTCCTGTGCAATTCCGCCGGAAGTTTATGAACAGCTGAAAGAGGAGATGAAAGCAATTGAAACAAAATAAAACGTTATCAATGTTAGGGCTTGCAAAGCGAGCCGGCAAAGTAGTCAGTGGTGAATTCAGCGTTGAAAAAGCAATTCGGTCCGGGAAAGCATATCTGGTACTGCTTGCAGAAGATGCATCTGCTAATACCAAAAAGAATTTTACCGATATGTGTACTTATTACAAAATTCCACTGGTTTTTACGGGAACAAAAGAAACATTGGGGCATGCGATCGGCTGTCAATTCAGAGCTTCGGCAGCAGTAACCGACAGCGGATTTGCACAGAGTATTGAAAAGTTAGAAACCGTAAAGGATACAAAGCAGTCATAAAGGTGAGAAGTATTGGAAGGACATTTTCAGCAGAAAGTAATTTTCTTCCAATACAGACTATATATAGAATGGAGTGAGCTCTAATTGGGTAACAATATAGAAGAAACAGGTAAGAAAACAGCAGGACAGGAAGGCGCAGCACCGAAAAAACGTGCAGTTGTCATTCGTCCTCAGAACAGTCAGACAAAAACAGGAAAAACCACTTCTGCAGGGGAAAGAACCGCAGAAGGCGAGAGACGTAACGACGGAACCCGCCAGAACGGAGAAAGACGTTCTTATGGAAATGGAGAAAGACGTAACGACGGAGCTCGTCAGAACGGAGAAAGACGTTCTTACGGAAATGGCGAGAGACGCAATGACGGAGAAAGACGTA
>CAZTHP010000027.1:0-6476 GCA_964613155.1 uncultured Lachnospiraceae bacterium | reverse complement strand
AAAGACGTTCTTACGGAAATGGCGAGAGACGCAATGACGGAGAAAGACGTAACGACGGAATGCGCCAGAATGGAGAAAGACGTTCTTATGGAAATGGCGAAAGACGCAATGACGGAACCCGCCAGAATGGAGAGAGACGTTCTTTTGGCAACGGCGAAAGACGCAATGATGGAGCTCGTCAGGGCGGTGATCGCGATCGCAGATCTGCAGGCGGACGTTCTGATGGCGGACGTGGATTTGGCGGTGACAGAGATCGCAGAGGCGGCGGCCAGAGCGCGATGATCCGTCAGGATTCTTATGTAAAACCTTCTCAGGCATCTGGTAAACAGAATAAAAAACAGGAAAATCGTTCCAAGGATAAATACAGCAAGAAGGAAAGAGAAGACAATCTGAAAAAACTGGAAAAGAGCAATCTGAAGAAACCCGTTAAACAGGTTGTAAAGCAGGAAGAAGAAATTAAGACACTGGTACTGCCGGAAGTAATCACCATTAAAGAACTGGCAGAAAAGATGAAGATGCAGCCTTCTGCCATTGTAAAGAAATTATTTATGGCAGGACAGATGGTAACGATCAACCAGGAAGTAGATTATGAAACAGCAGAAGGAATCGCACTGGATTTTGAATATCTTTGCGAAAAAGAAGTAAAAGTCGATGTAATCGAAGAATTACTGAAAGATGTTGAAGATTCAGAAGATACGCTGGTAGAAAGACCTCCGGTTGTCTGCGTAATGGGTCATGTTGACCATGGTAAAACTTCTTTGTTGGATGCAATCCGGAAAGCAAATGTCATTTCTCGTGAAGCAGGCGGTATTACACAGCATATCGGTGCTTATATGGTAGAAAGCAATGGTCAGAAGATCACATTTTTAGATACACCTGGACATGAGGCTTTTACTGCAATGCGTCTGCGTGGTGCAAAATCCACCGATATCGCTGTTTTAGTCGTAGCAGCTGATGATGGTGTAATGCCTCAGACCGTAGAAGCAATCAGCCATGCAAAAGCAGCGGGCGTTGAAATTATTGTTGCGATCAATAAGATTGATAAACCGAGCGCAAATATTGAGCGTGTAAAACAGGAATTAACTGAATACGAACTGATTCCCGAAGATTGGGGCGGTTCTACCATTTTTGTTCCCGTTTCTGCGCATACTGGAGAAGGCATTGATGAACTGCTGGAAATGATCTTACTGGCAGCAGAAGTGAAGGAATTAAAAGCAAATCCGAATCGTAATGCGAGAGGTCTGGTCATCGAAGCGACACTGGATAAAGGACGCGGTCCGGTTGCTACCGTTCTGGTACAGAAGGGTACGCTGCGTGTTGGCGATTCGATCGCAGTGGGTCCTTGCTATGGTAAAGTAAGAGCAATGTTGGATGAAAATGACCGCAGAGTAAAAGAAGCAGGTCCTTCCAAACCGGTTGCGGTATTAGGTTTAAATGATGTACCGGGTGCTGGTGAGATTTTCGTAGTAACCGACAATGAAAGAGATGCAAGAAGCTTTGCAGAAACCTTTATTTCTGAAAATAGAGAAAAGATGATCGAAGATACGAAAGGCAAGATGTCCTTGGATGATCTGTTCTCTCAGATTCAGGCTGGTAAGCTGAAAGAGCTGGAATTAATTATCAAAGCAGACGTTCAGGGTTCCGTAGAAGCAGTAAAACAGAGTCTGTTAAAGCTGTCGAATGAAGAAGTAATCGTAAAAGTGATCCACGGCGGTGTTGGTGCGATCAACGAATCTGACGTCAATCTGGCGCTTGCTTCTAATGCGATCATCATCGGCTTCAATGTTCGTCCGGATGCAACCGCAAGAGCTCTTGCAGAACGTGAAAAAGTTGACGTTCGTTTGTATCGTGTTATTTATCAGGCAATTGCAGACGTAGAAGCAGCGATGAAGGGTATGCTGGATCCGATTTATGAAGAAAAAGTAATCGGACACGGTTTGGTTCGTCAGACATTTAAGGCTTCTGTTGTAGGCATCATTGCAGGTACGTATGTAACCGATGGTAAATTTGTCAGAGGATGCAAATGCCGTGTTATGAGAGGAACCGATCTGTTGTTTGATGGTCCGATGGCTTCTTTGAAACGTTTTAAGGATGATGTAAAGGAAGTTGCAGCTGGTTATGAGTGTGGTATCGTTCTGGAAGGATTTAAAGATATCCGGGAAGATGATACGATCGAAGCTTACGAAATGGTTGAAGTTCCTAGATAACAAGAATTAAAATAGTAGTGAGAAGGCTGATTGGATCGGTTTGCTGCTGGCAAAAGCAGCGTCGGTCCGTTCAGCCTCTTTTGGTAGTGAAAAGGAGTAATTTGTGAGAAAACATAGTATTAAAAATGTTCGAATTAATGAAGAAGTAAAGAAAGAATTAAGTAATATTATCCGTAATGAGTTAAAAGATCCTCGGATTCATATGATGACTTCTGTTGTTTCTGTAGAAGTTGCACCGGATTTAAAGACCTGCAAAGCATATATCAGTGTGTTAGGCAGTGAAGAAGAAGCAAAGAATACGTTAGCCGGTTTGAAAAATGCGTCTGGTTACATCAAGACAAAGCTGGCAAAAACCGTTAATTTAAGAAATACACCGGAAATTATTTTCCGGATGGATCAGTCCATTGAACATGGCATTCATATTGCCAATCTTCTGGATCAGATTCATACGAATGACAATGCCAAAAAGGCAGTACTGGGTGCAGAAGAAGCAGCAGAAGATGCGGAACTGGAAAATCTGGATGCAGATGCAGCAGAACTGGAAGATTTTGAATAAGGGAATAAAAGAACAAGATATTAAATAAGGAAAAGAAAAAGGAAAATGAAGATGAAAACACAGATGGATTCTTATAGTATCGAAAAAATGATTCCTTCTGATGTCACAACGGTGATGATTATTGGTCATATTCGTCCAGATGGTGACTGTGTAGGAAGTTGTTTGGGGTTATATCATTATTTGACTCAAAATATGCCTGCGCTGAAAGTAGAATTATGTCTTCAGCGTTTTTCAGAATCGTTTTATCGTCTTCCGGATGTAAACTGTATTCGTTTGATGGAGGAAATGTCAGAATCAGACTGGAACCGATCGTTTGATCTGTGCATTTCCTGTGATGCAAGTGATCGGGATCGCTTGGGTGAGGGGGTACGTTTCTTCGATCAGGCGAAATATACACTCTGTATTGATCATCATATTACCAATCCGGGGTTTGCACAGAATAACTATGTTCAGGGGCATTTAAGCTCTTGTGCAGAAGTACTGGGAGAACTTTTGGATTTGGAAAAGATTAACCGCGCATGTGCGGAATGTTTATATTTGGGCATCGTGCATGATACGGGTGTTTTTAAATATTCGAATACGACTTCGAAAACGATGTCGCTGGCTGGAAAGTTATTGGAACGTGGATTTGATCATACTGATTTGATCGACCGTACGTATTTTGGCAGAACCAAAGAACAGACTTTGATCTGCGGAAAAGCCATGTATACCATGCAGATGACAGCGGATGGCAAAATTGCCTATACCAGAATTACGCGGCAGGACATGGAAGAATGCGGTGCAGGAATTCGAGATCTGAATGGAATTATCGATCAGATTCGAATTGTAGAAGGGGTCGAAGTGGGCATTTTTTGTTATGAATTGGAAGATGGACGTCGAAAAATGAGTCTTCGTTCGAACAAACAGGTAGATGTCAGCCGAATTGCGATCGCGCATGGCGGCGGTGGACACGTACGTGCAGCCGGTTTTGACACTTCCATGGAATATGAGGTACTGCTTCCGATGCTTTTACAGGAAATTGAAGAACAGCTGCGTGCAAATTAAGCAGTATGAAATCTGCTTGTTTGAGTGAGCTGTTTTGTTGGACGGGAGAAATCAGAATTTTACGATGGATGGATTACTAAATATTTATAAAGAAAAAGGATTTACCTCTCATGATGTAGTTGCCAAGATGAGAGGAATCCTTCGCATGAAGAAAATTGGACATACGGGAACTTTGGATCCGGATGCAACCGGAGTTTTGCCGGTATGTGTGGGAAAAGGGACAAAATTATGCAGTTTGCTGGAAAATCACGATAAGACCTATCGCGCAGTTTTGCTGTTGGGAATGGAAACCGATACACAGGATATCAGCGGACAAATTTTAGCCGAACAACCCGTAACGGTCACAGAGGAGCAGATTCAGCAGGTTCTTCCTTCTTTTCGGGGGAAGATCATGCAGATTCCTCCCATGTATTCTGCATTAAAAGTCAATGGAAAAAAATTATATGAATATGCCAGAGAAGGAAAAGTCATTGAACGAGAAGCGCGTCCGGTGGAAATTTATGAATTAACGGTAGAAAAAATCGAGCTTCCGCGCATTACGATGACTGTTCATTGTTCCAAAGGTACCTATATCCGGACGTTGTGTCATGATATTGGACAGGCATTGGGCTGCGGCGGCTGTATGGAATCGTTGGTACGAACAAAAGTTGGTAATTTTTCTCTTGACCAGGCGATTACCCTCAAAGAATTGGAAGAGAAACGTGATGCCGGCATATTGGATTCTTATCTGGTAACGGTCGAGCAGGTTTTTGCTGATCTGCCGGCGGTTACGGTTTCAAAAGAATTTGATGTACGCATTCATAATGGAAATCGGCTTTCGAACACCATGTTTGAGCCGCTCCTTTCCGAAAAACAGATTCGTGTGTATGACAGCAGTGGTCTTTTTGCAGGGATTTACGAATGGGATTCTGCGAAAAAAGATTATAAACCGCTGAAAATGTTTTTGTAGTGGAGGAGAGGACAGTGAATTATGTAACAGATGTGATGGCTGCAAAAGTAGCGGGCAGATCAATCGTGACGCTTGGAAAATTTGACGGCCTTCATCAGGGACATCAGCAATTGTTTCGGCGTCTGAAGCGTATGAAACAGCAATATGGATATGAAACGGTTGCATTTACGTTCAGCAGTGCGCTGCTTTTTTGGAAATTTGGCGAACAGTTTCAATGTATTCTGGAAAAAGACGAGCGTAAACGGATGTTTACCGAATTAGGGGTCGATATGGTCGTTGAATGCCCCTTTTCCGAGGAAATCCGTAATCTGGATGCGGAGGATTTTGTAAAAAAGATTCTGGTAGAGCAGCTGCATGCGGCTTATATTGTGATTGGAAAGGATTTTCGATTTGGCTATCAGCGAAAAGGGGATTATCAGCTTCTGCAAAGACTTTCCAAGTCCTGTGATTTTGAATTGCAGATGATCGATGAGGTATTTGACCATGATGAGGTGCGGATCAGCAGCAGCGCAATCCGTACAGCAATTGCAGAAGGAAGAATCGAAGATGCCAATCGGATGTTGGGCTACTCTTTTTCTGTAGAAGGATATATTCAGAATGGACAGCACTTAGGAAGAACCATCGATATGCCCACGATTAATCTGATTCCTTCTGCCAATAAATTGCTGCCGCCGTTTGGGGTATATGTGTCAATTACCGAGATGGACGGACAGCTTTGGGAAGGCGTTACGAATATTGGAAAAAAACCGACAGTAGGGGAATATGCAGTTGGTGTTGAAACGCATCTTTTGCATACATCTGGTGATTTTTATGGAAAATTTGCCCGTGTTCGCCTGCTGCACTACCAGCGTCCGGAGCAAAAATTTGCATCAGTCGCTGCATTGAAAGAACAAATGCATCAAGATGCACAGGATGCAGAACTATTTTTGCAAAATTGTAAAAATCCATTGAAATGGAGCCTGTGAAGCTTCAAAAAATACCAAAGAAATTGAAATTAGAAACCGATCGATTAAAAATAAATGGTTGACAAGAACTATTCCTGTGATTATAATGTATCCGTAATAAAATGTAACATAAATTTAATAATTGTAACAATTAGAACGATACATGTTCAGCAGTATGTTCACAGATTGTATCCTTTCGATACTTGATTTGTGGAGATACGCATGACAAACGATAAGTTTTTAAATTATTGAGGTCGAATCATCATGAATAGAAATGTCAAGAAAAATGTTAAAATAGCAACCTCTGTTTTACTTTTAAGTTCTATGCTTTGTGCAGGGCCTGCCAGCATGGCGGCACAGGATTCTGCAAATCAGAAAGCAGTCGGTGCTGCAGGTGCAGCGGGTATCGCAGCCATTTCTGCCGCAGCAGAAAAGCAGATCAGTTTAAATACCGCTTCCGGTGTTGCAGGGATTTCCCTGGATCTGGATGGTTATTATGGAGCAGTTGCATCGGATCAGGTTGCATCGGATGTCGAATTAGAATTGAAAAAGCTGCTGGAAGAAAAAGCAGCTGTTTTAAAAGATTATAAGAAGCTGGGAATTGCAGATGTAAAAAGCACAAATTATTTGAATGTGCGTAAAAAACCTTCCACTGATGCTGATATTTGCGGCAAGATGACACAAAACACTGCCTGTGATATCGTAAAGAAAAAAGGCGATTGGTATAAGATCAAATCGGGTTCGGTAACGGGTTATGTTTATGCGAAATACATCAT
>CAZTHP010000026.1:0-30079 GCA_964613155.1 uncultured Lachnospiraceae bacterium | reverse complement strand
TGAACCGGCACGGTATTTCTACCGAGGGATTTTAAGTCCCTTGCGTCTGCCTATTCCACCACACCATATTATTACAAGCATCTGAAAGGCGAAAGTACTTCGACAAATTCCGTTGCAACAATCTTTGCATGGACAGGTGCTCTGAATAAGAGAGGCGAATTGGATCAGCTGCCTGAATTATGTGAATTTGCAAAGAAATTGGAAAAGGCAACGATCGATACGATTGAAAGTGGTCATATGACCAAGGATCTTGCAATGATGACGAAACTGGATTCAGTTACGGTAGAAACGAGTGAAAGCTTTATTCAGGCGATTCGGGCAAATTTAGAAGCAATGCTGTAAAAAATAATCGAAAAAAGAACAACTGGCGGCAGGGAAAATCTTCCCTGTCGTTTTTTCAATCTTTCTTCAAGTTTTTGGTGTATGCTGGAGATAGATTGGGGAAATACTTCTGTTTAAAAATAGAAAAGGAGAGAGGCGTGTGAGACTTTTACTGGTAGAAGATGAGAAACGGATGGCACAGGCATTGTGCGAGCTGCTGCGTTTGGAAAAGTATGAAGTCGATTTTTTTACAGATGGTGTGCAGGGGCTTTTGGCTTTGGAGACTGGTTTGTATGATATCGCGATCGTGGATGTGATGCTTCCGGGGATGAATGGATATGAAATCGTAAGAAAAGCGCGGAAAAAAGGAGTTCAGACGCCGATTTTAATGCTGACAGCCAAAGCAGAGCTGGAGGATAAGGTAACGGGTCTTGACAGTGGAGCAGATGATTATCTGACAAAACCGTTTATGAGCCGGGAATTGCTTGCCCGGCTGCGGGCACTTGGCAGGCGGATGCGAAAACAGCAGGATATGACCTTGTCTTATGGAGATCTTGCACTGGATACGGGGATGCTGATGCTGACCTGCCGTTCCAATGGACAAAGCGTACGATTGAGTGAAAAAGAATATCGTATTTTAGAATATTTGATTACAAACAAGGGGCAAATTTTAAGTCGAGAACAGCTGGCTGTGAAAATATGGGGATTTGAAAATGAGGCCGAGTATAATAATGTAGAGGTTTATATGTCCTTTACACGCAGAAAGCTTGCTTTTGTAGAAGCCAGAACGGAGATTAAGGCGGTAAGAGGAATTGGCTATGAATTGCGTTATAAAGAGGATGATACAAATTAAGTTGGAAAGATGTTGAGGTGGGAAGGGAAGATGTTTAAAAAGACAAGGCGGAAGATTGTAGCAGTCATTATGCTGCTTTTGGTGCTTGTTTGGGTTGGAATGCTGGGAATTATCTATGGATTCAGCTATTTGGAAATGAGCAAGCAAAATGAAGCGATGCTGCGGGCACATGCCAACCAGTATGAACCAGGTCAGGAGTTCCCTCAAATGGAAAAAAACAAAGAGCTGGATGCAGACGCAGAGCGAAGAAAGAAGGAAGGGGGATTACCTGGTCCTTTACCGGAACCGAACCCGGAGAAAGAACCACAGCGAATTACAACCGATTCTCCCTTGTTTCAGCTGACGACCTTTTATACCGTAGTATTTGATCAAAATGGAGACGTGCTAGAAGTGCAAAATGAACAGCCAAAGCTGCATTCGGACGCAGAGTTGAAAACGTTAAGCGAAACGGTTTTACAAGGAAAGAAGCAGGCGGGAACGAAGAAAAGTCTGGTTTTTTATCAGGCGGAGAAAGGAAGCTATCGACTGGTGGTCTGGATGGATAACACGGTACTTCAAGAGAATGCAGCGACTTTATTTCGTTATACGTTTCTTTTTGGTGGAGCGGCGCTGCTGCTGTTTTTTGGGCTTTCCATCTTTCTGGCGCGGAAAATTGTCTGGCCATTGGAGGAAAATGACCGAAAACAAAAGCAGTTTATTTCGGATGCCGGTCATGAACTTAAAACACCGGTTTCAATCGTCAGTGCAAGTGCAGAGCTTCTTTCCAGAGAAATCGGAAACAATCCGTGGCTTGCGAATATTCAGTATGAAAATGAGCGGATGGGTGCTTTGATCGGACAGCTTTTGGCACTTGCCCGTGCGGAGCAGGCAACGGTGTCTATGGAGAAACTGGCATTTAGCCGTTTGTGCGAAGGGGAGGTTTTAGCTTTTGAAAGTGTAGCATTTGAGAAGGGTTTCCTATTAAAAAGCGAAATTGCACAAGAAATTTGGGTAAAAGGAAGCAGTACACAGCTTAAACAGCTGCTATCGATTCTGTTAGATAATGCAATTCGTCACAGCAGCGGAGGAAATGAGATTTTCTTTTGGCTATCACGAAAAGGCAATTATGCAGAAGTAGTAGTGCAAAATTACGGAAACGAGCTTACAAAGGAAGAACAGGAACGAATTTTTGAGCGCTTTTATCGAGCCGATGTAGTTCGAAATGGAGAGGAGCAGCACTATGGACTGGGGCTTGCAATTGCAAAAGCCATTACAACGGCACACAAAGGACAGATCATACTGGTAACGGAAGATGGTTTGGTGAAAGTGCGGCTGAAATTACCGGTACTGCTATAATCCTAGAAGCTTTTTAGGTATTCAATGAAACTTCAATCTTTTTTCGATACAATTCGGCTGAAAAGAGGAAACTTCTTCTTAAAAATAGGAAAAGAAAGGGTGGGAAAAATGAAATACCGGCATGAGTGGAAACATCGGATCACGTATGAAGATATGCTGGAATTAAGGAGTCGGCTTTCGCTGATCACCAGTAAGGATCCGTATGCGAAAGAAGGGAAATACCAGGTGCGAAGCTTTTATTTTGACAATATCTGGGATAAAGCTCTGCGTGAAAAACTCGACGGTGTTAAGAATCGTGAAAAATTCCGTTTGCGTTATTACAATGGTGATACCACGCTGATTCGTTTAGAAAAGAAAAGTAAGATCGATGGTCTTTGTGCAAAAGAATCTGTTTTGCTTTCGAAAGAGCAGGCACAGGCACTAATCGACAGGGATTATGATTGGATGGCTGCAAGCAGTAATTCTTTTTTAAGGGAATGCTGTCAAAAAATGCGCAGTCAGGGATTGTATGCGCGTACGATTGTCGAATATACGAGAGAACCGTTTGTATTTTCTCCTGGAAATGTGCGGGTGACTATGGATTCGAATATCCGAACGGGACTGTACAGCACGGATTTTTGGAATCCTGACGGTGTGACGCTCGCAGCGGGAGAGGATATTATTTTAGAAGTAAAATGGGATGAATTTTTGCCGGATGTAATCCGAGATGCGGTTCAGATTCCAGGCTGCCGTACAGAAGCATTTTCGAAATACGCAGCATGTCGGATCTGGGGATGAGAAAGTGGCAGCTGGCAAATACAGGTAAAAATAAAGCTTAAAAAAGGAGTTTCTATATGACGTTTCAAGATGTTTTTAAATCCAGTTTTTTAGAAAATATTTCCAGTATCAGCCTTTTCGATCTTTCGGTGGCGTTATTGTTATCGTTTGGGATTGGCGTTTTTATTTTTTTCGTTTATCAAAAGACGTATCAGGGCGTGATGTATTCTTCTAGTTTTGGAACTACGTTAATTGCGCTGACGATGATTACAACGATGGTAATTTTGGCGGTTACATCCAATGTAGTTCTTTCTTTGGGTATGGTAGGTGCGTTGTCGATCGTTCGATTTCGAACAGCGATTAAAGAGCCGTTGGACATTGCGTTTTTATTCTGGTCAATCGCTGTGGGAATCGTATTGGCAGCTGGCATGATCGTATTGGCAGTTGCAGGAAGTGTTCTAATCGGCGGTATGCTGTTACTGTTTGTCAATCGAAAGGCTTCCTGCAATCCTTATATTGCTGTGCTGACTTGCGCGGACGCAGAAGTAGAAAAAGCGGCATTGGACATCCTGACGAAAGAAACACGAAAGTGCGTAATGAAGAGTAAAACAGTCCAAAAAGCGAAGATTGAATTGAATCTGGATGTGCGTCTGCGAGAGGAACGGACAGATTTTATCAACACTCTTGCAGATCTGCCGGGAGTCAGCAGTGCCGTACTGGTTCGGTATCATGGCGACTATATGGGCTAAGGAGGCTGTCCATGTCCACATATAAACATATTGATCGAATTTGTTGTGTCGTACTTGTATTTACGATTTTACTGACGGTACTTTTTGTCCATGCAGAAGATTTTGGTGTGCAAAAAGTCACTGCAGTTATGGGGTATGAAGAAAAATTGTTTGATACTTCACAGGTGCATACGATTCAGATTTTGATGGAAGATTGGGATGCATTTCTAGAAACCTGTACCGAAAAAGAGTATGCCAATTGCACGGTAATCATTGATAACGAAACCTATCCCAATACCGCAATCCGCGGAAAAGGCAATACGTCGCTGACACAAGTGGAACAATATGGAAACGATCGTTATAGTTTTAAAATCGAATTTGACCACTATGACAGCAACAGAACCTACTACGGCCTGGATAAATTGTGTTTGAACAATCTGATTCAGGATACAACGTATCTGAAAGATTATCTGAGCTATGAAATGATGCGGGAGATGGGTGTCGCTGCACCTCTTTGCAGTTACGTAGATATTTCGGTAAATGGTGAAGACTGGGGGCTTTATCTGGCGGTAGAAGGGATTGAAGAATCCTTTTTAAAACGAAATTATGGAAGTGATACCGGAGCACTGTATAAACCGGACGGCACGCAGATGGTAACGAAAGGTATTTCGAAGACATTGGATTGGGAAATGGAGCAAAAAGCGGAAAAGCCCGATACAGCGCATCTGGAGGGAAATGCAGGTGCAGAAAGGAAAAAAACAGATCAAAAGCCAGATGAGGAAGCAGTACAGCCAGGAAACGATGCAGAAGGCACAGAAGGTATCGTACAAGAACCCGTGGACAAGGAAAGGAGTGAGGGAAAGCAGCCACCAGATCATGCCGCAGGTACAAAGGGCATTTTGCCCAGTTTGCCGGAAGAAAATCAAACAGGGCAGAGCGCAGAAGGAACTCGCAGCGAAGATGTGCTGCTGCAGTATATTGATGACGATCCAGCCAGCTATTCGCATATTTTTGAAACGGCCAAAACGGATATCACGACGGCAGATCAGAATCGTTTGATCGCTGCTTTAAAAACCTTGAGCAGTGGGGAAGAAGTAAGCAGTGCTGTCGATCAAGAAGCCGTGCTTCGCTATTTTGTCGTGCATAATTTTCTGCTGAATTTTGACAGCTATACCGGTTCGATGATTCATAATTATTATCTTTACGAAAAAGACGGGCAGATGCAGATGATTCCGTGGGATTATAACCTTGCGTTTGGCGCTTTTCAGACAAAAGGAAGTGCTGCAGAGCTGGTGAATTATCCGATTGATTCACCGATTTCAGATGGCACGATCGAAGAACGCCCGATGCTTGCCTGGATTTTTGCAGACGAGGAAACGACGGAATGGTATCATCGGTTATGTTCTGAATGGATTTCTGCATATTTTGAAAGCGGCCGATTTGAGACACTGTTTGACCAGGTAACTTCTTTGATTGCACCTTATGTAGAAAAGGATCCCACCAAATTTTATACCTATGAAGAATTTAAAACGGGCAGTTCGACACTTCGTGAATTTTGTCTTCTTCGGGCAGAAAGCATCCGTGGGCAGCTGGATGGTACGATAGGTTCTACAAGGGAAACCCAGGACAGCAGCAGCTGGATTGATGCAGGTACGCTGCAAATTTCGGATATGGGAACGATGGATCAGAATGGGTTATCATCGTTTTTACCAGAAGGAGGCAAGAGGCCAGAACAGGAAAATCAAATGGAACAGCCAGCAGAGGATTTAGAAGATTTTACAGGGGAATCAAAAGCGGATTCTGGGAAAGATTCAGGGAAAAAATCGAATGATTTGACGGAATAAAGTGCAGCATTTGGAGCGGAAGAAAGGAAAAGCTGGAAAGGTAATCAAAAACCGGATTTTTGTGGCAAATATGCAAAAAAGCCCTTAAAAAGTATTGTCAACTGTAAAAAGTTATCTTATAATGGAAAGAATTGGAAAAGATTTCCGTTGTCCAGAGTGATTTTTTACAGAAAAGAGGGGAAGATTTGTATGAATAGTACATGGGAAGGGGCAAGTGAAAAAAATCAGGAAATCGAGCAATTGATTCGGGATTATGTAAAAAATTATCAGATGCTGCATCAAACGGAGACTTCCTGGGGGGAACCGCTGGTAGGATTTGCAGATGCAGAGGATGCAATGTTTTATAATTTGCCTAAAATTATCGGACCAGAGTGTACCTTTCCGGATGACGTGATGCCGGATGCCAAAAGTGTAATCGTTTATTTTATTCCTTTTACAGAAGAATTAGTAGAAAATCATGCAGAAGAACTGGAAAGCTTCGGTGAGTGGGATTTTGCCAATATTGAGGCGGATCATCTTCTGGTGAATCTCAATCAATATCTTCAGGAGATTTTTGAACGAAAAGGCTATCGTGCAGCAGTGCTGCCGCCTACGTATCAATATGATGAAGAAGAACTGGTTAGCAACTGGTCTCATAAAAGCGTGGCTTATATCGCGGGTTTGGGGAAATTTGGTGTCCATCAGCTCTTGATCACGGAAAGCGGCTGCTGCGGTCGGTTTGGCAGCATTGTGACCGATTTGGAGTTGGTTCCGAGTGAACGTCCGGAAGAAGAATTTTGCTTATATCGCTATGATGGAAGCTGTGAAGAATGTATGAAGCGATGTGCAGCAAAAGCATTTTGCCGACAAGGTTACGAGATTTACTATGACCGTCAAAAATGCAATGATTACATTTACAATGGAGGCTTTCCGAAATATCTGGATGGCGCAGGAGACAGCTGTGGAAAGTGTATGTATGAGGTTCCCTGTTCGTTTGAAAATCCAGTTCGCAAGAAGAAGCAGGAGCGCAAAAGTCAGTAAAATGTGAACGGATTGGAGCAAATGAATCCAGGAAAGCTGGCAGGATCAAAACTCTTGTTTTGAATGAAAAGAGATTGTAAAAAGAAAGAAAAGGAAATTATAAAGAAAAGAAACAAATTTTTAAAATTAGATTAGGATTGGATTCTGAAAAGAAACAAAGAAACCGGAAATTCGAGGGATATTATTTCCTGAAATTTCCGGTTTCTTTGCGTTATAATTTGAGATTTTTATAAGAGGATTTGGTTTTGCACGGATGCAAGGCATTTCTCCATGTTTTGAGAAATGAAGATTTTTACCGTTACCATACAAACATTTCTCGACCCCTCGCCAAATATCTTCGGCTTTCGTTAATGCAAATACGGCATTTATACCATATTTCTTGCCTATTGAGATCATAGATTTCCTGCAATGATCCCATGTGACATGATAAGATCTCTGCATTTCATTGAGCTGATCAGCAAGTATCTTACGTTTGGTCTTGTGCTCTGCACTACCATACAAATATAATAGTTTGCGGTATCTTTTTGTACGCACAAGCTGGTTATAATTCTTTCTCATAAGACCAAAGAGTTCATTACCTGCTTTACGTATCTTATCAGAAAGCTTTACAACTTTGAGCACATCAGGATAAGGCATATCTGCCTCAACGACTAAAATATGCCTATCAGAAAGTTTATGATATTGTTTCAGAATCTTGTTATATTCTTCATCACTCATGATCCATCTTCTTTCTATATTTATCATATGCATATATTATATATTATATATTTACTCTATTCGATTGTTAAATCAAAAAAGTGGCGAAAACTCACACATATCCTGCAAAAAGTTATCGAATTGCAGATAAAATCCAGAAAATGAGTTATCTATTGTTTACATATCAAATATCTACTGTAAACCAGAATTTAACGAATAGATAGAAAACAATCATTCCAACCTGTTCTCTCCACCACCTTTCCTTCAAACATTCACGTATTCACTCCACCACTTTTTCTTATCATAAAGCAGGCATTCAATGTTATTCTATGCAAATAGATAAAACTTGTAAAATCTGGAAATCGTTTCAGATAAGGATTGCAAAATGTCGTTTTTTCCCTTATTATTAAAGATGAACTTTTTTGAAAGCAGATTTTTGGAGCTTGGCCGGTTTCAAAGAAATACTTTCAAAAGATACCTAATTAAGACTGAAAACGATAGGGAGGACTTGTCTAATGGGTGGCTTTTTTGGTGCAGTTTCCAAGAGGGACTGTGTACTGGATATTTTCTTTGGTGTCGATTATCATTCTCATCTGGGAACACGACGCGGCGGTATGATCATGTATGATGAAAAGGATGGATTTCAGCGTCAGATTCATTCGATTGAGAACACGCCATTTCGTACAAAATTTGAAAAGGATCTGGCAGAGTTTCATGGATGCAGCGGTATCGGCTGTATCAGTGACAGTGATCCGCAGCCGTTATTGGTTCGTTCCCATCTTGGACTTTATGCAATTACAACTGTCGGCAGTATCAACAATTCAGAAGAATTAATTGAAAAATATTTTTCCGATCATGGGCATCAATTTATGGCAATGAGCTCTGGTAAAGTCAATGCAACCGAGCTTGTAGCAGCACTGATCAATCAGAAAGAGAATCTGACAGCCGGTATTCTGCATGCACAGGATGAAATTGAAGGTTCGATGACCCTTCTGATTTTAACGTCGAATGGTGAAATCATTGCGGCACGTGATAAGGTAGGACGTCTTCCGGTGCTGATCGGCAAGAGCGAAGATGGACACTGTGTAGCATTTGAATCCTTTGCTTATCATAAACTGGGGTATGAAGATTGTTATGAATTAGGACCCCGTGAAATTGTCCGGATGACTCCGGATCAACTAGAAGTACTCTCTCCGGCAGGAGAAGATATGAAAATTTGTGCATTTCTGTGGACCTATTATGGTTATCCCAATTCACGCTATGAAAATAAATGTGTAGAAGTGATGCGCTGTGATAATGGCAAGATCATGGCTCGTGATGAAGCTGCACATGGTGGAATCCCGGAAGTTGATTATGTAGCCGGTGTTCCGGATTCTGGTGTACCGCATGCAATTGGATACGCGCATCAAAGCGGTGTCGAATTTGCTCGTCCTTTTGTAAAATATACGCCGACATGGCCTCGTTCTTTTATGCCTGAAAATCAGCAGGTTCGAAATCAAGTAGCCAAAATGAAACAGATTCCCGTTCCGGAATTAATTGAAGGTAAAAAACTTTTATTAGTCGATGATTCAATCGTACGGGGAACGCAGTTAAGAGAAACAGTAGAATTTTTATATAAATCAGGTGCTAAGGAAGTACATATGCGTTCTGCTTGTCCTCCCATTATGTACGGATGTAAGTATTTGAATTTCTCACGCAGTAATTCCGATATGGAACTGTTAGCGCGCCGTGTTGTACAGGATCTGGAAGGCGACGAAGGACAGAAGCATTTGGATGAATATTCCGACAGCAAGACTGAACGCGGACAGTGTATGTTAAAAGCAATCTGTAAAGAATTGGGCTTTGATTCCCTGGGTTATCAATCATTAGATGGTATTTTGGAAGCAATCGGTATTGACAAGAGTAAGGTTTGCACCTATTGCTGGAGCGGAAAAGAATAAGTAAATTAAAAAAAGGAAAACACATCGTTAAAACGTACGAAAACGGATTAACTTTTTGAAAAAGGAAATCTGTTTTCGTACGTTTTTTATTTTTGTATAAATTTGCAGATTGTATCTGAAGTTTCTACTAAAATTTCTATTTTTTGGAATTAGGACTTGTATTTCACATTGGAAAAAAGAGGAACAGAGAAGTTGCCGGTTGACAAATAAGAAAAGGAATGATATTATGTATACATAAATTTAAGCATACATAATATTGAGCGCGCATAATATATGTTAAGAAAGGATGTTAAGATGGCAAAGTATCAATTTGAAGAAAAAGAATTGCAGACTGGCAAAAGCAGAGTAGTTTTTGGATGTGAGATGACAGAGTATGAGGAACCGATCACTCCCAGAGAGAATATTCTTCTGGCGTTAAAAGGAGAGCCCGTTTGGCTGCCTTCCACATTTGATTATGGTTATTTATTCCCGAAATGTGTTCCGGATAATCCGGCTAAAGGAAATGTATCGGATGCAAAGCTTCCTCCAGAAGAATTAGGTGGAAAAGATATGTTCGGTATTGAATGGGAGTATGTGCCGCAGGTAGGAGGTTCTACGGTAAGACCGGGCAATCCTCTTTTAGAAGATGCCAATGAATGGAAAGAAAAGGTAAATTTCCCGACCAAAGAATACATTGATTCTTGGGATTGGGAAGGTGCAAAAAAGAATGCAGAAAGCATGATGCGGGAAAAAGACTTCTGGGAAATCGTAATCTGTACAGGTTTTTATGAACGTCTGATTTCTTTTATGGACTTTGAAGAAGCAGCTGTTGCAATGATTGATGAAGATCAGCAGGATGCGGTCAAAGAATTATATGACAAATTAGCAGATTTATACATTGTATTGATTGAAAAGTTCCTGGAAGTATTTGGAGAGGATAAGATTCATGCGGTGTGCCTGCACGATGATTGGGGTCATCAGAGAGGGGTGTTCTTCTCACAGGATACTTTACGGGAAATGGTGGTACCGTATATGAAGAAAGTAACCGATTTTATTCATGCAAAAGGAATGATCGCAGAGTGTCATAGCTGCGGTAAGGTCGATACACTGATTCCCGTTTATCTGGAAGCAGGATTTGAGATGCTCGAATGCCAGCAGCTCCTGGATTTCGATACGATCGTTCCGGAATATGGTGATCGACTGATCGTTCATGTTTCTCCGGATGTACCGGCTCCGGATGCACCGGAAGAAGAACAGATTGCGGCAGCAAGAGCTTTTGTTGATAAGATGCTTGCATATGGACATCCTTTCCTGATGGACAATTATTATTCTCCCTATTTGTTAACGAAAACCTTTACGGATGAAGTGTATCGTTATTCCAGAAAACGTTTGGCAGAGTAGTTATCTGGAAACACAAAACGAAGTGTTCAAAGAAAGAACAGTCGAAAGTCGAAAAAGGAGAGCAAAAAGAACAAGGAAATAATTGAAGGTATTCTAGAGAAATACAAAGGAGAACACAGATGAAAGTTGAAATGTCAAAAAATAAACGTTTGTTATGTTTGATCGCGTTGATGCTTACGAACTTAGCGGTTATGCATGACTTAGTAGTAATCCCCATTATTTCAAATTTATATGGAGAATTTGCAGATCACATGGGTGCTGTGAATTATATTGTATCAGGTCCGGCTCTGATCGTAGTATTTACTTCCCTTCTTGCCAGTTATTTGTGTAAGAAACTGGATAAAAAGACAGTACTGCTGATTGGTGCAATATTCTTTGCTGTGGGTGCAATTTTTGGTGTAGTTGTTGTAAATCCCTACTATATGGTCTTTACGAGAACATTAGTCGGAATTGGTGCTGGTTTTGAACAGGTCGTAGCAGTTGCTTTGATCGCAGATGTGTACGAAGATGAAGATGAACGGGCGAAGATGACCGGCTATTACAACGCTACGATGAGTTTCGTAGGGATTATCTATAGCTACCTTGCGGGAATCTTAGCAAATAGCGGTGTATGGCAGAATGCATTCAATTGTTATTGGGCTGCTATTCCTATGATTATTTTCATCGTCCTCTTTGTCCCTTCTGTAAAACCTGATCAGAAGAAAACAGTAGAGGCAGGAGAAAAGAAAGCAAAAGAAGCATTGGGAATTCGTTTTTGGATTTTAGAGATTTCCTGGTTGATCGCCAATATTTTATTCGGTGCAACTGTTCTTTACTATGTATCCATGTACATTACAGAAAATAATTTGGGAGATGCTGCATTTTCCGGTACGGCAACAAGCGTAAAGCAGATTGCAGGCTTTATTCTTTGTCTGTTCTTTGGTGTAATTTACAGTAAGCTGAAACGGCATACGATTACAATTTCTTATTTCCTCGCAGCGATCACTCTGGCGATCATGGTAATCTGGCCGTCAACGTTTAGTGCTGTTGTAATTGCAGCTATTTGCGGATGTTGTTATAAAGTAATTTTCTCGTATATGTATGCATATGGATTCCAATTAGTTCCGACTTCACGAATCGATGATTCCGTAGCAATCACAACGGCTGTATATGGAATTGGTTCCTTTATCAGTACCTATTTCGCTACCTGGATCATGAAAGTGATGCATACGAATCAGATTACAGAAACCTGGATTGTAGCAGCAGTATTATTTGCTATTTTAGCAGCAGTAGAAGTCATCCTGACAATCTGGGAAAAGAAACAATAAAATGTGTTTAATGTGCAGCGTTTTGTCTGTTTTTCAAACAATGTAGTTTTCTGATTTTCGATGAGATTTGCTGGTAGTTGGAAAGCTTTACAGAAAAAACTTAGTGGAGAAAAAACTTAGTGAAAATCTGTGAAAATCCTTTGCATGTTATTTCTTTACAAATCGGAAGCGGCATGATATGCTGATTAGGAGAAGAAATAGCAGTTACCGCAGCGGTAATTGCGGAAAACAGTGTGGTGACGAAACGTGGCAAATTATGAGAATGGGCTGGATACAAAGGCGAAAATTCTGGATGCTTGTAAAGAGTTGTTTTATTTAAAGGGATTTGAGAAAACGACTTTTAAAGAGATTGGAGAACGGGCGAATGTAAATCAAGGGCTGATCGTTTATTATTATAAGAATAAAAATGTATTAGCCAATACGATTTTCCAAACGCTGATAACAGATATGATGAAAAAAGTAGAGGAGATCTTTGTGAAAGAAGATCTTTTGACCCGATACTTTATCAGTGATTTTCTGTATTTTCGTCTTTTATATGAAGATGAGTTTTTTCGAAACTATATGGAAACCTGCTGTCTAAATGGTGCGCTTAATAAAAAACTGGCAGCGTTGGGAGCCGAATATCAGAAATATTATAATGAGATCAATCGCTTTTTTGAAGATGGTTATATTTCTGATGTTACGATGAAAGAAGGCTTGTTTGCAGTCTTTGAAGGGATGAAAGATACGTATACGCTCTACACCTGTCAAAACTTTGCGCGTATGACAGTTGATGTGGCTGCAACGAATTATATTACAATCTATTGCCATTTGCTGGATATTCCGAAGAATGTGTATGGTCATAGGATGTTAAATGCAGAGCTTTTGTCAAATCAGGTAGAAGTAAGTATTGAAAAGTTTCAGTTTGTGATGAGACAAGCACATCATGATCTGAGTGTTTAAGAGACAAGAATGAAAAAGCTGTTTCGCGATTTTTTCGTAGAAACGGCTTTTTTGTTGATTTTACAGCACAAATATTGTATATTGATAAACAGCTTGCAAAAATACATTTTTAGTTTATAAGGATTAATTTATGAGAAAATTAGCATTAAGCGAAGAAGTTTTATTAAAAATTGAAAAGCCTGCCCGCTATATTGGCGGTGAGGTGAATAGTATTATGAAAAATAAAGGCGAGGTGGAAACCAGAATCGCCATGTGTTTCCCGGATGTTTACGAGATTGGCATGTCTCATCTTGGTATGCAGATTTTATATGATATGTTCAATAAGCAGGAAACCATCTGGTGCGAACGCGTATTTTCACCGTGGACAGACTTGCATGCGATTATGAAGGAAGAAAAGATTCCGCTGTTTGCGCTGGAATCCCAGGATCCGCTGAAGGAATTTGATTTTATTGGGGTAACGATTCAGTACGAGATGTGTTATACCAATATTTTGCAGATTTTAGATCTGGCGCAGATTCCGATGTTAGCAAAAGATCGTCAGGAGGAGGATCCGATCGTGATCGGCGGCGGTCCCTGTACCTATAATCCGGAGCCACTGGTGGATTTCTTTGATCTGTTTTATTTGGGAGAGGGAGAAGTTAGTAACCTGGAATTAGTGAAATTGTATCAGGATTGTAAGAAGGCTGGTTTGAGCCGAAAGGAATTTTTAAAGAAAGCAGCTGCGATTCCTGGTATCTATGTTCCTTCCTTATATAAAGTGACGTATCACGAAGATCAGACGATCGCATCATTTGAGCCGATCTGTGAAGAAGCACCCAAACAGGTTTCAAAAGTAGTAGTGGAACAGCTGGATACAGTTGAATATTTGAAAAAACCGATTGTTCCGTTTATTAAGGTAACACAGGATCGTGCTGTTTTGGAAATTATGCGTGGTTGTATCCGCGGCTGTCGTTTTTGTCAGGCGGGTATGGTTTATCGTCCCCGGAGAGAACGCAGTCCAGAAGAACTGCTGAATGTTGCAAAGGAAATTCTGCGCAATACCGGACATGAGGAAATTTCCTTGAGTTCTTTAAGTTCCAGTGATTATTCCGGTCTGGGAGAATTGGTAAATGGTTTGATCGAAACCTGTAATGAACATCATGTCAACCTGTCGCTGCCGTCGTTGCGGATTGATTCCTTTTCGCTGGATATTATGAGCAAGGTACAGGATATCAAAAAGAGTAGTCTGACCTTTGCGCCGGAGGCTGGTACGCAGCGGATGCGCAATCTGATCAATAAGGGGCTGACAGAGGAGAATATTTTAGAAGGTGCGAGAAAAGCGTTTTTAGGCGGATGGACGAAGGTAAAATTATATTTTATGCTGGGTCTTCCGACGGAAACGAAAGAAGATATGGAAGGAATTGCAGAGCTTGCGAATAAGATTGCCGCAGAATATTTTGATGCGATTCCGAAACCGGAGAGAAAGGGCACAATTTCCATTACCTCCAGTACTTCATTCTTTATTCCGAAACCGTTTACACCGCTGCAGTGGGCATCTATGTGTGAAATGCAGGATTATATTGATAAAGCAGAGACTGTAAAACATGCTATGAAAAGCCAGCTGAATCAAAAGCGTTTGAGCTATCAGTGGCATTCTCCGGAAGCTTCTATTTTAGAAGGGGTATTTGCGCGCGGAGACAGACGTCTGGGAAAAGCAATTTTAAAAGCATATGAAGCAGGCTGTTTGTACGATTCCTGGTCTGAGCAGTTTGATTACGAAAAATGGATGCAGGTACTTGCAGATTGTGGTTTAGACTATCATTTCTATACGACAAGAGAACGCAGTTTAGATGAAGTCTTCCCCTGGGATTTCATTGATGCAGGTGTCAGCAAGAAATTCCTGCTTCGGGAATGGAACCGGGCAATGGAAGGAGAAGTTACACCGAACTGTGCAGTAAAATGCGCAGGCTGCAGTGCGAATCGTTTTGCAAAGGAGGCATGTATCCATGAAGATTAGAATCAAGTTTTCCAAAACGGGACATTTAAAATATATTGGACATTTAGATATTATGCGGTGTTTTCAAAAAGTAATGCGCCGCGCAGAGGTCGATATTGCATATTCTGCGGGATTCAGCCCGCATCAGATCATGAGTTTTGCTTCTCCGCTGGGACTGGGCTTGACTTCTGAGGGAGAATATGTCGATATTGAAGTGCTGTCAACTGCTTCCTCTGAAGAAATGCTGGCGAAGATCAATGCAGCGATGCCGGAAGGTCTGTGGGCGTTAAGCTATGTCAAGTTGCCCGATCAGGCGAAAACTGCAATGTCGATGATCGCTGCGGCAGATTATGAAGTGCATTTTGCAGTTCCTATTTCAGAAGAAGTGAAGCAGCAATTTCAGGCATTTCTTTCCCAGAAGTCCATTCTGGTAACGAAGAAAACGAAAAAGAAAAAAATGGAAGTGGATATTCGTCCGTTGATCTATGAAACGGCTTTCCAGGAGTCAAAAGCGAAGGTGGAGACCGGAGAAGAAGCAGCAGACTGCCTTTGGATGCAGGTATCAGCAGGCAGTGTGGCAAATTTAAAACCGGAGCAGGTTATGGAAGCCTTCTGTGCAGCATATGAAATTGCGCCTGAAACACTGCCGTATCATATTCATCGCTTGGAAATGTATACCAATCTTGCAAAAGAGGAAGAACCGCGTAAGCTGATGCCTCTGGAAGGAATGGGTGAGCTTCTTGGCTAAGCTCATTATTACAGAATATCGAAAAGGACTGGCAGCCGCATTACAGGAAAATGGGCGGATTACGGAACTGCATGTAGAGAAAGAAAAAACGTTTCGAATCGGAAATCTTTATGTCGGCCGCGTACAGAGTATTTTAAAAAATATCAATGCCGCATTTGTGGATTTTGGCTGTGGCTTGAATGGTTATTTGCCATTAGAGCATCAAACGGATTTCTTTTATACCAGACAGGCTCGCAAAGGTCTGGTTACATGCGGGGATGAACTGCTGGTACAGGTGGAAAAAGAGCCGGTGAAGACAAAACTGCCGGTTTTGAGGGGACATTTTAATTTAGATGGACGTTACTGTGTCCTGATCTATGGCCAGAGCGGAATTTCATTTTCTCGAAAAATCCGCGATAAAGAATTTCAGAAAACCTTGCAGGAGCAGATTGTTTCAAACAATCTGCTTCCGAAATCCTGTGCGTTGATCGTTCGGACAAATGCACAGAATGGGAAGCTGGAAGATGTTTTTGACGAAATCGAAACATTAAAGCAGCGATGTGAAACAATTTTGGCAGCAGCTCCTTACCGCCGCTGTTTTTCTTGCTTATATCAGAAAGAACATGCATTTTTAGAGCTGATCCGAGATTATCCGATGGAGATGGAGCTGGAGGTGATTACGGATCAGAAGCTGTTTTATCAGGAAATTCAAGAACGAATGCCGGAAATTAGTGTACGACTTTATGAGGATCCGCAGTTGAGCCTAACGGCACTGTATTCCTTGAAAACAGCCTTTGAGCAGGCGTTAAAAAAGCAGGTTTGGCTGAAATCGGGTGGATATTTAGTATTGGAGCCTACAGAGGCCTTAACGGTTATTGATGTCAATACGGGAAAAAATACCGATAAACGATACAGCAAAGAACAGAATTTTCTGCGGACGAATCTGGAAGCGGCAAAAGAAATCGCACTCCAGCTTCGGCTGCGCAATTACAGTGGGATTATTTTGGTTGATTTCATTGATCTGGAATCGGAACAGCATACAGAAGAACTGCTGCGGACTTTCCGGCAGGAATTGGCAGCAGATCGTGTTAAAACGGTTTTGGTGGATATGACAAAGCTGCATTTGGCGGAAGTAACCCGAAAACGTGTCTATCGTCCTTTGCAGGAGGCCGTAAAGGAACTGGATGAAGAAGGATGAAGAAGGCGGTGAGTGATTTGGAAAAAGAGAGAAAATTGGGAAAAGAGAAGACAAAAGAAACAAAGAAATACGATTTTTTGCCGTTGAGTCGGGCAGAGATGGAACAAAGAGGCTGGCAGCAGCCGGATTTTGTCTATGTGACAGGGGATGCTTATGTTGATCATCCTTCTTTTGGGACTGCCATTATCAGCCGTCTGCTGGAATCAAGAGGTTATAAGGTTGCCATTTTGTCTCAGCCGGATTGGAAAACAGAAGATTCCATTCAAGAATTTGGACGGCCGCGGCTTGGTTTTCTAGTTTCATCCGGTAATATGGATTCCATGGTCAATCACTATACGGTAGCCAAAAAACGTCGGAAAACCGATGCCTATACACCGGGCGGTGTTATGGGAAAACGACCGGATTATGCGGTAGTTGTTTACTGCAATTTAATCCGGCGGGTTTATAAAAATGTTCCGATCATCATTGGCGGAATTGAAGCGAGCCTGCGCAGAATGGCGCATTATGATTATTGGTCCGACCAATTGAAGCGGTCAATTTTGATGGATTCGTCAGCAGATCTAATTTGCTACGGCATGGGAGAACATGCGACATTAGAAATTGCGGACTGTTTAAATAGTGGAATTGCAGTAAAAGACATTACCTTTGTGCGCGGAACGGTTTTTCGTACCAGTAATCCGGAATTATTTGCAGATGGTGTTTTGCTTCCTGCGTTTGCCGAGTTACAGCAGAGTAAACGCAGTTATGCGGAGAGTTTTTATACCCAGTATCGCAATACCGATCCCTTTCATGGGCGCAAGCTGGTAGAACCTTATCCCAATAAGCAATATTTGGTGCAAAATCCCCCTTCTTTCCCGTTGACACAGCTGGAGATGGATGATTTGTATGCACTTCCCTATATGCACACCTGGCATCCGTCTTATAAGGCTGCTGGCGGTGTCCCGGCGATCCAGGAGGTGCAGTTTAGTCTGGTCAATAACCGGGGCTGCTTTGGCGGCTGTAATTTCTGTGCGCTGACCTTTCATCAGGGTCGGATCGTGCAGTGCCGCAGTCATGAATCCATTTTACAAGAGGCGGTTCGAATGACAAAGCATCCGGATTTTAAAGGCTATATTCACGATGTTGGCGGTCCTACTGCCGATTTTCGTCATCCGGCTTGTGAAAAACAGACCCAAAAGGGCGCTTGTCCAGAGAAACAGTGTTTATTTCCAGCTCCCTGTAAAAATCTGCGGGCCGACCATAAGGATTATTTGGAATTGCTCCAAAAATTGCGAAAACTTCCCGGCGTGAAAAAGGTATTTATTCGTTCTGGCATCCGTTTTGATTATGTACTGGCAGATACGAAAAGTCGTTTTTTAGAAGAATTATGTCATTATCATGTCAGCGGTCAATTAAAAGTCGCACCGGAGCATGTGTCGGATCAGGTGCTTCATTATATGGGAAAACCGCAGAATCAGGTGTATCGTCGTTTTGCAGATCAGTATAAGCGGACAAACGAGCGGCTGAACAAAAAGCAGTATCTGGTTCCGTATCTGATGTCTTCTCATCCGGGCTCTACCTTAACCGAAGCGGTTAAATTGGCAGAAGCTGTGCGGGATATGGGCTATATGCCGGAGCAGGTGCAGGACTTCTATCCGACACCTTCTACGATTTCAACGTGTATGTATTATACTGGCATTGATCCGCGGACAATGGAAAAGGTCTATATTCCGCGAAATCCGCATGAAAAGGCGATGCAAAGAGCCCTGGTGCAGTATCGAAAACCGGAAAATTATGATTTGGTAAAAGAAGCTTTGCTCCAGACGGGACGGCAGGATTTAATCGGATTTGCACCAAATTGTCTCATCCCGCCCAGGAAAATGGAAAATCGAAAACATGTTGCTTCTGGTGGAGAGCCGAAAAAGAGAACCATTTCCAGCAAGAAAAATGGAACCCATGCAAAACAGACGCAAAAGAAAACATATGGACAAGAAAAGAACCATACACAAGAGAAAAAAACTTTGCGCAATCCCAGACATGGGGCGGAACTGAAAAAAGGACAGAATCCCAGAAGGGCAGAGTCTAGAAATAGAAAGGGCAGATAAGAAGTTGAAGCTGGTCATTATTAATGAAAGTGAAGCCGGACAGCGTCTGGATAAGTATTTAAATAAATTATTAAAAGAAGCGGGAAAAAGCTTCCTTTATAAAATGCTGCGTAAGAAAAATATTACGCTGAATAATAAAAAAGCAGATGGCAGTGAGCATTTAAAGGCTGGTGATGAGATTCGTCTCTTTTTCTCAGATGAAACTTATGAGAAATTTGTGGGGGCTCCTCAGCCGGTCAAACCCCTGATGCCGAAAACGCTGCCTGCAAAATTGCCATCGGTCAAGATTATTTATCAGGATGCGGATGTGATGATTTTAAATAAACCCGCTGGAATCCTCTCACAGAAGGCAAAAGCGGATGATATTTCCTTGAATGAATATATTTTGCAGTATCTTTTGAAAAAAGGGAAGGTGACGCAGGAAAGTATTGCGACTTTTAAACCTTCTGTCTGCAATCGACTGGATCGCAATACCAGCGGAATTGTAACCGCAGGCATTACGTACCGCGGTGCGAGAGTTTTGAGTTCACTTTTGCAGGAGCGGGCAGCCGATAAGCGGTATCTGGCACTGGTAAAAGGTGTAATCAAACGTCCGGCGCATTTGAAGGGATGGCTGACAAAGGATGCGGAACAGAATAAAGTAGCAATTCAGGCAGCGCAAACAGAAGGAGCGCAGGAAATCGAAACGGAATACATCCCTTTAGGGAATAATGGGCGGATGACGCTTTTGGAAATTCATCTGATTACGGGAAAGAGCCACCAAATTCGTGCGCATCTGGCCAGTGTTGGTCATCCGGTGATCGGCGATCATAAATATGGAGAAGAATCCGTTAACGGCTGGTATCACCGCACGTATCATGGACATTTTCAGTTACTGCATTCTTGGAAATTAACCATTCCGAAGGGAGCATGTGAATTGGAAAGTCTGGCAGGGAAAACTTTCCGTGCATCTTTGCCGGAAACGTTTCGTTCCGTTTTAGAAGGTGAGGGACTTCTGCACGATGCCAACATGGAATAGCAGAGGACTGCGTGGTTCTCATCTGGAGGAACTGCTCAATTTAACGAATGCCCGTTATCGGGAATTAGGACTTGCCTTGATCCAGAAAATCCCAACACCGATCAAACCGGTTCAGATCGAGCAGTCCACCCGACACATCACACTGGCTTATTTTGATCAGAAAAGCACCGTGGATTATATTGGAGCGGTACAGGGAATTCCAGTCTGTTTTGATGCAAAAGAATGCAGTACCAATACATTTCCTCTGCAGAATGTTCATGAGCATCAGATTGTATTTATGCAGGATTTTGAAAAGCAGGGTGGGATTGCGTTTTTGATTTTATATTATTCCAATCAGGATCGCTACTTTTACCAGCCATTTTCCAGTATCTATCGCTTTTGGCAGCGGATGAAGCAGGGGGGACGAAAAAGTTTTACCTTTGAAGAATTAGAAGCCTGTCACGATTGCTTTGAAGTCTTTCCGGGGAATCACGGCATTTTCCTGCACTATCTGGAAGCGTTACAAAAAGACCTGGAGCAACGAGATGAGTCAATTGTAGAAGAAAATGGAAATTCTTGGAAAGAAGCTAGCAATACAAATACGGATGCTGGACATAAATAAGAAACTTGAAAGAAAATCAGAAGTTTACAGGGAAACGAAAAAACGGACAGGAATCAAGAACTTTGCAGAGAAATGAGAAAAACGGACAGTAAATAGAAAACTTGCCGGCAGGAACGGGAGGCGCTTGACAGCAGAAGATATTTTTCGTATAATCAAAAACATTGATACGGTGCCAAATTAGCACGTTGATGCACTAAAATCTTGTAAATAAAAACACAATCTCGAAGAAGGATTGAAATGCAAAGGATTGAAATGCAATCGAAAAAGTACGGTTGCAGCATGATCGATCATAATCAGGTTGTGAAACAATAGAAAAAGAAAGGAACGGGAACGATACGATGAAACAGATGCTGCATACGCCGGAAGGTGTTCGTGATATCTATGGGGTGGAATATGCGCGGAAATTGACTTTGGAAAATCGAATTCGTCAGGTGATGAATTCCTATGGATATAGTGATATCCAGACACCGACATTTGAATTTTTTGATATTTTTAAGAAAGAGCGAGGAAGTGTTGCTTCTAATGAGATGTTTAAATTATTTGACAGTGAAGGCAATACGTTAGTACTGCGTCCGGATATGACACCGTCAATCGTTCGCTGCGTTTCGAAGTATTACGAACCTGCTGATCTGCCGGTTCGCCTTTGCTACAATGGAAGTACTTTTATCAATGACCGCAGTTATCGACTTCGTTTGAAAGAGGGAACCGATGCGGGGGCAGAGCTGTTTGGGGATGATTCAGCAGCAGCTGATGCGGAAATGATTGCCTGTGTAGTGGATTGTCTTCGTGCCTGCGGTTTATCCGAATTTCAGATTGCAATCGGAAGTGCTTCTTTTTTACAGGGTTTATTTGAGGAAATCGGTATTTCGAGTGAAGCAGAAGCAGAAATTCGCCGGTTTTTATTAACGAAAAACTTTTTTGCCCTGGAAAGCTTATTACTAAAAGAAAATCTTACGCCCAGACAGCGAAAGGTTTTTGAAAATCTGCAGATTTATTCCGGCACGATCGATCAGGTGCTGGGTATGGAAGAATTGGTACACAATGAAACGTCTCAGAATGCAATCCGTCGTTTGAAGGCTTGTTATCAAATGCTGGCTTATTATGGGGTGGAACGCTATGTTTCCTTTGATCTGGGGATGGTCACGGGCTATCAGTACTATACGGGAATAGTTTTTCGAGCGTATACCTATGGAACGGGCAATGCGATTGTTTCCGGCGGACGTTATGATACCTTGATGGCACAGTTCAGCTACGATGCTCCAGCCGTAGGGTTCAAAATTTCGGTGGATGGACTGATGACCGCTTTGGAGCGTCAAAAAATCGCAATCGAAGCTTCTGTTACGGATTCCATTCTTTTAATGGAAGAAGAACAGGTTCAGGCGGGAATTGCGCTGGCCGCAAAATTGCGTCAGAAAGGCAGTCGCTTGATGATTTTACAAAAACAAGCCGGTCAAAAGCTGGAGGATTATCTTGTCTATGCTGGAAAAGAACAGATTTCCCGCATTTATTACATCAATCGTTCCGGCAGCAGTGTGACGATCTTAGAAGTAGACAGCGGTGTGAAAGAAACCAGAGAACTGGATGAAGTAATGGGGGAATTGTAACATGAGAGATCTTGTATTTGCGCTTCCGAAAGGAAGGCTGGCAGAGAAAACGATGGAATTGCTGGCGCAGATTGGCATTACTTGCCCGGAGATGGAAGAAAATAGCCGGAAATTGATTTTTCGCAATCCGGAATTGGGCTATCGCTTTTTTTTAGCAAAACCAAGTGATGTTCCGACTTATGTGGAGTATGGTGCAGCAGATATCGGCGTAGTTGGACGAGATACGATCATGGAAGAAGACAGCCGTTTATATGAAGTCCTAGATCTGGGAATGGGGCGCTGCAAAATGTGTGTGTGCGGTCCGGAATCGGCGCGGGAAAAGCTTGCGCATAATGAATTGATTCGGGTTGCAACAAAATATCCGCACATTGCAAAGGATTATTTTTATAATGTAAAGCAGCAGACCGTAGAAATTATTAAATTAAATGGTTCCATCGAATTGGCACCGTTAGTAGGTCTTTCCGAAGTAATCGTCGATATCGTAGAAACAGGAACGACTTTAAAAGAAAATGGTCTGGTCGTGCTGGAAGAAGTTTGCGATCTTTCGGCACGTGTTGTAGTCAATCAGGTCAGTATGAAGATGGAAAATGAACGGATTACGCAGATTTTAGCTGGAATCCGGGAACTTTTGGAACAGAATCCGAACGAAGAACGTAGGAAATAGAGAAATAAAACATTTATAAAATGGAGAAATGAAACATTTATAAGAAACATTCATAAATCGAGAAAACTACGAAAAAAGATAAAGAAGAAAACGTGCAAACAAGAAAAATTGTGGGGAAATAAGAATGAAAAAAGTGATTCCGTATATTTTATTAAAGGATGGGGCAGCTTTTCTGGCTGACGGTACTTTGATCGCGGATCCGGCTGTCTATTGTCAGGCTTGTGCCAACAGCGGTGCAGATGAATTACTCTTTGTGGATACTTCCACAGATGCAGATGCCCATCATGCCAATGTAGAATGTTTGAAAAAATTAGCCAAAAAGGATCTGGGTGTGTTTACAGCGGGAGGGGTCTGCAATCATATTGATGATGTGAAAAAATATTTATATACCGGTGCTTCTCACATGTTTTTTGCATCTGGCTCCAATCCTGCGCTTTTTACGGAATGTTTGAATCGTTTTCAGGCAGACCGTGTTGGAACGTTGCTGACCTCAGTCGACGAAGCGCAGCAGGCCTATGAGCAGGGATTTCGAACCTTTTACTGTCTGACAGCGATCGGTTCTCAGGTTCTTTGCCAATTGGCAGGAAAAACGGATGTTTCTGTTTTTTGTCTGGCAGAAGAAGGGATGGAGGTTTTGAAACAGGGAGCAGCGGGTCTTTTGTATACGATACCGGAAGCAGATGCCGGAAATATGATGCAGTATCAGGTGCAATTCCAGGAAGCAGGCTGGGAAACCGAGCGTTTTTCCCCGCAGTTTGGCTGGAACGACCTGACACCAAATGCGGATGGACTGTTGCCGGTTGTGGTACAGGATTGGGAGACAAAGGATGTCCTCATGGTAGCGTATATGAATGAAGAAGCGTATCGTATGACGATTCGCACGGGTCGTATGACCTATTTCAGCAGAAGCCGTCAAAGCCTCTGGATAAAAGGAGAAACATCCGGTCATTTTCAGTATGTCAAATCCTTGAAAATTGACTGTGATCAGGATACCCTGTTAGCGCAGGTAGTGCAGGTGGGTGCTGCTTGTCATACAGGCAATCGTAGCTGTTTTTATCGTGATGTTGTATCTTCCAAAACTGTGGCAAACCGTCCTTATGAAGTTCTTGAAGCTGTTTATGCAACGATTCAGGATCGAAAACTTCATCCAAAAGAAGGTTCCTATACCAATTACCTCTTTGAAAAAGGTCTGGATAAGATTTTAAAGAAAGTAGGAGAAGAAGCCGCTGAAATTTTGATCGCTGCCAAAAATCCACAGCCGGAAGAAGTTGTTTATGAGCTGGGGGATTTTCTCTATCATGCGATGGTTCTGATGGCAGAAAAAGGAATCACCTGGGAAGATGTGGCGAAAGAATTAGCAGACCGCGAATAAAAACATGCGCTGTGAAGAAGGAAGAAGCAGAACGTAGCTTGTGAAACGTAGTTTGTGAAGAAGGAAGAAGCAGAACGTAGCTTGTAAAACGTAGTTTGTGAAGAATAGAAAAGCAGGTTGCGGATGAAGAAGTGTGCTCTGTGAAAAATGAAAAAAGAAACCGTAAAAAAGAATAGGAGATGGAATATGAGTACATCAGCAGAAACAAAAAATGCATTATTAGAGCGTTTTTTAAACTATGTAAAAATAGATACGCAAAGTGACGAGGAGAGCACGACCTCTCCGAGCAGCCAAAAACAATTTCAGCTGGCAGAGGTTTTGTATCAGGAATTACAAAATATGGGAATTTCTGATGTCTATTACGATCGGCAGCATTGCTACGTCTATGCATCAATCCCTTCTAATTTAGAACCGGAGCAGGCAGAAAAAGTACCGGCGATTGGTTTTATCGCGCACATGGATACTTCACCGGAGATTTCCGGCAAAGATGTCAAGCCGCGTGTTATTGAAAATTATGATGGAAAGGACATTGTGTTAAATGCAGAGCAAGCAATCATTTTAACCACTGCGGATGATGTTTGTTTGCCTTCCTATCAAGGGAAAACTTTGATCGTAACCGATGGAACGACGTTGTTAGGAGCAGATGATAAGGCTGGAGTTGCGGAGATCATGACCGCAATCGCAGAAATTTTAGCACATCCAGAAAGACCGCATGGTGAAATTAAGATTGCTTTTACTCCCGATGAAGAAGTCGGTGCGGGTGTGGATCATTTTGATGTGGAGCGTTTTGGAGCACAATTTGCCTATACGGTAGACGGCGGATCCGAAGGCGAACTGGAATATGAGAATTTTAATGCTGCATCTGCCAAAGTATCCGTAAAAGGGAAAAGCATCCATCCGGGCAGTGCGAAAAATCGTATGATCAATGCTTCTCTTTTAGCAGCTGATTTTATTCAGCAGCTTCCCGCTGCGCAGCGTCCGGAGCATACGGAAGGTTATGAAGGATTTTATCATTTAACTGCTATGAAAGGCTCGATTGAAGATGCAGAACTGCATTATATCATCCGTGACCATGACCGGGCATTATTCGAACAGAAAAAGCGTTATTTCCAACAGGTTTGTGATTTTATGAATCAAAAATACGGCGAAAACCTGTTCCGGGTAACGATCAAAGATTCTTACTATAATATGAAAGAACAGATTCTGCCGGCCTTCCATCTGATTGAACATGCGCAGCAGGCTATGCAGGACTGCGGTGTAGAACCGCAGGTTCTTCCAATCCGCGGCGGCACAGATGGATGCAGACTTTCCTTCATGGGAGTACCTTGTCCAAACCTGTTCACCGGCGGACACAATTTCCATGGCCGCTATGAATATGCTTGTCTGGACAGCATGCTGAAAAGTGTAGAAGTGATCCAGCGAATTATTGCACTTTATGCTGAAAATACAACTGCACGTTAAGCACAGAGGAAAAAAAACTTGCATTCCTCTGCATTAAGTGATAAACTAGCTATGTTTGACTGCAGGATGCTGTCTGTATCAGCAGAATATGTCCGTTTATAAACTGGAGGATGATTAAATGGCTGTTTTAAAGATTGCGTTATCCGTTATTTTCGTTGCAGTATGCTTAATTGTATCAGTAGTTGTTCTTTTGCAGGAAGGTAAATCTGCAGGACTTTCTGCTACGATCAGCGGTGCTGGCGAAACATTTTGGAGCAAAAACAAAGGCCGTACTTTGGAAGGTAAACTGGAAAAGTCTACCAAATGGCTTGTTGTTGCATTTTTTGTGCTTTCATTAGCACTGAATATTCTGTAAGAGCAATATTGGTTGCCTTGGCAGGAGATTGTTTTTAAAAAAAGAAAAGACAAGATAGGATGAAAGATTTACTGTGGGATGGGGGATCGAATACTCAATCTGTGGTAAATCTTTTTTCGTAAATAAATCATTTTGTTTGTCATAGACGGAAATCTTGTTTGTCATAGGCAAAAATCCACTGCCTTTAGGCGGTGCGAGGTGCCTTGCAAATCGTTAGCTATGATCGTTAGCTTTCGATCTATTTTTGTATAGTTGCTTAGGGGATGAGGAGTTGACAACTGGCATTTGCTTGAATACAGATTTGGCAGAATGAAGGATGTTTGCTTTACGGGATTTAGGTAAAATCTTAACATGAAGAAAGTAAATTGATTGGATAAAAAATTACTGGAGAATAGAAAACGAGTGATTGTAGACTTTATGCGAGATTCACGCTATCGGCCGATGCGTGCCCGTGAAATCGCAGCAGTTTTGGGGATTGAAGGAGAAGCACGTATCGATCTGCATACGGTGTTGGATCTGCTGGTGCAGGAAGGAAAGATCAGCTGCAATCATAGAGGACGTTATCGGATTGCAGAGGTGGAAATTAAAACCGGCATTTTTCGTGCGACTACAAGAGGTTTTGGCTTTGTAACAGTAGAAGGAATGGAAAAAGATGTTTACATTGCCGAATACAATACGTTGGATGCATTTCATGAGGACGAGGTTGAGATTCAGATTCTGCGTCCGCCTCTGAAAGAAAAGTCAGCAGAAGGAAAGGTATTGCGCGTTTTAAAACGTGGAATCCGGGAATTGACAGGGATCTATGAAAAAAGTCGAAATTTTGGCTTTGTTGTGCCGGATAATTTAAAATTTAACGGTGATATTTTTATTTCGAAAAGTAAAAATGCAGGAGCAATGACTGGGCATCGTGTAGTCGTGCGGATTTTAAATTATGGAACGGCTCATAAAAATCCGGAAGGGGAGATTGTTGAAATCTTGGGGCATGTAAACGACCCGAAAGCCGATCTGCTGGCAATTATACGCAGCCATGGCATACCGGAGAATTTTTCACCGGAGGTGATGGAAGCCGCAGCGCAGCAGCCAGAGACGGTTTCCGAAGAAGAATGGGCTGGTCGTATGGATCTGCGTTTGTTACCGACTGTTACGATCGACGGAGAAGATGCGCGGGATCTGGATGACGCGATCACACTGCATTATGCGGATGGAATCTATCATCTGGGAGTTCATATTGCAGACGTTACGCACTATGTAAAAGAGGGAAGTGTACTGGATCAAAGTGCTTTGGAGCGAGGAACCAGCGTTTATCTGGTCGATCGTGTCATCCCGATGCTTCCACACCGCCTCTCCAATGGAATCTGTTCGTTGAATCAGGGAGAAGATCGTCTGACGTTGAGTTGTCTTATGGATATTAATGCAAAAGGGGAAGTCATTTCCCATTGTATTACGGAATCCGTGATTCGGGTTGATCGGCGGATGACTTATACAAAAACGGCGCAGATTTTAGCTGGGGAAGAAGCGGCACAGAACGAATATGCCGATCTGCTTCCGATGTTTTTGCAGATGAAGGAGCTTTCCGCAATCTTACGAGAAAAACGTAAAAAACGGGGATCTCTGAATTTTGATTTTCCGGAAAGTAAGATTCAATTGGATGCAGAAGGACATGCGATTTCCGTCGAGGCTTATGAACGCAATGCCGCAACGGATTTGATTGAAGATTTTATGTTGGCAGCCAATGAAACGGTAGCAGAGGATAGCTTTTGGCAGGAGCTTCCCTTCCTTTATCGTGTTCACGAAGAACCAGACGGGGAGAAATTGCTGCAGCTGTCACAGCTGATCTCGAATTTAGGCTATGGTATCAAGACGACAGGTTCCGGGAAAGCATTTCATCCAAAAGAAATTCAGAAATTGTTAGCGAAAGCAGCGGATACACCGGAAGAAGCTTTTATTAGCCGGACAGCCCTTCGCTCGATGAAACGTGCTCGCTACAGTACAGAGTGCAGCGGTCATTTTGGATTGGCTGCCACTTATTACTGCCATTTTACATCTCCGATCCGCCGGTATCCAGATCTGCAGATCCACCGGATTTTAAAAGAAAATCTGCATGGGAAGCTGGATGAAACGCGTTTGCAGCATTATCAGGAAAAACTAGATGAAATCGCAAAGCAGACGAGTATGCTGGAACGTCGTGCGGAGGAAGCAGAGCGAGAGACGGACCAGCTGAAAAAAGCAGAATATATGCTGGGTCATCGTGGTGAAACTTATGAAGGCATGGTGACATCGATCACAGAATGGGGAATGTATCTTGAACTTTCCAATACAATAGAAGGTTTGCTTCGTGTTGAAAATATGTATGATGATTTTTATTTCTTCAACCGGGAGCGGATGACCATGACTGGAGAAACCACTGGAATACAATATCGGATCGGCAGTAAAATCCAGGTACAGGTATGGGAAGTTGACCTGCGAAGTCGTAGTATCCAATTTCTCCTATTTCCAAGAAATAACCAAAAGGAAAAGTATTAAGAGCAGAAACACAGAGAAGCAATTCTGAAATGAAGCAAAAAATGTGAAAAATTGCAAAAATGTGAAAATCAGAAAGTTAGAGAAAAATTGTAAACGAAATCTGAGAAGAAATGTAAAAAGAAATGTAAAAAGAAATGTGAGGTGGGAAGGATGTCGAAAGACAATTATAAGTTGGTAGCCAATAATAAAAAAGCGTACCATGATTATTTTATTGAAGATAAGTACGAAGCGGGTATTACTTTAGCTGGTACAGAAGTTAAATCCCTTCGTATGGGAAAATGCAGCATCAAGGAGTCTTTTATTAAAATTGAAAAAGGGGAAGTCTTTATTTATGGGATGCATATCAGTCCTTATGAAAAAGGCAATCTTTTTAATAAAGATCCTTTGCGAACCCGTAAGCTTTTGCTTCATCGTCGCCAGATTCAAAAACTGACCGGACAGATTGCGGAAAAAGGATATACCCTGGTTCCGCTGAAAGTTTATTTTACAGGCAGTTTAGCGAAAGTGGAGATTGGACTGGCAAAAGGTAAGAAACTGTATGACAAGCGTCATGATATTGCACAGAAGGATCAAAGACGGGAAGCAGAAAAAGAATTTAAGATTCGAAATCTGGGTTGATTTTTGAAAGATCTGGGCTAATTTTTGAAAGATTTGGGCTGGTTTTTTGAAAAATCTGGTTGACATTCCAAAATAGGTATGGTAATATAAGCATTGTGTGCCGCACAATGAGGTAAAAGTGTGACTTTAGGATAGATTTTTAAGGTCATACACCGAAGTTGGCGAGTTTAATTTGAAGGAGGTAAGCACATGTACGCAATTATTGCCACAGGTGGTAAACAGTACAAAGTTAGCGAAGGCGACGTAATTCGTGTTGAGAAATTAGGCGTTGCTGCTGGCGAAACATTTGAGTTTGATCAGGTTCTGGCTGTAAGCGATGACCAGTTAACAGTTGGTTGCCCTGTAGTTGAGGGTGCTAAAGTTACCGCAACAGTTCTGGGCGAAGGTAAAGGTAAGAAAGTAATTGTATACAAATACAAGAGAAAAACCGGTTACCACAAGAAAAACGGCCACAGACAGGCTTATACAGAAGTTAAGATCGAAAAGATCGTTAAATAATTGATAACTGCTGTAATATATAAAGATGAGAAATCCGAAGATCAGATTTTCGGATTCCGTATCGCGGGGCATGCCGGTTATGACCGATACGGTCGTGATATTATCTGTGCTGCAGTATCAGCACTTTCTATTAATACCATTAACAGTATCGAGAAGTTTACCACAGACTGTTTTGCTGTAGAGCAGGCGGATGGTGATCTGAAATTTAAGCTGGTTACAAAAGGAGCCCCCGAGACTCAATTATTGTTGAAATCATTTA
>CAZTHP010000025.1:6547-30406 GCA_964613155.1 uncultured Lachnospiraceae bacterium | reverse complement strand
TGCTGCATGTCTGTCTGATCCTGGTTACGGTGTTCGTGATGGTCATCTTACTGACCGGTTCCGAGCACGTGGCAAAGGGACTGACGATCACAGCGAACCAGATCATGGAGACATTGGGAAGGAACCGAAATCTGATCTTTACCCAGTTTGAGATCGATCTGGCAGGGCAGGAAGCCTCTTATTATGCCAACTATTTCCTGGCATTGTTCGCCCTGCTGCTCGCTTTTCTGTGTGCCGCAGTTGTGCGCACAGGCAATAAATTGTTCGCAGCCGTTCTGATCGCGCCGATCTTTGCGATGCAGTTCGGTTTCCGCGGCGAACCGGATCTGTTCTTCGTGATCCTGTCCGTCCTTGCCGTTTTCCTGATCTGGTGCGGCGGATGGATCGGGGAGAGCATCTTTGGGATGAGCGGTACCAAGGCAGAGGAGATGCGGCTCTTAGTCAGCGTCTTAGTCAGCTTTGTGTTCGTCATCCTGTTCCTGGGAGCGTACCTGATCTTCCCGGCAGAGACGTATGTCAAGAGTCCGTTCATGACGAACGTGCGCGATACGATCCTGCATGAGATCGATGAGAAACGCTACTATACAAAGCGGACGGATACGTTCACACAGGGGGATTTCCGCTATCTGGAAGACCTGGACTTAAAGGACGAACCGGCGCTGGAGGTCACGATGGACATCCCACAGTCCGTCTATCTGAGAGGCTATGTCGGAAGTGTCTACACATCCGAGAAGTGGGAGAGCCTGGATACGGAAACGGTCTATGAGGATCATGACCTGTTCTACTGGCTCTGGAAGAACAATTACTCCGGTCTGAATCAGCTTTCGCTGATGGAGACCTTTGGATTAGAGGAAGAACGACTGGATGAAGTCTCCTTCTCTATCCGCAATATCAGTGCGAACAGCAAGTATATCTATACACCGTATGAGTTGAGTACGATGCCGAACGCCTTTGCGGAGTGTGAGAACAACCACGATGAGACGATCCTCTCCAAAGAATGGAAAGGAAACCGTTTCTATCAGTATGCATCCAGCCAGAACATTCTGATCCGGTATCCGGAGATCGCAGCAGCCCTGGATCAGGTTCACGTAACGAGCGCGGAACGAACCCAGCTGTTTGACAACAACGAACTCCATTACCGGAGAAATGTTTATGAGAACTATCTGGAAATTCCGGATGAGACTAAGGCACTCTTGAAAACGATCGCGGGCGTGTCTATTGAAAAAGGAAAGAAGCACGTCGATTACGATCAGGCGATCGCCTATATCAAGAACTATCTGGCAACCGAGATGACCTATTCCAAGGAATTAAAGCATACAGGAAGTGCAGATGACTTCCTGGAACGGTTCCTGACGGAAGAAAAGACGGGTTATTCCGTACACTATGCAACAGCGGCTACGATGCTGTTCCGTTACTGTGGGATTCCCAGCCGGTATGTGGAAGGATATCTGATCACACCGGATATGGTAAAGGGAAAGAACGATTCCCAGACCATCACGGTAAATGGAACCTGGGCACATGCCTGGACCGAGATCTACGAGGACGGCATCGGCTGGATCCCGATCGAGGTCACACCGCCCTATGACGGTATCATGAAACAGGCAGAGCTGCCGGAGACGAGCATCAAGCATGAACAAGATCCGAACAACAACGTCTCCGATGAACAGGAGATTGCAGCACCGGAGAATGCGATCCAGCTGGAAAGCTGGTCGCTGCAGAAGATCCTGATGTGGATCGGACTGGGCATCCTGCTGTTATTGCTGTTATTCCTGTTAGGAAGCATGATCGGACTGGTGATCCGCCGTCGGAAGAAGCTCAAAAAGCGAGAAGCCGCATTTGGCGATGCCGACCGTGCGGCAGCGGTACGCAGCATCTACCGATATATCCTCTTGATGCTCAAGTGCCAGAAGATCAAGGCAAACAGCATCTCTCACCAGGGATATCGAGAAGGAATCCGGGAGAAGTGCTCCCGTGAGCTGGAAGAAGGATTTGACCGCGTGTTAGCACTCGCGCAGAAAGCATATTTCAGTACGCATAAGATGTCCGAGGGAGAATGGACTGAGATCTACCAATACCAAGAGCAGATGTTAAAGGAACTGCTTCAGGATAAAAAGTGGTATCAAAAAATCCGTTATAAATACTGGAACTGTCTGTATTAAGAATCTGGAGCTTAGATTCAGGAGCGTATGCTCATAACACAGTCAGATTTCAGCTCACTTGCAGTTTTCCCAAGTGGAAGGCTGCAAGTGAGAGCACAAGCTGCTTAGAAGCTGCCGAAAACCCAAAAACTCGGTAGAAACTGCCAGGCAGCACGTAACGGATTTTCTATGATATATTCGATATCTGAGCACAGGGTTCTGAGCATACAGATATCCGAGTTGGAGCTGATCTACCAGCTGCCAATATCTAGTATTCTACAAGGAGGAAACGACATGAAAAGACAGAAGTACAAACAGATACTTGCAATCCTCATGGCAATCGCGATGGGATGTACTTCTATTCCTACGACTGCATTCGCATCTGAAGTAACGGTCAATCCAGTTGCTGTAGAAGAAACGAATGCTGTCGTAGAGGAGCAGCCGTCTGAAGATGTGTCATCTGCGGATGAACAGACGGCCGTGTCAACTGAAGCAGCTTCCGAAGAAGCTGTTTCAGACGAGCAGGAAAATCCTGCTCCGATCAAGGTGGAAGAAGAAGTCGATTCTGCAAAGCAGGATGCAGCTTCCGAACCCGCAAAACAGGATAACAAGCAGGAAGAAGCAGCAGTTGCTGTTTCAGAGGAAACCTCAGAAGAAGAAACTTCTGAAGAACCCCCTGCTGACGAAACTTTGGATCTGGTCTATGATACCAGCTGGTACAACGAGCAGGATACCGAGTTTACACTGACCGATGCCTTTGATCTGGTTGGTCTGGCAGTTTTGGTAAAAGAAAAAACCGATGACTTTACAGGCAAAACCATCAAGTTGGGCAACGATATCAATGCCGGTGGTGTAAAGTGGGTACCGATCGGATATGGTGACTATATATCTGGTACGAGACGAAATCCTTTTAAGGGTACGTTTGATGGACAGGGTTATACGATCACCAATGTACTGGTTAAGCCCACCTCAGCAAATCCCAATGAATATATGGGTATTTTTGGCTGTATGGGTGAGAATGCTGTCATTCAGAACCTTCATGTAACCGATGCAGAAGTATGGGGAAGTGATCAGGCGGTGAATAACTCTACATACATTGGTGGTTTGGTTGGAATGGCTGTTTCTGATAAGAACAGTATAATTCGTGATTGTAGTTTTGAAGGACTGGTTACCACAAGAGGTCAGTATCCTGCAATCGGTGGTCTGGTAGGTTTCAATGGCACTGTAGTCGAATCTTGTACCTTTAAAGGTACTGTACGAAACGATTACGGAAGCTTATCAAACCAGGTCGTACAGACAGGTGGTATTGTAGGTATAGGTGGAACTGTCATTTCCTGTACCGTAGAAGAAGGCAGTACCATTCAGGCAAAAACTGGCTATGTTGGTGGTATTATAGGTACGAGCAATAGCGGAACCAGTGTTGTAAGAAACTGTGTGAACCATGGTGAAATCTTACTCACTCAGGATGCCAATAACAACAAGATGGGCGGTATCGTAGGCTATGCAACTGCTGGTACGCTGGACGGCAATCTCAATACGGGTAAGGTTCTGTGTAAAGCAGCATCCGCAAAAATCGGTGGTATCATCGGTGATGCGAATGCGGCAGTAAAAGTAAACTACTGTGTCAATACAGGTACGTTACAGTATCTGGATCAGGGTACGATTTATGGTATCGCAGGCAATGGTATTCTGAATACCTGTTACAGTACTTCCGGAGCAATCGAAGGTGCATCTGTGAACAATTGTTACACAGCAGAAACCGACGATGCAGCTGAAGTGGAAGGCGTAACCTATCTGAAAAAGAATGCGTATACCAATGGTATCTTATTAAATGGATTAAACAACAATGCACCGATCTGGGAAGAAAACGAAGATGGCTATCCTATGCTGAAAAAGACAGCATTATTAGGCATTTCCATTGCACCGACCGGTCTGAATGCAAAAACAAACCTGGTTTACGATCCGGCACAGGATGCGTATCTGGCAACCATTCCAGGTGTAGATTTTACTGCACTGGGAGAAGAAAACTTTGATCTGAATCTGCTGCGCAGCGATGTAAAGACCAAGGTACGTGCTGCAAGTGAAACCGGTGATTCCTGGAAGATCATCGTAACCTATGGTGATCAGTCTGATACCTATCTGGTTAATCTGGCGAAAACACTGGATCTGAGCTGGTATGATCCGGATAAGACCGATTTCTATCTGGATACACCGGAGAAATTAGCTGGTTTTACGTATCTGGGCTTTACAGAAGGCAAAGTCTTTAAAGGACAGACGATTCATCTGACTGCTGATATCGATATGGAAGGCTTCTACTGGTATCCTATCGGCAGCGGATACAATGCGCCTTTTACAGGAAACTTTGATGGTGGAAATCACACGATCAAGAACCTGACTCTCTATGTAGAAGCAAACAGCGGTGAGTATGCAATGTTCTCACAGGCTACGTCTTCTGAGATCAAAAACTTTACCATTGAGAACTTCCATGGTTATATGAAAGCACAGTATGGTAGATTCACAGGTCTTTGCTATAGAATGAATACCTGTACCGTAGAGAATGTTTCGATTCTGAACGCTTCCTTTGAAGTAGAACGAGTAGGTACTTCCAGCAGTGCCCTTCAAGTTGATGCGGGTATTTCCCGAAATGTGTATTCGTCAACAATCCGCAACTGCCGGATTTCCGGTGAAGTTCCTGCACATGGAATGTTTTATTATGTAGGATCGGATTCGGTATTGGAAAATTGTGTCAACGAAGCAAACTGTACAGCAGCTGATGCGGTAGCGGGTATTGCGTATGAAGCACATGGTCTCGTTAAGAACTGTGTAAATAAAGGAAACATCACCAGTACAAATAATGCAGCCTATGGTATTTGCGGCGTTTTAGAAGGTGTGATGGAATCCTGCCGCAACGAAGGTGATGTAGTTGCAGGAAAAGGAAATGCAGCTGGTCTGGTCGGAGCGACCGCTTATAGCAGCAATAATACGGCATTTGCCATCCGCAACTCAATCAATACCGGTGATGTGACAGCAAGCGCTTCCGGTTATACCGCAGCGGGTGTGATCACAGAGAATACTCGTTACAATGGTACTTTGATCAACTGTTCCAACACCGGTGCGATCACCGCAGATGCGGAAAACGGTACAGCAGTTGGACTTGCAGCAGCCGGCAATTCCTATCAATTTGATCTGTATGGATGCCGCAATACAGGTACTCTGACTGGTAAGAACGTTTATGGTCTGACCAAAGGTACCAAAAATACGATTGAAAATTCTTACTCCGTAGCAATGGGTACGTTAGATGCGGCTTCTTATGACTGTGTATTCGTACAGAAAGCAGACGAAGAAACCGAACTTCCCGAAGGTGTTACCACATTTGAAGCTTCTGAGGTAGCAGATGGTACACTGGCTGCGAAGTTAAATGAAAACAGCATAATCTTCTGGAACCAGAAAACAGCACCGGAACAGTCAGCTGCTTCGATTCTGGAAGCTTCCTTAACGGTAGCAGGCTATAAGGCACCGTTTATGTTAAACTGGGATGAGAAGGCACTTCATGTTCAGTTAACCGAAGTGGATACTTCTCAGTTTACAGCAGAAGATTTCAATCTGACTTGTGTTGATTCCGATGCAGCAGCAGCTTACCGCTATGAAGATGGAGAAGGAATCCTGACGATTACAGCGGGAGAAGATACCGTGGAATACCGTGTAGTATTTGATATACTGCCAGATTCTTCCTGGTATGATGCAGAAAAAGCAGAATTTACGATCACCACGACAGCACAGTTACAGGCACTGGCAGTGATGGTGAATGACATGGGTATCACCATGGAAGGCAAGACCATCAAGCTGGGCGCAGATCTGGACTTTAGTGGTGTGACCAATTGGCAGGCAATCGGTGCCAATGCCGTTGGTTTTAAGGGAACCTTTGATGGCTGCGGCCATAAGATTACCAATTGGACCGAGACTCGTACATCGTATTACCAGATGCAGGCAATCGAAGTAACGGATACTGTCTATGGAAAAACCTATGTGATGCCGGGTCTGTTTGGATTCGTCGATGGCGGAGCCATTAAGAACCTGTCTCTGGAACAGACAAACCTGACCTTTGAGACAGAAGATGCAGCGCTGAAGAATTCTTCTGGTTATTACACCTATTACGCAGGTGCAGTGGTATCCTATCTGCATCAGGGTATCGTAGACAATGTAACAGTAAACGGCACGATCACCAGCAATGGTTTTACGGGTGGTATTGTTGGCCGTTTGGCTGGTACCGTTTCAAATTGTGTGAACGAAGCCAATGTAACCGGTGAATACTATGCCGGTGGTGTAGTCGGCAGAATGCTGAACGGTCAGGTCTTAAACAGCACCAACCGCGGTGCCGTTAGCAGTACCTGTTCCAGATCTTATGGTACCGGCGGTGTGATCGGTAGTGTGTATGACGATGTTCGAAATGCCGATGATTATGCAAAAGAAGTTTTGATAAAAGGCTGCCGCAATGAAGGTGCTGTTCTGAGTAACAGCAGCAATGCAGGTGGTATCCTGGGATACTTCTATTCTTATAGTGGTGCTGTAAGATATCCCTACTTTGTAGACTGTGGCAATACCGGATCCGTACAGGCGAAAAACGGTGTGGCAGCAGGTATCCTTGGCGATGCCGATGCGAGCTTTACGATGGATTTCTGCTGGAACAAAGGTAAGATCGAAGCGTCTTCTGTCGCAGCAGGTCTTTGCTCCTGTGATAATGCGTATAGCTGTATTTTCAATCATTGCTTCAACCAGGGACTGATCAAGGGCGGTAGTGGAGATGAAGGCGGAATCGCTGGATACAGCTATGCAATTCAGTTCAATCACTGCTACAGCTTCTATTACGATGCAGAAGCAGATAAATTAGTAGATGGTAAGCTTTGTGGTGGCACAATCAGTGACAATACCTTTGTCAACAGCTACTATTACAATGCGAATACTGAAACAGATGTTGTAAATCCCAATGGATTGACACAGATTTCTAAGGCAAGCAATCTGGCCGATGGAACACTTGCGGCACAGATGAACAAACAGTGGTCTGCATGGAAACAGGGTCAGAAGGGACCGGAACTGAGTGATGCACTGGTTGCTTCTATCGCTGTTGTAAAAGATGGCAAGACCTTTAATGCAGCAGTATCAAATGGCACAATTCGTGTGCAGATGCCGATGATCGATCTGACAAGCTTAACCAGTGAGAACTTCCAGATTGTCACTAAAGATGCTGCAACGAAAGTAACCTATGCGTATAACGCAGACAAGAAATGCTGGACAATGACAGCTTCCAATGGAGCGGATACAAACGTTTACGAACTGTATTTTGATTTCCTGGAAACTGGATGGTACAGCGCAGAAAAAGATTCCTTTACAATTCAGACAACGGGCGAACTGTTAGGTCTGGTATATCTGGTAAATCAGGATGGAAATACCTTTGAAGGTAAGACCATTACGCTGGATGCTGATCTCGATATGAGTAGTATTGCTTGGGAGGGTATCGGTGTATTTTCTCCTTCTGCTGCCGGCGGAACGATTACTACATCCTTTAAGGGTATCTTTGATGGTAAAAACCATACCATCTCCAATCTGGCAGGCAGTGCACCGCTCTTCCAGGTTGTAGAAAATGGTACCGTGAAGAATCTGCAGCTGAAAGATGCCGCAATTGAAGTAACAAGCGGCAACTATCAGGCAGCAGCACTGGTAAATTATGTATTAAACTCTACACTGGAACAGATCAAAGTAACGGGTACTCTGACAACGGCAAGACAGCGTTCTGCAATGCTGGCAGCATATGCGATGAATGCAGTCATTACAGATTGTCATGTACAGGCTGATATCAACAGTACGAAAAACTATACCGCAGGTTTAGTAGGCTACGTGAAAGAAACCGCAATTGCAAATTGTTCTTATGAAGGTACGCTGAAATCAACCAATCAGCATTCCGCTGGTATCACTTCTTATCTGAGTGCGAAGTCTTCAATTGAGAATTGTCAGGTAACGGGTACGATCGAAAGCAGAGGCTATGTAGGTGGTATCGCTGCGATGACACAGAATTCTCAGGATCCTGCAAATCCGATTACGGATTGTCGTGTCAATGCTTCTTTGACCAGTACGAATAACTACGCAGGTGGTATCGTAGGACAGGGTAATCAGATCATGCTTAAGAACTGTGTAAGTGATGGCGAAGTGAAATCTTCAACTTCTTATGCAGGTGGTATTGCCGGTTATCTGAGTGGTAATAATAGCGGTATGTCTTACTGTGTGAACAAAGCAGATGTGACCGGTTCTCGTTCTGCATGTGGTTTGATCGGCTACGTTGGAGCTGCAATGGATATTGTAGGTTCTTATAGTACCGGTGAGTTACTCGCAACCAGCAGTACAGGTGCTGCAAATGCTCTTACCTACTATAATGCTGCTGTTACCTTTAAAGACAGCTTTATGATAACTGGTAAGCTGCCGGAGAATCCGAAAGCCGCTTATGAAAACTTCTATGTATTAGACGGACTGGATTCAAACGCAAAAGTAACCGATGGTGTGAAAGTGTTCCATGAAAGTGATCTGATAGATGGCACACTGACCGCTAAATTAAACAAAGAATCCACAATCTGGAAACAGGGTAAAGAAACTCCGGAGCTGATGCAGGCAGGTATCCTGTCCATGCATTTCGCACTGGAAGGTGTTGCAAAAGTTTATCCGGCTGCAGCAGATAAAGAGGCAGATGCTTCTGGTTATACCTGGAAAGTAACCCTGCCGATTGGAACGGATACGACTAAATTAACAAAAGACAATCTGGTATTGGATACCATCAGTGCTGTTGCAGAGGTATCTGTTGCAATCAGCGAAGATGGACGTACCTGGACTGTAACTGCTGCAAATGGTGAAGAAACCGCAGTTTACAAGATTTTGGTGGAAGTACCAAATGCAGTGGAAGTACCGGTGATCACCAAAGATCTGACCGGCGGTAACTACTATAATTCTACTGATGTGAAGAAAAATCGTATCCAGTATATGGGTGTTAGCGCAGTGGTTTATGACGGCGGCGAACTGACCTATCAGTGGTACGTAAATACCAAAGCTTCTACAAAGGGCGGTACTGCACTGGAAGGCGAAACAAATGCACTGTTCCAGCCGAATCTGGCAGACAAGGATGGAAATCCTCTCTTTGGCAGAAAATGGTATTACTGTGTGATCACCAATACCGTAACCAACAATGGCACTGCTTATCAGGCATCTCAGACAACCGGTTTGCGTGAAGTCAATCTGCAGTGTATGGTTACAGTGGATGATGAAGTGGGTATGAATGATGGTACCTATAACATCACATGCGGTAAGAAGTTAAGCACGATCACCGTAACCGGTAAACCGGGTATGACCGCTTACTGGTATACCGATACAACCGCAACACAGGAAGTAAGTCTGGATACAAAAATAACCACAGACAGAAGCTTCTACATTATGTGGAAAGATACGCAATATAAGATCGATCTGCCGAAGTCCACAGCAAATTATACCGTAACCGCAGACGATCCTTCGATCACAACGGTTCTGTATAAAGAGGAATATGGATTTACCGTAACCCGTACGAACACAAACGAAGCACAGTTCTTCGTCAAAGTAAATGGAAGCATTCTGGAGCCTGATGCAGACGGAAGCAACCATTATACAATCACGAATATTCAGGACGATCAGAATATCGTGGTAGAATACTCAGAAGGTGCAAAACCGGAAGCAGATGGCAGCTATCGAATCTCCAATGAAGCGGATCTGATCATGCTGCTTTCCAGTGAAGCTGGTAAAACAGCTCAGATTACGCTGACAGCAGATATCGAACTGGCAAGTGATCTGACCTTCTTTGCAACAAAAGATGCAGCCTTCAAGGGAACCTTAAATGGCGGCGGTCATCGCGTAAGCAATCTGACCAGACCGTTTATCGGCTTTGTGGCAAAAGAAGGTAAGGTGGAAAACCTGAACTTCTCTGGTACATTTGGCTACAATACCTACATTGTGACACAGAATGATGCGGAGATTTGTCCGAGTGGTTCTGCGTATGACTATAAGTTCGCTGCTCCGATTGCGATCAATCAGGGTACGATTACAAGATGTGAGAGTGATATTTCAATGCAAATGTCTTGTAATCAGGGCGGTATCACCGCTTACAACATGGGTGGTACGATTACCAATTGTATCTTCCGCGGTAACTTACACACCAACAGCAGTGGTAGAGGTGACTATGGTGCCGGCGGTATTGCGGGTGTAAACGATGGTACAATCTCTGCTTGTGCATTCTTCGGTTATATCCGTGGTGATAAAGGCGGTGGTATCGTAGGTATGAACAGTGCCCATGTGGACAATGCCGTAGTTGAAAACTGCTACGCATCTGGTACCGTTCTAACTTATATTGTTATGAATACTCCGGAATATGGTGCAATTATTGGTAAATCCAATCCGAGAAATGTAGCAGGTGGTATGCTGGCAGGCGTGAAGAACAACTACTATGTATCCACTATGGCAAACAATGCCGGTATTGACAAAGTAAACGGCGGTACAGCTGGTGCAGCGACAAGTCTGGCAGAAGAACAGATGAAGTCTACCTACATGGTAACTCGTCTGAATGGTCTTTCCGAAGACCTGTTATATCTGGTTGATTTAAATGATCAGAATAATGGTTATCCGATCTTTGCATGGCAGGGAACACCTAGAGCAAACGCTGAAAAGGTTTCCGTAAGTGCAGAAGGTAAGATTCAGGCTGATCAGAAAGTAAAAGCAGTTGTGAAGACAGAATTAGCAGATGCTTATACGATCGACTGGGTAGTGAAAGAAGATGGTGTTCTTTCCGTACTGGAAAATGATACAACTGAAATCACACTGAACAAGAAACAGATTGGAGCAGAGCTCCTGATCCGTTACAACAACCTGATCGATGGTTCTTCTATGCTCACCTCTGTAGGTGTGATTGAAGCATCTCCGATCAAATCCATCTATGTGAACACAGATAATGTGGCAACTACAAATGGAGCAATTGATCTGATTTACGATGATACCAATGAACAGCGTGGCACAGTAAACCTTGGCATTGGTGTGATCGATCCCGAATCTGCACATCTGGCAGATGGTTATAAAGTAACCTGGGCAACCGATAACAGAAGCGTGATCAAGATCAACGAAAGCAATGTAAGCTTTAAACATGACGCTGACCTTCCTGGTGCTACAAGCATTCAGGCAGTAGGTGTCGGCACTGCAACACTGACCGCTAAGATGGATAACATGGAAGCGAAAGTGACCGTAGTGGTTCATCCTTCTTATGTAGAAGGAATCTCTGTTCAGATCGCAGATGTTACCAAGAAAACTGGTGTACTGGCAGCTGATCTGGCAAAAGCATACGAAAGCTGGAGCTGGAAAGAAGATGCTCCTGCAAAAGAGTATGTAACAGCTCTGCATGTACTGGCAGCAGTTGTTGAAACTCCTGCTGAGAACATCAAAGTAACAAATGGTATCGTTACTTCCGTAAATGGTAAGGAAGGCAACTGGTACTATACCTTAAATGGTCAGTTTATGGGCGCAATTGATGCAGCAGCAGAAGTCAAAGCAGGCGATGAAGTGGCATTTGTACAGGCAGACCCTGAAAACGCTGTAACGACCATTGGTATGTTCAATGAGATCGTTTACAATGGTTTTGCAACCCTGCCGATGGAAATCGCATTAACCGAAGTAAACACCGCAGATGAAACATACGCACAGACTGCATCCGCAGGCGCACTGATCAAAGTAACGGATCAGAACGGCGAACCTGTGAAAGCAATCGTAAACGGAAACGAAAAAGTATCCGAAATCACAACCGGTGAAACCGGTAAAGTAACCGTATCCTTCGATAAAGCAGCTACATATCGTGTAACCGCAGAAAAAGAAGGTATGGTAACCGCAGCTGCAAACATTGTCATGGCAGAAAAAGTTCTGGTAACTGGTATTACCGCAGCACCTGCAAACATCAGACTGCTGACCGGTGAAACACAGGCAATTACCACGATCGTAGCACCTGCTAATGCAACCAATCAAGAAGTTCTGTACAGTTCTTCTGATGAAAACGTTGCAGTTGTCAGCGCAGACGGCGTTGTAACCGCAAAAGGTCCTGGATCTGCGGCAATCACCGTTATTTCCAAAGACCAGCCTACGGTCATGGCTCAGGTAAATGTAACCGTAACCCAGATGGTAACGGGCATTACCTTACCGGATTCCGTATCCGTAGAGGAAGGAACGAGCGTACAGCTGAATCCTACCGTACTGCCTGAAAATGCAAGCAACAAAGCTGTAACTTATGTATCCAAGACACCTTCCATCGCATCGGTAGATGCAAATGGTAAAGTACTTGGTATCACTGCTGGTAAAGCAACGATCGAAGTCGTAGCAGCAGACGGTTCCGGCGTAAAATCTACCGTAACCGTAACTGTAACCGCAGCACCGAAGAAGGTAACGAAGATTTCTCTGAACGCAACCTCTAAGAGCGTGAAAGTAAAATCTACCTACCAGATCAAAGCAACGGTATCACCGAGTGATGCAGCGAATAAGAAAGTAACTTACAGCAGCAGCAATACTAAGATCGCAACCGTAAACAGCAAGGGTCTCGTAACCGCGAAGAAAGTCGGAACCGCTAAGATCACTGTGAAAGCAGCTGATGGTTCTGGTGTAAAGGCAGTTGTAACCATCAAGGTAACAGCACCGAAGATCACCCTGACTTCCGGAAGCAGCACCGTGCCGCTGCAGGTGAAGAAATCCACCACTGCGATCAAGATCAAATCTACCGATGTCAAAGGTGAGAAGATCACGAAAGCAACCAGCAGCAATACCAAGATTGCGACTGTAAAAGTATCCAGCAATGGAACACTGACTGTAACCGGTAAGAAAGCCGGAACCGCAACTATTAGCGTTACCACAACAAACGGCGGTAAAGCAAGCGCGAAGGTAAAAGTTCAGACCGGCAAAGTCGTAACAAGCAAGATTACGCTGAATGCGACCAAAGTAACCTTAAAGGTAAAAGGAACTTCTACAATTACTGTGACCAGAAACCCGATCACAGCAACTGAGAAGATCACTTACAGCAGCAGCAATACCAAAGTTGCAACCGTAAACAGCAAGGGTGTTGTAACCGCGAAGAAGAAAGGAACTGCGACAATCACAGTGAAGACTTCCAACGGCAAGAAAGCAACCCTGAAAGTAACGGTAAAGTAAGAACGTAACCTGAGAGGGAGATAAAACCGGACAGGGACATGAGACCTAAAAGGGAACATGAATCTGTAAGGAAAACTGTTAGTACGGCAGCAGGATTTTGGAAGAAGAACGTTTGAAACGAATCGATCATCTGAAATCCGGCTGCTGTTAAGAGCGGATGGGACGGCTCGTGAGAGAAAAACTCACGGGTCGGAACCATTCGCTTTTTTGATATGAGAAAATCCGAAAAAGCAAAGAGATAAATCCAGAACTTCATTATCATAGAGACAATGAAAAATTTTTAATAAATATTATGAAAGAAATCTCCGTACTAACGAGGAACAATAGATGTTGACGATACGAAGAATAACAAATATTGACAGATACAGCGTTTAATTTTATAATACAATAAAACCTATCGAAAAAGTATGTATTAACAAGAGAGTGCATATTCATCAAAAGGGAGGAAATCAAAATGGGTATTGTGAAAGCTGTATGTATCAGTGAAGAAAAAGGAACTGCAAAGAAAAACATCGGAAAAGCGATGGTAATTGAAAATCATGGAATGGAACGTGATGCACATGCTGGAAATTGGCATAGACAGGTTAGCTTGTTGTCATTTGAAGCGGTGGAAGCATTTCGTGCAAGAGGTGGAAAAGTAGAAGACGGTGCATTTGGAGAAAATCTGCTGGTAGAAGGATTTGATTTTAAATCGTATCCGGTCGGCACGATCTTCACCTGTGGTGATGTGGTTTTGGAGATTACGCAGATTGGGAAAAAATGTCATGCAAAATGTGAGATTTATCATCAGGTAGGCGATTGCATCATGCCAAGAGAAGGGGTCTTTGCAAAAGTGCTCCATGGTGGTATGATTCAAGTAGGAGATGAATTAAGCTGCGAAAAGAAGGCTGCTTATTAAGCAGAAGAAAGCTGTTTGTGAGCAGAAAATCCTGTTTATTGAGTTGGAAGAAGCTGTTTGTGAGCAGAAATCCTGTTTATTGAGTTGGAAGAAGCTGTTTGTTAAGCGGAAAAACTCTGTTTGTTAAGGGCACGAAAGTTGTTTATTGAGCAGAAAAGAAGCCGCTTAATAAGTGGAAGAAAAGCAGCTTATTAAAAAGCAGCAGAATGGAGAATTTGAGTTTTATGAAGAAAGTGGGTCTTGTATTAGAAGGCGGAGCGATGCGGGGAATGTTTACCGCTGGTGTTTTGGATGTTTTTCTGGAAGAAGCGGTTAAAGTGGATAGTGTGATCGGTGTTTCAGCAGGAGCTTTGTTTGGTGTGAATTTTTTATCGAAGCAGAACGGACGTGTCATTCGTTACAACAAGCGATTTGCAGCGGATAAACGCAATATGGGGCTGCATTCTCTGCTGACAACGGGAGATATTGTGAATAAGGAATTTGCGTATTATACCGTTCCGCAGACACTTGACCGCTTCGATGATGAGACATTTCAACGTTCGGATATTCCGTATTATGCGGTTGTGACGAATATGGAAACGGGAGAGCCGGAGTATATGCAGGTGAAAAGTGTATTTGCAGATATGGAAATTTTAAGAGCCTCCGGCTCTATGCCGTTTGTTTCCAGACCTGTCGTGTTAAATGGAACTTCCTATCTGGACGGTGGGATTTCTGACAGCATTCCGTACCAGAAGGTATTGGAAATGGGTTACGAGCGTTTGATCGTAATCTTGACCAGAGACAGCACCTATGTGAAAAAGCCGATGTCGAAGGCATTGATTTCATTATTTTATCGAAAATATCCTCAGTTATGCGAACAGCTGATTCATCGCCATGAGCAGTATCAGCAAAGTATTCAAAAATTGGAGAAATTGGAACAAGAGGGGACCGCATTCGTAATCCGTCCTTCGCTTCCAATTGAAATTGGCAGGATGGAGAAAAATCCGGAAATGCTGCAGAAGGTTTATGACCTGGGGAAAGACGATGGCAGAAGTTGTCTTCCGAAATTAGAGGCTTTTTTAAAAGCATAGGGAATGTTTGGGCTTTCAAAAAAAGCGTAGATGAAAATTAGATTCCATATGGGGAGTTCTTTGTATAACAAATGCAGAAAATCTGGTTGTGAAAATAGAGAATACTGGATATAATAAAGGTAGGAAAGATAACAGTAATGGGATATTTACACGATAATGGAGGAAAGGTGTGATTAGATGACAGCAACAGAGACTGTAACGATAAAAGTTCCAGTAGGTATGTCAAAGTATTTAGTAACAATGAATCCAGAAGCGGAACTTACCAGAAATGCGTTGTTATTATATCCGTATATACGAAATCAAACAATATCTCATGGGCATGCGGCAGAAATTCTTGGAATCAAAAAAGCTGAGTTAATCGACTTGTATGATAAATTAGGATATTCTTATTACGATATGATAAATAAGTTGCAATGAATATAACAAGCTGACTACTCCCACGGGCTTGCCCGTGGGAGTAGTCAGCTGTGTGCAATTACCGAAAAATAAAATGAGATACCGATTGGTACAGTTGGAGTGTGAAAAATGTATAAAATACTAGTTTGTGATGACGAAAAAGATATTGTTTCCGCTTTGAAGATTTATTTGGGGGCGGAGAATTATGAGGTTTTAGAGGCTTCGAATGGGAAGGAAGCGGTTAAGATCGCAAAAGAGCAGGATCTGCATTTGATTTTATTGGATATTATGATGCCCGTTATGGATGGGATTAGTGCTTTGAATGAAATTCGACAGTTTTCAAATGTACCGGTGATTCTGCTGACTGCAAAAAGTGAAGAAATTGATATGATTCTTGGGTTAAATGTTGGTGCTGATGATTATATTACGAAGCCATTTCGCCCGGTAGAGCTTCTGGCACGTGTGAAAGCGCAGATTCGTCGCTATATGATGTTTGGCGGTGGGGCGGATGCTTCAAAAGAGGATGCGAATACCGTTCTTCGGATTGGTGGGATTGAACTGGATGATGCCAGCAAGCGCGTGACGGTAGAGGGAGAGGAAGTGAATCTGACTCCTACGGAATATGCGATGCTGAAATTGTTTATGGAAAATCCGGGGCGTGTCTTTTCACCGGCGGTGATCTACCAGACCGTGTGGAATGAATCGTATACAGGCTCAGATCGGACCGTTCCGGTACATATCCGCCATTTGCGGGAGAAGATTGAGATTAATGCGGCAAGTCCCCGCTATTTGAAGGTAGTTTGGGGACAAGGCTATAAATTCGATGGAGGAATCCGATGAAAAGAGGATTTTTTTTCCAGGCAAGGCGCAGTGGTTTTTTGCAGGGATTGACGATGGTGCTGTTTTCCGGAGCTATGGGACTGGTTACGCTGAGTGGTGCTGTGGTTCGGATTCTTCTGCATTTTGGAATGCTGCAAAACTCGGAATCGGGTTTTGAGAATTTTGAAGCCTGGATTCGGCAGTGGCATGTCGATTATAAGCGGATTACGGTTTTCTTTGCAGATGCACAGCTAGTGGCAGGGGATATAATCTACGAACGTAATTTTTATGTTTGGATCGGGCTTTTGATTCTGCTCATTTTATTGGCGATGTTTTTCTATCTGATGCTGTCAGCGGGTTATCATCATGCGCAGGAAGAACCGTGTTTACGAGGAGTTGAGAAAATTCCGTATGATATCTGTATTTTAGTATTCGGAGCGTGTTTCCTGTTTGGAGGGATGCTGTTTTTTGAATGGATGTATGCGGCTTATACGCTGACTTCTATCCTGTTTGGAATTTTAGCCGGTGTGATGGGACTGGTATTTTTGCTGATGTCATTTGTGCGGATCACGGCGGCGCAGATTCGGACGGGAACATTATTTTCTGGTACAGTCATCATCAGCACTTTGCGTGCAATCTGGTTTTTTGTGAAGAAAATTCCGTCGGTCTGGAGAGCAACTTTACTTTGGTTTCTTGTGTTAGCAGCCTGCTATTTTGTTCTAGTACTGACCGGACCGTATTTTGATAGCTACTATTATTACAATAATGAAATTTATATAACCTATGGAATCTGGTTTGTGATGTTTTTTCTGTTGTTTGCCGCAGGAGTCTGGCTGTTTGTGCAGATGGATATGGTGCGTAAAAAAGCGCAGAGATTGGCGGAGGGCAATTGGGAAGCTGAGCAGGTTGAGCAAAAAGATGCTGTCCCCAAAAAGAAAATCAAAAAGCTGCCGCGCAAGCCAATTTTATCTTCTTTCCGAAAATGTCTGGAAGATTTGAATCGAATTTCCGATGGAATGGAGATCGTGGTAGAAGAAAAGATGAAAAGTGAGCGGTTTCAGACTGAATTGATTACGAATGTTTCGCATGATATCAAAACACCGCTGACTTCTATTATCAATTATCTGGATTTTTTAGCAAAAGAAGAAAAGAAAGAAGAACGAAATGCAGAGCTCGTGCGGGAATATATGGAAGTGCTGGATCGGCAGTCGGTTCGTTTGAAAAAATTGATCGAAGATTTGATCGAGGCTTCGAAAGCGTCAACGGGTTCTTTGAAAGTTGAAAAAGAACCGTGTGAATTGGGGATTTTCTTACAGCAGATTGCAGGCGAATACGAAGAACGGCTGGAAAAAGCGCATTTAGCATTGCAGCTGACTCTGCCGCCTGACCAGGTTTTTGTAGAAGCAGACGGCAGACACCTGTGGCGTGTGATCGACAATCTGCTTCAAAATGTTTGTAAATATGCAATGGCCGGCTCGCGCGTTTATCTGCAGTTGGAGGTAAATGCGGAGCAGGCCATGATTGTCATGAAAAATATATCAGCAACGGAATTGAATATTCCAGCTGCGGAATTGATGGAGCGATTTGTTCGCGGAGACCGTTCCCGTCATACGGAAGGAAGCGGTCTGGGCTTATCGATCGCTCAAAGTCTTACAGAGCTGCAAGGCGGAAAATTCAAGATAGAAATTGACGGCGATCTTTTTAAAACAGTCATTCAATTTCCAATCAAGGTTCCCACCGGAGCTGCTTCTTAATCTTCTGCGAAACGATAACGTACAGCAGTTTCTAAGATACTAGCAGTTACTTCACTTCCGCCAAATGCGGCACTGTTGATGTGCAGCTGAACACGGCGGTTATTGCCCAATTCATCACCGGTTACATATCGGTAGTAGCCCGCTCTCTGGGAGCTTTTCTTTCTCAGAAGGCGGGTTGCTTTTTCTCTTGTGATCGTACCGTCTTCATTCAATGTCGGATCGTTCATAATCCGGTCAATACGATAAGCATCCGGTGCACTGATGAAAACCGTCATGATATCATCCCGATCTTCTAAGATATAATCTGCACAACGTCCAACGATAATACAAGAATCCCCTTCGGCGAGCTGGCGGATAATCTCACACTCAGCCTGCATCAATTCATCTGCGATCAAAGGTGTACCGCTGGAACCGATGGAAAGAAGACTTTTGCGAAGTACCGTCATGGATTCATCCTCACGAACGAGGCATTCTTTTACAAATCCGGTTTTCTCAACGGCTAAGTCGATCAAAGTTCTGTCGTAACAGCGAACTCCCAGTTTTTTTGCAAGTAATTTCCCGATTTCGGCACCGCCGCTTCCAAATTCACGTCCAATACAAATAACAAAATGTTTCATATGAAAACCCCCTTCCGGAATTGCTTTCAGAGCATTCAGCAAATGCTGAATTGTCACAAATATTTCTTGTCTATATTTAGCTAAATTATACAATGATTTTTTAGAATAGTCAATTAAAATGAAGAAATTTTGTGAGAAATATATATTATTTAAAATAAATATCTGAAATATCAGAAAATGTCACAATTTTTTTGACGGGTATTTTTCCGCTTTTTTTGAAAAAAACTTCTGAAGTAGGCTTTGCGCATCTATTTTAGTACATAAATATTCTTGAAACGCAGGAAAAAAATGGATACAATAATGCGGAAGAAGATGGAGAAATCCATAAAGAACCAGAAAGATTCATAAAAATCATAAGGAACCGAGAAGGATTCGTAAGGATTATGGAAACTCGTGAAGAACCGAGAAGGATTCGTAAAGATCATGGAAACTCATGAAGAATCGAGAAGGATTCGTAAAGATCATGGAAACTCATGAAGAATCGAGAAGGATTCGTAAGGATTATGGAAACTCATGAAGGAGCAGAAAAGGATGGATGAAGATGGAAATTCAATATGAGAAACAATACAGCTGGCAGCTGGGGCGTGATATGGAATTTAAGATTTATGGTCACGCTGGAAAGGTGATGTTATATATTCCCTGCCAAAATGGTCGTTTTTTTGATTTTGAAAATTTTAAAATGCTGGATAAGATGCGCCCTTGGATTGAGGCAGGAAGATTGCAGGTATTTTCTGTGGATACACTGGATAGTGAAACCTGGTCAAATCAGTGGGGAGACTGCCGAAGACGAATTGAACGTCATGAGCAGTGGATTAACTATCTGGTTCAGGAAATCGTTCCTCAGATGATGGCACGAGCAAGAGAACGAAACCAGGAAGAAAATCCGAAATGTATGACATTTGGAACTAGTTTAGGAGCAATGCATGCGGCAAATTTATTTTTTCGCTATCCGGATATCTTTGATATGGGGCTGGCTTTAAGCGGTGTCTATGACGCACACTTTGCATTTGGCGATTATATGGATGATCTGGTTTATTTGAATTCACCAGTGGATTCTCTGAAAAATATGCCCTGGGATCATCCTTATATGGAATTGTACCGCAAAAGCCAGATGATCATTTGCGTAGGTCAGGGTGCCTGGGAAGATGAATTGCTGATTGGAACAAGAAAGCTGGATGCAGTGCTGAAAGAGAAGCAGATTCCTGTTTGGGTGGATTTCTGGGGATATGATGTCTGCCATGATTGGGATTGGTGGTATCGCCAGGTGGATTATTACCTGCCGAAGCTTCTGGGTGAAGTTCGATAAGGGAATTGTAGTTCGAAAAGGTATCAACAACCAGAAATGAATTGTAGTTCGGAAAGGTATCAACAACCAGAAACGAATTGTAGTTCGGAAAAGTATCAACAGCCAGAAACGAATTGTAAAGTGATAGAACCAGTAAATTGCAGCTAAGAGAAGAAATGAATAAACAGAAAAGGATTGATAATATGAAGAATTTTATTTTTATTTCCCCGAATTTCCCGACCAATTATTGGCAGTTTTGTGATCGCCTGAAAAAGAATGGCATCAACGTATTAGGCATTGGAGATTGCCCGTATGAGCAATTGGAGCCGGGTCTGCGAAATGCGCTGACAGAATATTATAAGGTCAACAGCATGGAAAATTATGAAGAAGTTTACCGTGCGACAGCATTTTTTACATTTAAATATGGAAGAATTGACTGGATTGAAAGTAATAATGAATACTGGCTGGAACGTGATGCGATGCTTCGTACGGATTTTAATATCCGCAGCGGTTTCCAGAATGAAGATATGCCTCGTATCAAATACAAATCCAGAATGAAGGAATACTACCAGAAAGCAGGGATTCCGACCGCGAGATATCATTTAGTGGATAATCGGGAAGGCTGTTTGGAATTTATTGCACAGGTGGGTTATCCTGTAATCGTAAAACCGGACAATGGAGTAGGCGCAAATGATACGCGCCGTCTTTCTTCAGATGCGGAATTGGATGAATTTTTGGCAAATCGTTACCCGCTTTCTTATATTATGGAAGAATGTGTCAATGGACAGATCTGTTCCTACGATGCGATCATCAATTCCAAAGGCGAACCGTTATTTGAATCCGGCAATATCACCGGTTCTTCCCTGATGGATGTGGTAAATGAAGGCAGCGACAGTCATTATCATATTGTAAAGGAACTGGCAGCGGATCTTAGGGAAGCGGGAAGAAGAACAGTAGAAAGCTTTCAGGTAAAAAGCCGTTTTGTTCATCTGGAATTTTTCCGTCTGCTGGAAGATCAGGAAAGTCTTGGCAAGAAAGGCGATATTGTAGCATTGGAAGTAAATATGCGTCCAAGCGGCGGTTATACACCTGAAATGCTGAATTATGCAAATGGTACAGATGTTTACACAATTTGGGCGGATATGATCGCATATGACAGCACACAATATCCACAGTCTGAACATTGTCATTGTGCATTTGTTGGCCGCCGTGATGGTGGAAGCTATGTGCTGGATGACCAGGCATTGATCGATCGCTATGCACAGCAGATCTGTATGTGCAGCCGGATTCCCGATGCGCTTTCCGGTGCTATGGGAAATCGTATGTTTTTAGCAAAATTCCAGACAGATGAGCAGATGGAAGCATTTTTCCAGGATGCCATGAAACGCAGCTGGTAAAAGAACGGATAAAGACAGTTAGCAAAAGAACGGATAAAGACAGTTGTCAAAAGAACAGATAAAGACAGTTGGTAAAAGCACTGACAAAAACAGCTGGTAAAGGCAGCTACCAAATAAACGGATAAAAGCAGCTGGCAAATAGTCCTGAGAAATAACCCCCCAGGGGGCTTGTGGAAAGAAAATGAGAAGGTTATAATAGTTCCAAATGGCGCATAAATGCGCAGCCGCCGAAGGGATAAAATCAGCAATTTGCTGAGCGTATATCGGCTTAAGACGGAGGTGAGGACATGCAGGAATATGAATTAGTTTGGGAAATTTTCAATGAATGTGCGAATAATCAGATGCGTGACGTTTTCTTTCAGGAGATTGCAACGGATGACCCGGAAAAGGAAGTACGCAGACTTTTAAAAGATAGTGTTGGAGCCGTGATTACCAGAGAAGATCTTTCCGATGGCTCGATCGTATTCCATGTAGATGTTTCCGGACTTTTGCAGCGTTATACGTTTACACCCGTTTAAGTACCTGTACGAAGTGGGCGGACGGAAAGGAGTTTTCAATATGATGCACGAAGGACACCATCATCACGATCATGACTGCTGCCATGAACATACTCATGGAGAGCATACACACACACATGAGCATACTCATGAACATAACCATACACCTGCAGAAGGTGCCAGCGAACCGGTAAAAAGAGCGGTAACAATGCTGAACTATATGTACAGCCACAATTCCGATCACACCGAAGAATTAGCAGATATGGCTGCAAAGCTTCGTGAATTAGGCGAAACCGCAGCAGCAGATGAAATTGAAGGCGCAGTTGCTGCATTCCGCGAAGGTAATGCAAAGCTGCACGAAGCACTTCACAAGATTAATGGTTAAATAAAGCCAAAAGGCTAAGAAAGGAAAAGCTGATCAGAGAGTATCGAATTCAAAGGATGTTCTCGCAGCAGGTTTGGATTATGTGTCTTGCAAAAGTTTATGGCCACAAGAATGAAGATGCAGAGATCTTACTGGCAGATAGTATCGCGAATATTTTCCTGGAGGAGAACCATAAGATTCGAATGCTGGATATTTTCGGAGATGAAACCGTCGTAGAAGGAACTCTGTTGAATATGGATTTGGAAAGAAATACAATTCGTATCGCATTGGCTCAGTAAAGAAGAAGCTGCGGCAGCGGATTTAGGAGAAAACTCTTACAATCTACTGCGGCAGCTTTTTTGTTTTGTATAGTTTTTGTTTTGTATAGTTTTTGTTTTGTGTAATTTGTTTTTTTGTTTAAGCGCGTTTGAATTTCTCGCGGATTATCTGGAGAGAGCGTTCCAGAGTTTGTTCTAAGGTTTCCAGAAGCTTCGGGTCGCTCTGGCAAGCTTCTTTCATAAGGCGGATTTCGTCCAGGAGACCGCCGCCGTGGGGCACTCGATAAGCACCGGCATCGCTTCCTGTGGCGATGTTGACACCAGCTTTTAAAGCAAGCCGGATATTTTCCATATGACTGTCGGTAATACGAGCTACGGCATCTTCGTTAAAACGTCCGGAGCCGCGCAGATTTCCGCAGGTGGCCAGCGTTGGAACCCAGACGGCATTGGTTTCGGTAAAGAGCTTGCGGCAGTTGTCATCCATATAGTAGCCGTGTTCCACGCTGTCACATCCAGCTTCTAATGCAATGCGGATCTGAGAGGGCGTATTGACATGTACCATCACCGCAAATCCTTCCTGGTGGGCGATCGAAATCATTTCTGTAACCAGTTTTTGGTCGTTCAGAGGGGTTGACACTGTACCAAATTCATCAAAATCTAAAATTCCTGAAGTCATGATCTTGATAAAATCGCCGTGTTCTTTGGAAACACGGGAAACCAGTGCGGCATATTCTTCAATCGTATCAAATCCGTGTCCGACAATATCCCCATAATATCCATTTTTATGAATGGCAAAAATCGGTGTGCGGTAATCAATCCCATAAAGCGGTGCAAGTTCCTTTGCACGTGCTGAAACACCGAGTGCATCGCCGCCGTCTCGTACAAAAGAAATCCCTGCTTCCTGGTACGCTTTGAAATGTTCGTGGATTACAAAATCTTGTACCTGATCTTGATGCAGCGCAACTGCCTCTGCATAACTATTTCCATTTAAAATGATATGTGCATGACATTCTCCATACATAAAATTTTCCTTCTTTCTTTGTATTTCCCTGTGTTTATTAGGACTTTTTTATTTGTTTCGAGTAGACTTTATTTGCTTTGCATTTTT
>CAZTHP010000025.1:0-6447 GCA_964613155.1 uncultured Lachnospiraceae bacterium | reverse complement strand
GTTTATTAGGACTTTTTTATTTGTTTCGAGTAGACTTTATTTGCTTTGCATTTTTTCTATGTCTATCAGGATTTCTTTGTGTTTATTTGAAGTGCCTTCTGTTTATTTTGTGTCTATCTGGATTTTTCCATCTCGTTTCCTATTTTAAAATCTGCTAACAGTTTACATCGGTTTCTTAAAAAATACAATGGCTTGCTTTCGTTTGACACAGATGGATTTGACAAAAAAAGTTTCCGCAAAATCGCGGTTTTGTGTGAAATATTTAAAAAAAGTAAGGGCTGTTTTGGCCAAAAAGTAGTCACGATTTTCGTAAAAAACAGGATTGTATTTAAAAGGTTGCGATGTTATACTAAAGCGTGTACGCCAATTTTGACGTAACCGTTTAGTTTGCTGGAATCGTTTGAGGGGAACGATTACCGGATCAATTTTGTAAAGGAGTAGATTATGAGAAGAACAAGTAGAGTATGGAAACAATCTGTTCGTGTTGTTTTAACGATTGTGGCACTCTTGTGTTTGAATGCAGCTACAGTTTTTGCAGCAGAAATCGGTTCTGCAGGCGATACACCGACAAATGGTGCGGAAGCATCTGTGACAGATGCGGAAAAGAATGCGCAGGAAGTTTTAGCGAATGCGACGTTGAAAGTGACAAAGAATAAGTGGACTTATACCGGTGCGGCGATCAAACCGGAGGTTCAGCTGATTTATAAAACAGAAACGGGAAGTGAACTGGATGTAACCCGATTATTCCAAGGAGCTTCTAAGGTGACTTATCAAGGCAATGTGGCGGCAGGAACTGCCCAAGCTTCGGTTACGATCACGGGTTATTATGTAGTACATACCGAAGAAGGGGATGTGTTTGATCTGAATGCAGCTGTGGCAGCAGCGGAAAGCACCGATACGACAGGACAGTATCTTACGTTTTCGGAAAATCATACCGCAACAAAGCAGGCCAATTTTACGATCAGTAAGGCATCTCTTTCCAGTTTGAAATTAAGCAAGACCAGCTATACCTATAATGGTACTGCTTTTACACCGTCTACAACTGTAAAAGCGTCGAATGGAAAGACCTTAAAGAAAAATGTAGATTATAAAGTTACTTATGCGAATAATAAGAATGCAGGTACGGCATCGGTAACGGTAACAGCGGCCAATGCTAACTACACGGGTACGAAGAAAGCATCGTTTAAGATTGCAAAAGCCGATTTTACGAAAGCGAAGGCTTCTTTATCTTCTACGAAATGTACCTACACTGGAAAAGACCGTAAACCGACTGTAAAGGTGACATTTTCCCTTTCTTCCGGGAAAGCTTCCCTGAAAAAAGGCAGAGATTACACCGTTACTTATAATAAGAATTGTAAGACAATCGGAAAGAAGACGGTAACGATCAAAGGAACCGGCAATTATACAGGTACTTTGAAAAAATCCTATTCTATCGTACCAGAAAAAGCATCTGGTTTGAAGTTAAGCAAGCGTACAACTGGTGCATTGACTGTGACTTGTACAAAAGCAAAAGCTTCTGGTTCTCGTTATCAGTTTGCTTTGGAACAGTACAACAGCAAGACGAAGAAATGGGAAGAAAAAACGAAAAAAAACAGCAGCAATTCCTATACATTTTCTGGATTAGAAGCAGGAACTGTTTATCATGTGAAGGTAAGAATTTATAAAACCGTGGAATCCAAGAATTATATTGGTTCCTGGTCCAATACCTTAAAGACCGTTACGACACCGTCCAGAACCGTCATGACAAGTGCTGTCAAAACCGACTCTCAGGCGATGAAAGTGACCTGGAAGGCCGTGAATGCAGCAAATGGCTACGAAATTCAGTATTCGGTGAATTCAAATTTTGCTTCTGCTAAAACTGTAAAGGTAAGCGGCAGAACGACAACCTCAAAGACAATTTCCGGTTTGAATTCGGGAGCAACCTATTATGTTCGTGTGCGCGCATATCGTACCTATCAGGATAAAAAGTACTGCGGCGAATGGAGCAGCAAGCAGTCTACTTCCTGGGCGAATGTCTATGCAGCTTATACGACAACGTATTATAGCGGAAATACAAACCGTTCCACCAATCTGCGTTTAGCTTGTCAGGCAATGAATGGCAAGATTCTGGCAGACGGCGATATTTTCTCCTTTAATGCGATCGTAGGAGAGCGTACTGCGGCAAAGGGTTACAAGGAAGCAATTATTTATGAAGCCGGACAGGAAGTCGGCGGTATCGGCGGCGGTATCTGTCAGGTTGCGACTACATTATTTAACGCAGCACTGAAAGCTAATTTTAATATCGTAGAACGTTATCAGCACAGTCTGACCGTTCATTATGTTCCTTTAGGATATGATGCAGCGATCGCATGGGGCAGCAAAAACTTAAGATTTCAGAATAATTCCGGTGTTAGTATAAAGGTCAGTGCAGTTGCCTCCGGCGGAGTATTGAAAGTGCAGTTTTTAACCAATACCTATAAAAAACCGGCCAGCGTGACAACGCAGGTAACAAAGCGGAATGGCGTTTACACCTTAAAACGCTATGTAAACGGCGTATGCAATTATACAACCACAAGTGACTATCAGGACGACTAATTGTTTCGCAGAGAAATCCAGTGTGCGTAACGATTTGCACAACTTGGATAACAGATTGTTTCGCAGGAGAATCCAGTCAGAGTGACAATACGGACTGATTTTCCATAAGAAATTCCGCTGCATGTGGATATCTGGATTAAGAAAGCAAAGATACGTGGATATCTGGATGGAAAACGGCAGATTTCCAATCGAGAGAAGCGAAATCAAGTGACTGTCCGGATAAAACAAGCGATCAGTTAAGAGAATCATGCCATAATTGCTCTGGTGGGGATTACAGGATGAAACCTGCAAACCTGCCAGGGCGTTATAATAGTTTATCGCATTTTCAGGATGCGAAATCAGGAGGAAAATATGAGCGTTAAGAGAATTTACGTTGAGAAGAAGGCACCTTTTGCAGTTGCTGCGAAAGAACTGAAAGAGGAAATCCGCGGCTATCTGGGAATTGATACCGTTACAAAGGTACGGGAATTGGTTCGCTATGATGTGGAAAATCTTTCAGATGAAACTTATCAAAGAGCATTGAACACGATTTTTTCAGAACCGCCGGTAGATGATATTTATGAAACATCTTTTCCCGCAGAAGAAGGCGATTTGATCTTTTCGGTAGAATATCTGCCTGGTCAGTTTGATCAGAGAGCGGATTCTGCAGAACAGTGTGTGAAGCTGCTGAAAGAAGATGAAACACCGGTAATCCGTTCTGCGGTTACGTATGTAATCAGCGGTACTTTAACGGAAGCAGAAGCACAGGCGATCAAATCACATTGCATTAACCCGGTGGATTCCAGAGAAGCAGCAGCAGAAATTCCGGAGACACTGGTAGCGGTTTATGAAGAACCGGCTGATGTTCTTATTTTTGATGGGTTCCGTACAATGGCAGAGGATGAATTTAAGAAATTATACGATTCCCTTGGCCTGGCTATGACGTTCAAGGATTTCCTCCACATTCAGAACTACTATGTTTCAGAAGAAAAAAGAGATCCTTCTATGACAGAAATCCGTGTGCTGGATACCTATTGGTCTGACCATTGCCGTCATACCACATTCCAGACCGAATTGAAGAATATTGAATTTCTGGAAGGCGATTACAAAGTGCCGATTGAAAAAACTTACCAGAATTATCTTGCAGACCGCGAGGAGATTTTTGCAGGACGTTCCGATAAATTTGTCTGCCTGATGGATTTAGCATTGATGGGAATGCGCAAGCTTCGCAAGGATGGAAAATTACAGGATTTGGAAGAATCAGAAGAAATCAATGCCTGCAGTATCGTAGTTCCGGTAGAAGTCGATGGTGTGACAGAAGAATGGCTTGTGAACTTCAAAAATGAAACACATAATCATCCGACGGAAATTGAGCCGTTTGGTGGGGCAGCGACTTGTCTGGGCGGTGCAATCCGCGATCCCTTGTCAGGTCGTACTTATGTATACCAGGCAATGCGTGTAACAGGCGCAGCAGATCCGACTGTTCCTGTTTCCGAAACGCTGAAAGGCAAATTACCGCAGCAGAAGCTGGTGCGCAGTGCAGCACATGGTTATAGCTCCTATGGCAATCAGATTGGTCTGGCAACAGGTTATGTAAAAGAAATCTATCATCCTGGTTATGTGGCAAAACGTATGGAAATCGGTGCCGTAATGGGTGCAGCACCCAGACGTGCCGTTATCCGTGAAACCTCCGATCCCGGCGATATCATTATTTTACTGGGTGGTCGTACTGGACGTGATGGATGCGGCGGTGCAACTGGTTCTTCCAAGGTTCATACCGAAGCATCAATCGAAACCTGCGGTGCAGAAGTACAGAAGGGTAATCCGCCGACAGAACGTAAGATTCAGCGTTTATTCCGCCGTGAAGAAGTCAGCCGTTTGATTAAGAAATGTAATGACTTTGGTGCAGGTGGTGTTTCCGTTGCAATCGGTGAGCTGGCAGCAGGTCTTCAGATCAATCTGGATAAAGTACCGAAAAAATATGCAGGTCTGGACGGAACGGAAATTGCAATTTCTGAATCCCAGGAACGAATGGCAGTTGTTGTAGATCCGAAAGATGTGGCACAGTTTTTAGCTTATGCAGAAGAAGAAAATCTGGAAGCTGTTGAAGTAGCAGAAGTAACCGAAAATCCTCGTCTGGTTATGAGCTGGAGAGGCAAAACGATCGTCGATATCAGTCGTGCCTTTTTGGATACAAATGGTGCACATCAGGAGACCGATGTGACCGTTGAGATTCCTTCCCGCAGTGATTCTGTATTCCAGACAGAAGCCGTTACCGATGTGAAAGCAGCATGGATGGATACACTGAAAGATCTGAACGTATGCTCTCAAAAGGGTCTGGTAGAACGTTTTGATGGTTCCATCGGCGCAGGTTCTGTATTTATGCCTTACGGCGGTAAATATCAGTTGACCGAAACACAGGCAATGGTTGCAAAACTGCCGGTATTAAAAGGAAAAACGGATACAGTTACGATGATGTCTTATGGATTTGACCCGTATCTGTCATCTTGGAGTCCATATCATGGTGCTGCCTATGCAGTTGTATCTTCTGTAGCGAAAATCGTAGCAAATGGCGGTGATTATTCCAAGATTCGTTTTACTTTCCAGGAATACTTTAAGCGTATGACCGATGATCGCAAACGCTGGGGTGTACCGTTCTCTGCATTATTAGGTTCTTATGATGCGCAGATTGGATTTGGTCTTCCTTCCATCGGCGGAAAAGACAGTATGTCTGGTACTTTCAATGAACTGCATGTACCGCCGACACTGGTTTCCTTTGCAGTCGATGTAGCAAGCGATAAGACGATTATTTCTCCGGAACTGAAAAAAGCCGGTAATCAGCTGATGCTGTTCCGTATCCAGCGTGATGAATATGAAATGCCCGATTACGAACAGATTAAAGATCTGTATGGATTTATTCACGAAGAAATCAAGAATGGCAACATTTTATCTGCTTACGTAGTAGAACGCAAAGGTCTTGCAGAAGCCATTTCCAAGATGGCATTTGGTAATGGACTGGGCGCAGCACTCGATGCCAATGCACTCGATGCTGCTGAGTTATTTGCACCGGGCTGGGGAAATCTGGTTTGCGAAGTACCTGCTCAAGCAGCAGAAAAACTTTCTGCAAAAGGTATTGTAATCGGACAGGTAACGGAAAAAGCTGCATTTACCTATGGCGATATGACGATTACTATGGAAGAAGCTGTTCAGGCATGGAGCGAAACATTGGAAAAAGTCTTCCCGACAAATTCTGGTGCCGCAGCAGAACCGGCAAAATCCGAACTGTACGAAGCAAAGAATATCGTAATCTGCAAAAATAAAATTGCAAAACCGAACGTATTTATTCCTGTTTTCCCTGGAACAAACTGCGAATACGACAGCACCAAAGCATTTGAAAATGCAGGAGCTGAAGTTATGACACGGGTATTCCGGAATATGACACCAGATAACATTCGGGAATCCGTAGATGAATTTGTAAAATGCATCGAACAGGCACAGATCGTGATGTTCCCCGGTGGTTTTTCCGCAGGTGATGAACCGGAAGGTTCTGCAAAATTCTTTGCAACTGCATTCCGTAACGAAAAGGTAAAAGAAGCGGTTGAAAAGCTGCTGCATGAAAGAGACGGTCTGATGTTAGGTATTTGTAATGGTTTCCAGGCACTGATTAAACTGGGACTGGTACCTTATGGCACGATCGCTCCTCAGCAGGCAGATTCCCCGACTCTGACCTATAACACCATCGGACGTCATATTTCCAAGATGGTTTATACGAAAGTTGTAACGAACAAATCTCCTTGGCTTGCACAGGCAGAACTGGGCGGCGTATATTGCAGCCCCGCTTCTCATGGTGAAGGTCGTTTCGTAGCCAGCAAAGAATGGATCGACAAGCTGATG
>CAZTHP010000024.1:27028-30500 GCA_964613155.1 uncultured Lachnospiraceae bacterium | reverse complement strand
TTTGAACCCTCGCGCCGCGTGAACGACCTACACCCTTAGCAGGGGCGCCTCTTCGGCCTCTTGAGTATTTCTCCGAACTTATAAATGCTTCTATTCAATTACGCCATCACATCAGACGCATAATGCATTATAGCGGACTTCTTATAATTTGTCAACTGAAATTTTTATTTTTTTTAATTTTTTGTTTTTTGGGAGAAATGTAAAAATAACTTCCTGTTTTTTTATCTTATCTAGAATCTTATCTTTCACTAACTCTTTATGTAAGACTTACTTCCATTTATTATTATATTTGTAGTGTTGGTTCATGGGAGAAAAGATATACTTATGAAAATGAAACATTTAACACTTGAAGAAAGAAAGCTTTTCTCTGCGTCGACAGGTTTCTATGAAAGCAAGAAAAAAACTTAAAAAACCTGTTAATTACGAAGGTCGCAAGTATACAGACTATTTAGAGTTCGTCTAAGACCCCCCTACTATCCCTACGACTGAAATGGATACCGTCTATAATCGATCCGAAGGTCCTTTTATCCAGACCTTTTCTTTTCAGAACACCGGCCTTATGATCGGGTTTCTTCACTCAGAGAAAACTTCCGCTTCCATGGCTCCTCGCTAGAAAGTCATTGGCAAACAGTTTTTTCAATATACTGCCATTGATGAGTATTCCAGATGGCGTTTTGTGGAGGCTTTTGAGGAACACAGTACCTATTCGTCTGCTATGTTTATAGATCACTTGGTGAAAGCCTTTCCCTTACCCATTCAGTGTGTCCAGACCGATAATGGAACGGAATTTACCAACCGTTTTACCAGCCGCCGTGACAAACCTACAAACTTCCATTTTCTTTTTTAAAAACAGAAGTTAATCTCTCATCCAGACGTTAGTTTTACATCCAGAACTTAGTTTTTCAATTCACCTTTTTGTTTTTTTTAATTTTATTTTAGTTCGTTACTTGTAAAAGTAAACTCCACCCCTTTTATACAAAACACGGAAGTTACTACTTCTAAATTTTAAACAACTTCTATGAAACTTACTTATTTAGTAGTATACTCCCTTTGCTTTTGCTCCAGCCGGAACAGGAGAAACATATGCTTAGATGATCCTATCCTTCTTTCTCTAGGGGTGGAATCTAATTCTACAAGGTGGAAGTCACTCTTACAATTTGACCCTTCAAAAATTTAAAACTACGCGCACTTGCTCTCCGGCAGTGCAAAGACACATCATTTCTGAAACCTTATCGATTTTACACTCTCTTCTATATTTACTTTACTATAAATGAGCAAATAGCAAAATGCGCACAAAAATAAAGATATCTTCTAATTGATACAGCATAATTGCAATAAGCACAAAACAATGTACTTATTATTTTACTTATCCATTTATTTCTTTCATCTTTATTTTTTCCACTCTTTTACAGCAAGTTCATATTGATTTCGTCCTTTCGAATCAATTACTACAATAACTGGCAGGTTTTCTACTTCTAATTTTCGGATTGCTTCTGTTCCCAGATCATCATAGGCGATCACTTCTGCTTTTTTAATACATTTCGAAAGAAGCGCACCGGCTCCTCCTACTGCTGCAAAGTAAACAGATTGATTCTTTATGATCGCATCTACGACCTGTTCATTGCGTTTTCCTTTTCCGATCATTCCACGAAGTCCTAAATTTAAAAGCTCCGGCGCATATTTGTCCATACGGCTGGATGTAGTAGGACCTGCGGAGCCGATAATATTTCCTTCTCGCGCTGGTGAGGGGCCTAAATAGTAGATCAGCTGATTTTGAATGTCAAATGGTAAGTCTTCGCCTCTTTCTAATGCTTCTGCCATACGTTTGTGCGCTGCATCTCTGGCGGTATAAACTGTTCCTGTGATCAATACGTAGTCTCCTGCTTCCAACTGTGCAATTTTTTCTATTGTAAATGGCTCTGTTAAATATTTTTTCATACTAAATTTTAGTTGCAAAAAACCACTGCCTTCAAGTGGTGGGGGAAGCAACTTTCTCCTTTCCAAAATAAATGCATGTATATACTATTGCAATATTTTCATAATACATTGTAGATATCATGTACTATATACTACTATTATAGTTTGTTTTGATCGAAATCACCATTGACTGTACTTCTTAGCAAAGGCAGTCTGCATTTTGAAAATTAATAGAATGCCCCTTTCAATCGTCTTCCAAAGAAACTACAGGATCCGTGTTACATGACGATTTACATGGCAGCATGTATTTACTGCAACTGGAAGTCCCGCGATATGAGTTGGATAGGTTTCAATATTTACAGCAAAAACTGTTGTCCGACCACCTAAACCAGCCGGTCCGATTCCCAGTTTATTCATTTCTTCTAAAAGTTCTTCTTCCATTTCTCGTACATAAGGAATCTCAGAATGCTGATTGACATTACGTGTAAGCGCTTTTTTTGCCAAATAAGCGCATTTTTCAAATGTACCGCCAATTCCTACGCCTACGACCATTGGAGGGCAGGAATTGGGACCTGCGTCCTTTACAGCCTGTAAAATTGCATTTTTAACACCTTCGATACCGTCTGCTGGTTTCAGCATAAAAACACGACTCATATTTTCACTGCCAAATCCCTTGGGCGCTACCGTTATTTTTATTTGATCGCCGCTTACAATGGAATAATGAATCACAGCGGGGGTGTTATCGTTGGTATTTTCCCGGATCAAAGGATCTTTTACAACGGATTTTCGCAGATATCCTTCGATATATCCTTTCCTTACGCCTTCATGAATGGCATCTTCCAGTAATCCTCCTGTAAAATGAACCTCCTGTCCTACTTCAATAAAAATAACTGCCATTCCTGTGTCCTGACAAATTGGAATCATCTCATCGGCAGCAATCTGCATATTCTCTGTCAGCTGCTCTAAAATCTGCTTGCCTAAGGGCGATTCCTCAGTTTCAAGAGCATGCTGAAATACTTCTTTCATATCATCTGAAAGAAAATGATTGGCCTCTATACACATTTCTTTAATGTTTTGTGTAATCACATCAACGGATACTTCTCGCATTTTACTTCCCCTTTCGTTTTCCATACACGCCTATTTTTCATCCACACATAAAGAAGTGGGGTTTTTGTATAGGATTGTGAGCGTGCAAAGCACGGAACAATCCGCAGGCATCTTTGTACATTATTTTAAATTTGCTCATTTATAGTTATTTACATACGGAAATTAAAAAAACTGCCGCACTCAAGAATTTACATCCAATATATAGAACTTTTCATTTCTGCTATATACTGTCTATTCTCTTCTTAATGCGGCAGCCCCCTTATTTTCCGAAACCCAAGCGGTTGCTTTTACCGGACAACTTCCAGCTTTCGGCTTACTCTTTTTGTTTCCGAAACCAAGAACTGTTGTCTTACCGATTAAACTTCCTGCTCTGGCTTACTCTTTTTGTTTCGAAACCAAGAACTGCTGTCTTACCGGCTAAACTTCCTGCTCTGGCTTACTCTTTTTG
>CAZTHP010000024.1:7086-26928 GCA_964613155.1 uncultured Lachnospiraceae bacterium | reverse complement strand
AACCAAGAACTGCTGTCTTACCGGCTAAACTTCCTGCTCTGGCTTACTCTTTTTGTTTCCGAAACCAAGAACTGCTGTCTTACCGGCTAAACTTCCTGCTCTGGCTTACTCTTTTTGCTTCCGAAACCAAGAACTGCTGTCTTACAAGCTAAACTTTCAAGCTTCCGTTCTTACCGATGAATCTTCCTGCTTTTGTTCGATTGTTTCGGTTGTTTCTTCCGCTGCATCTTCGTGCGCTTCTTCGTTTGTATCTTCGTTTTTCACTTTTGCAATGCTTGCTACTAAGCCATTTTTTTCATCTGTTACATCGATCAGCTTCACACCGGATGCAACCCTGCCTAAAGTAGAAATATCATTGATACTGATTCGGATGATAATGCCGCCGGTTGTGACGATCATTAATTCCTGGTCATCTTTTACGGCTTTTACACCTACCAGATCTCCGGTTTTTTCATTCAGTTTATAACACTTCACACCTTTTCCGCCGCGGTTTTGTACATGAAATTCACTCATCGGTGTTTTCTTGCCGAGGCCGCGCAGTGTTGCAAATAAAAGATACTGCCCCTGGCTGTCCATCTGCATACCGATCAGCATATCGTCTTGATCTAACGACATACCGCGTACACCCATGGAGCTTCTTCCCGTCGGACGCACATCTTTTTCATGGAAACGAATACACTGACCTTTTTGGCTGATCAGGAATAATTCTCGATCACCATCTGTATATTTTACTTCGATCAGTTCATCGTCTTCCCGCATATTAATTGCCTGAAGACCTGTTTTTCGAATATTTACAAAGTCTTCCATCGGTGTCTTTTTGACCATACCATAACGTGTGGCCATGAAAATAAATTTACCCGGTTCAAAGTCCTTCAGCGGAATAATGGCTGTTATTTTTTCTTCCGGCTGAAGCTGCAGGAGATTGACGATATTGGTTCCTCGCGCTGTTCTGCCTGCTTCTGGAATTTTATAGGTTTTCAGACGATATACACGTCCTTTATTGGTAAAGAACATCAAATATCGATGGGTTCTGGTCAAGATTAACTCTTCAATTACATCCTGATCGATGGTCTGCATTCCTTTAATTCCTTTGCCGCCTCGGTGCTGGGCACGGAAAGTATCGGCATTCATCCGTTTGATATATCCCAAATTCGTCATGGTGATCACAACGGATTCATCGGGAATCAGATCTTCATTATCCAGTTCTGCTTCGTCCATACTGATTGCGGTACGTCTTGCATCGCTGTATTTTTCGCGGATTGCAGTAATTTCCTCCCGGATTACTTTCAGAAGTTTCTTTTCATCTGCTAAGATTGCTCTTAGTTTTTCAATCTGAACCATCAGCTCCTGATATTCTGCTTCCAGTTTTTCCCGTTCCAGACCGGTCAGTGCACGCAGACGCATATCAACGATCGCCTGTGCCTGTGCATCCGAAAGTTCAAAACGCTCGATCAGGTTCTGTTTCGCTTCCTGCGTATTACGGGATGCCCGGATCACGCTGATCACTTCATCAATATGATCCAGTGCAATCAACAGACCCTGTAAAATATGCGCACGTTCTTCGGCTTTATTTAATTCATAACGTGTTCTTCTGGTGACAACTTCCTTCTGATGATTCAGATAATGCACCAGCATTTCCTTCAGATTCAGGACTTTCGGCTCATTATCGACCAATGCCAGCATGATCACACCGAAAGTATCCATCAGCTGCGTATGCTTATATAATTTATTCAGCATAACATTTGCATTGACATCGCGGCGCAGTTCAATGCAAATACGCATACCAGTACGATCGGATTCATCCCGAAGATCGGTAATACCATCTAATTTTTTCTCTTTGACCAGATCTGCAATTTTCTCGATCAATCTGGCTTTATTTACCATATACGGAATCTCTGTTACAAGAATCCGGGATTTTCCATTCGGCATCGCTTCGATATTTGCAGTTGCCCGCACTTTAATCTTGCCCCGGCCAGTACGATACGCTTCTTCAATACCGCTTCTGCCCATAATTTCTGCACCTGTAGGGAAATCAGGTCCTTTTACAATGGCCATCAGCTCATCAATGGAAGTTTCCCGGTCTTCTTCAATCTGATTATCAATGATCTTTACGACTGCATCGATTGTTTCTCCCATGTTATGAGGCGGAATATTCGTTGCCATACCAACTGCAATACCGCTGGTACCATTTACCAGAAGATTCGGATAACGGGACGGCAGTACCGCCGGTTCTTTTTCGGTGTCATCGAAGTTCGGAACGAAATCGACTGTATTTTTATTAATATCCGACAGCATTTCCATGGAAATTTTACTCAATCGTGCTTCGGTATAACGCATTGCAGCCGCACCGTCTCCATCAATTGAGCCAAAATTTCCATGTCCGTCTACTAACGGATAACGCGTGTTAAAATCCTGTGCAAGCTTTACCAACGCTTCGTAAATCGAGCTGTCACCATGAGGGTGATATTTACCCATGGTATCACCGACAATACGCGCACATTTACGATGAGGCTTGTCAGGACCGTTGTTTAATTCAATCATGGAGAATAAAATTCTTCTCTGTACCGGTTTTAAACCGTCTCTTACGTCAGGCAATGCTCTGGCTGCAATAACACTCATGGCATAATCGATATACGAGGTTTCCATGGTTTCCTGCAGGTCAATATCATGTACCTTATCAAATATGGTCTGATCCATCTATGATTCCTCCTCATCAAATATCCAGATTCTTTACAAACTTCGCATTGGCTTCAATAAATTCCCGTCTGGGCTCTACTTTATCACCCATCAGCGTTGTAAAGGTCAGATCGATTGCTGCACTGTTCGCTTCATCCATCGTTACCCGGCGCAAAATACGGCGTTCCGGATCCATCGTCGTTTCCCAAAGCTGAGAAGCATCCATCTCACCCAGACCTTTGTAACGCTGAATCTTGTTGCTGTTATCGCGTCCAATCTCTTTTAAGATTTCATTCAGCTGGTCATCGCTGTAAGCATACCACACTTTTTTATTGCGCTCTACTTTGTACAGCGGAGGCTGTGCCAGATATACATATCCCTGTTTGATCAATTCCGGCATAAAACGATATAAAAATGTCAGCAATAACGTACTGATATGTGCACCATCGACATCGGCATCCGTCATGATGATGATCTTGTGATAACGCAGCTTACTAATATCAAAATCATCATGAATACCAGTACCAAATGCCGTAATCATGGCTTTAATCTCCGCATTTCCATAAATACGGTCTAATCTTGCTTTTTCTACGTTTAAGATCTTACCACGCAGCGGCAAAATTGCCTGTGTACTTCTGGAACGGGCACTTTTCGCAGAACCACCTGCCGAATCACCCTCAACGATATAAATTTCACAGTTTTCCGGATTCTTATCGGAACAATCTGCAAGCTTTCCAGGCAGTGCCATACCATCCAATGCGGTTTTCCGGCGTGTCAGATCTCTTGCTTTTCGTGCAGCTAAACGAGCACGCTGTGCTCCAATTGCTTTGTCACAGATCAGACGAGCAACCTGCGGATTCTGCTCTAAAAACAGCTCCAGCTGTGCACTGACAATGCGATCGACAGCACCTCTCGCTTCGCTGTTTCCTAATTTCTGTTTCGTCTGACCTTCAAACTGAGGATCTTCAATCTTAATACTGATGATTGCAGTTAAACCTTCGCGGATATCTTCGCCTTCCAGGGATTCATTTTCCCGGATCAGTTTGGCTTTCCGTGCATATTCATTAAATGTCTTGGTGAGTGCACTCTTAAATCCAGCCAGATGCGTTCCACCTTCCGGTGTCGTAATATTATTTACAAAACTGTAGCAATTTTCATTGAATGCATCATTATGCTGCATAGCAACTTCTACTACAATATTATCTTTAATTCCTTCGCAATAAATAACCTGCGGATAAACAGCTTCTGTACTGCGGTTTAAGTAAGCAACAAACTCTTTAATACCACCTTCATAATGGAACACATGCTCATGCTGACTATCCGTTCTTACATCGCGCAATGTAATTTTCAAGCCCTTTGTCAAAAATGCCATCTCACGCAGACGCTGTTTTAAGGTTGCATAATCAAAAACCGTTTCATCAAAAATCGCAGCATCCGGCTTAAATGTAACCTGAGAACCGTGTGTCTGCGCATCACAAGTTCCGATCACCTCTAAAGGTGATACCACATTGCCTCTTTCATAACGCTGTTTATATACCTTACAGCCACTGCTGATCTGTACTTCCAACCACTCGGAGAGTGCATTTACAACGGATGCACCAACGCCGTGCAGGCCGCCCGATACCTTATAAGCACCGCCGCCGAATTTACCACCTGCATGCAGCACCGTGAAAATAACCTGAACAGCCGGAACACCTGCCTTGGGATGGATATCAACCGGCATACCGCGTCCATTATCGGTTACCGTCACAGAATTATCTTCATTGATCTGCACCTCAATTTCAGAACAAAATCCTGCCAGCGCCTCATCTACTGAGTTATCTACAATCTCATAAACAAGGTGATGAAGACCTCTTTTCGAAGTACTTCCTATATACATACCAGGTCTCTTTCTGACCGCTTCCAGTCCTTCCAGAATCTGAATCTGGTCTGCACTATAATCCTGACTCATAGACTATTACAGCTCCTTTCCCAAATACGATTTCAGGTAACCGGACTTCCTGTATTCCAAACACACACATTGGTCAATCACCATAAAAATCATCCTAATAATAGTTACGTTAAACTTCAATTTTAAAACAAATCCGACTATTTTGCAATACTAGTCAGCTATCATAAATATTCTGTTTATTTTTCCATACTACAGTTCCAGCCGATACCTGAAACAGAAAATCAATTGGAAATCTGCAGTTTACAAATTCATCCAGACCCGTACAGGTAATAAAGGTCTGCGTTTCTTGAATCGTGGTCAGCAGCTGCATCTGTCTGGAACTATCCAATTCAGACAAAACATCATCCAACAGCAGTACCGGTGTATCATGAATCAGCTGACGCACCAATTCAATCTCGGAAAGCTTTAACGATAAAGCTGCTGTCCGCTGCTGTCCTTGAGAACCATACTTACGGATATCGATTCCATTAATCAAAAAGCAAATATCGTCCCGATGAGGTCCCTTGCCAGTCGAATGCATCTTCAGATCCCGCTCCCAGCTTCTTAACAATTCCTGTTCCAGACATCCAGGCGCAGCATCGGGTTCATAGACAATCTCAATCCGTTCTTTCCCGCCGGTCAGTGTTTCATGAAGTCCCTGGATAATCGGATTCAGCTGCTGGATAAACTTTGCCCGCTGCTTCATCACAGCCTCACCATATAAGACCAGCTGATCGTCCCATACCGACAACGTATCAGCCAGACTCGGATGAAAGGCCAGATCCTTCAGCAGCTTATTTCGCTCCTGCAGAACCTTATTATAATTCATCAAATAATTCGTATAAACCTTATCCAGCTGGCAAAGTTCAAAATCAATAAAACGTCTCCGTTCCGCAGGTCCTTTTTTCACCAGATTCAAATCCTCCGGTGAAAAGAAAATAATATTGACGATTCCAAACAATTCGCTGACTCGCTTGATCGGAATCCCATTTACTGCAATCCCCTTCGACTTACTTTTCTTCAGATGCATATCAATCCGATAAGAAGAACCATGCTTCTCCACCAGCATTTTGATATGCGCTTCGTCTTCCTCGAAGCGAATCATCTCTCGATCTCTGGAAGCTCTGTGTGATCGTGCAGAAGCACACATATAGATACTTTCCAGAATATTGGTCTTTCCCTGTGCATTATCGCCATATAAGATATTCGTTCCAGGACCCGGCTCCAGCGTCAGCGTATCATAATTTCTGAAATTCATCAGATCCAGGCGTTTTATAATCATAAATTATCGGATAACCTTCACCGTTTTGCCCTGGTACGTAAACGTATCACCATCGTACAGCTTCTTACCGCGGCGTGTATCAACCTCTCCATTCACCAGAACTTCTCCATTCTGAATCACAATTTTTGCTTCTACACCAGAAGATACCAGATTCACCGCTTTTAAAGCCTGACCTAATTTAATAAATTCATCTTCCTGTCTTAATTTCAGTTCATCCATAAATCTTAATAAATCCTTTCCTGAGGCACTTTTTACATGGATGTATAATACCGGAATCAAACGGTTTAAAAACACGCAAAGCTGCTTTCAGATGACTGAAAACTTTTCCTCAGATAAACCTCTTATTCAAAAAAAATGGTATCATACATACTGTTTAAATTATTTCAAATATTCAAATAATTGCTTTAATTGTTTCTAATCTCTTTTTATGACTCTGTTTTCTCTCAAAATACTGCTTTTTGCAGGCTTCTACTATACCGACATACAGAATGCAAAGGAGATTGAAAAAAATTATCTAGCCAGATTAAAATTAACCGGTAAAATCAGATAAATATAATTTTCTTCTTGATCTTTGATAAAGCAAGGAGCTTTTGCATTAATCGTATAAAGCTGAATTTCTTCATCATCAATTACACGCAGCGCTTCGATCATGAAACGAGGATTAAATCCGATCATGATATCCTTACCATATTGGTTCACCATAATCTCATCACGCATCGAACCCAGAGAAGAATTCATGATCAGCTCCATTGAATTCTCACTGATATTGAAAATAATCGGCTTTTTATCACTTTCGTTGATCAAAAGCGCAGAACGTTCGATACTATCCAGTAAGATTTTTTTATTGACCGTAATGCAGGTTTCATAATCCTTACTCAACATCTGGTCTACATTAAAATATTTTTTATCAATCAGACGGCTGACAACAACGGTTTGATCAAATTCAAAGGAAATATGATTCTTTGAGAAGAAAATCCGTACTTCGTGATCGGCTTCTCCTGTTAAGATCTTACTGATTTCACTGAGTGATTTTCCAGGAACGACTACTTCGAAATTCGGATAAACTTCGTTTAATTCTACCTTTCGAATCGAAATCCGATGACCATCCAGGGAACATACACGCAGCTGGTTTTCTTTGACTTCAAATAATTCTCCTGCCATTGCTAAATTGGTATCATTCATGGAAATGGAGAAAATGGTCTGACGGATCACTTCTTTTAATGCATATTGAGACATCGTAATTGATTTCTCTTTGCTGAACTGCGGTAACTGGATATAGGTATCCGGATCATCGCACATGATTTTAAACTTAGCATTCTCACATTGGATTAGTGCTGTATTATCCTTAATCTGGAGAAGGATTTCATGATCGGGAAGCTTGCGAATAATCTCTGCAAAGAGTTTTGCATTAATTGCTGTAATACCAGGTGTTTCAATACGGGCATCTAAAGTTGTTTCAATTCCAAGTTCCGTATCATTTGTTGTAAATTTAACAGAAGATTGACGCGCATCAATCAAAACACATTCTAAGATTTTATAATTGGTTTTAGAAGGTACCGCTTTTAAGACGGTATTAATAGCACTCATGAGGGCTGATTTTTCAAAATAAACTTTCATGAATGTGAATAACTCCTTTCAGTATGAATAAAGATATAAATATATTATATTTCAGTAGTAATAGTAGTAGGGGCTGTGGATATGTGGATAACCCTTTAAAACGTAGAAAATATAAGGTTTTCCACAATGGGAAAAGTGGTGGATAACTGAACGTGAACTTGGGGATAATTCTGAAGTTATGAACAGTCAAAATTATCGTAACGTTCATCCACAAAAATTCAACAAGATATCCACATAAAAATGTTTACAAAGGCGGGTTGATTTTTTTCTTTAATGTCTCAATCGTCGATTGTAAACCTTCGTTGTCGGAAAGATCTTTTTTAATCTTTTCGCAGCCGTGAATGATCGTTGCGTGGTCACGATTTCCCAGACAACTTCCTATTTTAATAAGAGGAACTGAGGTCATATCCTTGCAAAGATACATGGCAATCTGTCTGGGATAGGCAATATCTTTGCTTCGTTTTGGCGAAATCAGGTCTTTTACCGAAACATGATAGTGATCGGCAACTGTTTCAATGATCAATTCCGGTGTAATCTCTCTGGGTTCCGCAGGCGCTAACTGATCTTTTAAAATTTCAGCGGCCATATCCAGGGTAATATCGGTATTTTGCAGACGTGAAAATGCAACAATTTTCGTCAAAGCACCTTCCAATTCCCGGATATTGGATTTTACATGGGTCGCGATATATTTAATAATTTCATTATCAATATTATAGCCTTCATCGGCATCTTTCTTACGAAGAATTGCCATACGGGTTTCGTAATCGGGGGCTGAAATACTGACGGTCAGTCCGCCGGCAAAGCGTGAGCGCAGACGTTCTTCTAATAATTCCATTTCGTTAGGCGGACGATCTGAAGATATGATAATCTGCTTTTTCGCCTGGTAAAGGGTATTAAAGGTATGGAAAAATTCTTCCTGCGTACTGTCTTTGCCAATGATAAATTGAATATCATCGACTAAAAGGACATCGTTATTGCGATATTTGGCGCGAAATTCCGATGTCGTATTATCATTATTATTGTTTTTATTATTTTTATTAAGGATTGAATCAATCAGCTCAACGGTAAAAGCCTCTGATGTCACGTATCTGACTTTTTTATTCGGATCTTTTTCCAAAATAAAATTGCCGATGGAATGCATCAAGTGAGTTTTGCCTAGTCCCACACCGCCATAAATAAAAAGCGGGTTGAATGCTTCAGCTGGTGATTCGGCGACTGCAAGTGAGGCAGCATGTGCCATACGGTTGTTGGAACCGACAACGAAACTTTCAAACGTGTACTTGCGATTTAAATCGCTTGGTACATGATTATTAATAGAAGAAGAAAGTGTCGATTGTGCAGCAGCAGGCTGACTGGGAACGTCATCTTTCATAATAAAGCGCACTTTGCAGCTGGTACCTGTAACTTCTTGAATATGAAGCTGCAGGAAAAAATCATATTTTTTCTGCTGGATATAATCCAGACCAAATTTCTCCCCTGGGTATAAAACCAGTATTTCGTCTTTATCAATGGCAACAGGTTTCAGCGGTTCGATCCAGGTATGGAATGAAATTTCAGAAAGCTCCTGATCCATCTTTAATTTGGAAATAATTTCTGCCCAGTTTTTTTGTACTGTTTCTAGCATGTGTAACTCCTCTGGGTATTCTAATTGAGAATGTGCATAACTATAAAAGGAACGGCAAAAAGGCCATAAAAAAGTAAAATTGTGAAAAAAGAAAGTTATCCACAATTAAAAAGGTGACAGTATGCACATTCTAGTTTGGATTATTATCAGTTTACTACAAAATGAAAAAGATAGCAATGGAGTTAAAAAAAATAAAGATTTTTCGGAAATGTGAATAATGTGGACAGGAAAAATGGTATTTTTTGTGGATAACTGTTAAAAAAATGAAAAATGTGGATAAAGTGGAAAAGTTGTGCACAGATATTTTGGGGGAAAACGAAGAAAAAATGAATGTGGACAACCAGATATTGTGGTTTGGGGAAAAGATTATCCACAGGTTATCCACAAAATGTGGACAGTTGAAAACTTGTGTATAAATGGTAAAAGCATGGTGAATAACTAAAAAATAACGTGGATAATGGATTTTTGAGGCAGAAAAAAATTTTAAAAAAAATTTCTCGTAGAGAGTTTTCGAGATTTTTTCTGAAAAAACTTCAAAAAAATGGCTTGACGGAATGGTTCAGATTATATATAATGGTAACGATGTGTTACTACCACAAGAAAAGGAGGTGTATACGAGATGAAGATGACATACCAGCCTAAAAAGAGACAGAGATCTAAAGTTCACGGCTTCAGAGCAAGAATGAGCACTCCCGGCGGCAGAAAGGTTCTGCAGGCAAGACGTGCAAAAGGCAGAAAGAAATTATCCGCATAATTCAGTAAGGCCGCAGTTGATGTGGCCTTTTTTACTGAGTTGCGATGGAACGGACATAAGAACGTTTCAAAACAGCAGTTTCGCTAATTTAGCTTAATGTTTCGTTAATGCAGTTTAGCTTAATGTAATGCTTGATTTAATGTAAGAATTAAGATGATCCAATTCATTCATTTTAATTATTTTAATTTTTAGTTAATTAAGGTAATGATTTCGATTCAGGATTCAGGATTCGATTTTGATGGATAAGTTAATAAGATTCATTTTAATTTTTAAATTAAGGAAGAAGAATTTATAAATGGAATCAATAAAAAAGAACAGGGATTTTTTAACAATTTACAGAACCGGTAAATCATATGCCAACAAGTACCTCGTTATGTACCTGGCGCCCGCGCAGGAGGGACAAGCTGGCAGATTAGGGATTTCCGTTAGTAAAAAAGTAGGAAACAGCGTAGTAAGACATCGTGTAAAACGGCTTATAAAAGAATGTTATAGGCTCAATGAAAACAGGTTCCGAACAGGCTGCGACATCGTGGTTGTAGCCCGAAAAGATGCAAAAGGCAGAAATTACAGTGAAATCGAGAGTGCATTGCTGCACCTAGCCAGGCTTCATGCTCTAGTGACGGCTTCCGATCCTAGACATGACTGAAAGAGAGAAATGAATCGATGAAAAAATGCTTGATTGCCCTGATCAGGTTTTACCGCAGATACCTTTCCCCGATGAAAGCTCCCTGCTGCAGATATGTTCCGACATGTTCGCAGTATGCGATCATCGCCATTGAGCGATATGGGGCGTTGAAAGGCGGATTGCTTGCGGTTTGGCGCATTTTAAGATGTAATCCTTTTGCAAAGGGCGGGTATGATCCCGTTCCATAAGACAGGATTAGGAGGGACTCCTTTGAATTTTATCTTATTAACACAGTACGGCGGAAAGATTGTAGGACCGGTTGCAAAACTTCTGGGTGTTCTGATGGATGGCTTGTTCAATGCCTTATCTGCGATTGGAATTCCGAATATCGGCCTTGCAATTATTTTATTTACGGTGGTTGTTAATGTTTTGATGATTCCATTGACAATCAGCTCACAGAAAAATATGAAGCTTAATACCATCATCCAGCCGGAAATTGCGAAGATTACTGCAAAGTATAAAGGTAAAAAAGATCAGGCTTCATTAGAAAAATCACAAAGAGAAACACAGATGGTTTATGATAAGTATGGCTACAATCCGATGTCCGGATGTTTGCCTACACTGATTCAGTTTCCGATCATGCTGGCTCTGTATCGTGTTATTTACCAGATTCCTGGTTATGTAGGCGCGATCAAGGATCAGTTCCAGCAGATTGTAGATTTAGCATTAAAACAGAATGGTTTTGCAGAAAAGATTGCCGATCTGGCATCTGCTAATGCAATGTCTCCGGATAAATACCTTCTGGATGGCTCTACAAAGGAATCAGTTAATTATATTATCGATCTGTTTTATAAGTTTGACAGTGCAGACTGGGCAGAGTTTAATAAGTTATTCCCTGCGATTCAGCAGCAGATCAGCCCTCATTTGGAAAAGATCACAGAGATGAACTCTTTCCTGGGTGGTATCAATCTGGCAGAATCTCCGGGCTTTAAGCTTTCAATCGCACTGATCATCCCTCTGTTGGCATGGTTTACCCAGTGGTTATCCATTAAAGTATCCTCTGCCGGACAGAAGAACGCAACGAATCCGGATGATCCGACTGCAGCAACGATGAAAAGTATGAATACGTTTATGCCGATCATGTCTGCTGTTTTCTGTATCACTCTGCCTGCTGGTTTGGGTGTATACTGGATTGCCAGTGCAGTTGTAAGAACCGTTATTCAGTATCTGGTCAATAAGTATTTTGACAAAGTTGGTACGGACAAGATTTTGGAACAGAAAATCGCAAAACAGAATAAAAAACGTGCAAAACAGGGATTGCCGGAAATTAAATCCGATGGTACCTATGTGCGGAATGGAAAAGCTGTTGATATGCGTATGGAATCTGTAAAGAAAGAAAAAGCGATGCCTTCTTCCGTGAAAAATACAAAAGACAGTTCTGCTTACTACAATAATAAAAATTATGAAAAAGGAAGCATTGCTGCCAGAGCGAGAATGGTAAAAGAATTTAATGAAAATAACAACAAGTAGACAGGGGACTGTCTAGATGGTTGTCGATAAAACGATAAATCATATCAAATTAGAAGAATGAAAAGAGTGCTGTAAGAGGTCACATATGAATAAGATTGAAATTTCAGCAAAAAATGTAGATGAAGCTCTTACACAGGCCATGCTTCAGCTTGGTATTAACAGTGACAGACTGGAATATGAAGTGATCAGTCAGGGACGCAGCGGATTCTTTGGACTCGGCAGCAAACCGGCTGTGATCAAGGCATGGATTAAGGAAGATGCATTATCAAAAGAACTGAAAAGTTTTATGGAAACTCCTGCGAAAGAAGAAGCTTCTAAGAGCAGTGAAGTGGAGAGTTCTGAACAGAAAGCAGCAGCAGAAACTGTGAAAACAGAAGAAGCGGCACCTGTAAAGGCGGAAATGAAATCAAATGAAGATGTTGCAGCTGCGCCGGAAGAATTTATTACAAAGGTATGTAATGCGATGGGACTTCAGGTGTCAGTAGACAGCAAATTTGATGAAGCGGAACATGTTCTGGACATCAATATGATCGGTGATGATATGGGAATCTTAATTGGAAAAAGAGGACAGACTCTGGATTCCTTACAGTATCTGACTGGTCTTGTTGCTAATAAAAATCAGGAAGAATACATTCGCGTAAAACTGGATACAGAAAATTATCGTGAAAGAAGAAAAGAAACACTGGAAAATCTGGCTAAGAATATTGCTTTTAAAGTAAAAAGAACAAAGAAACCGGTGTCTCTGGAGCCGATGAACCCCTATGAAAGAAGGGTAATCCACGCTGCACTTCAGAATGATAAGTATGTTTCAACCAGAAGTGAAGGGGAAGAACCGTTCAGACACGTTGTGATTTCACTGAAACGTGAAAGATCTTACAACAGCAGACCGAACGGCGGTAAAGGCGGATATAACCGTTATAATAATAACGGTTCCTATAACAAAAAAGGTGGATACAATAAGCACAAAGAATATAACAATCGTGCGGAAGCTGCCAATGCTGAGACAACGGCAGCAGTAGAAAGCCAGGAGTTAAAAAAGGAAGATTAATTCGCCGCTATTTGAAAGTCAGGGCCGTGCTGTACTACAGCACGGCTTTTTTCATTATTTTAAGGTAAACAGAAGCATTTTGGTCATGGATTAAATCATCGATCACTAGATTTTCATTAAAATCATTCATTAGATTGTTGATTAGATCATGGATTAGATCGTTAATTAGATCATGGATTAGATCGTTAATTAAATTATGGATTAGATCGTTAATTAGATTATGGATTAGATCATTGATTATTAGATTTTTCATTAAAATCATTCATTAGATTGTTGATTAGATCGTTGATTAGATCGGTGATTATCGGAAAATGCGGAAAGGATATAGGTCAAAAAATGGATCATGATACAATTGCTGCAATTGGTACCGCGATGTCTCATTCTGGTATAGGAATCGTGCGGATAAGTGGTTCGGATGCCATTGCCATAGCAGATCGGATTTTTAAAGCAAAGAAACAGGGAAAATGCCTGGAAAATGCAGCGACGCATACACTGCATTATGGACATATTCAGAAAAATGATCAAGTTATAGATGAAGTGCTCGTTTCTGTTATGAGAGGACCGCACAGTTATACAGCAGAAGATGTAATCGAAATCAATTGTCATGGCGGGATTCTGGTCATGAAGAAGATTTTAGATCTTGTGATCGCAGAGGGTGCGCGTCCGGCAGACGCCGGTGAATTTACCAAACGGGCATTTTTGAATGGACGGATGGATCTTTCTCAGGCAGAGGCTGTTATTGATATTATTAATTCTCAGAATGATTTTGCCTTAAAAAGCGCTGTCAATCAGCTGTCAGGTTCTGTATCCAAGAAGATAAAGGAAATCCGCGGACATTTGCTTTATGAAATGGCATATATAGAATCCGCATTAGATGATCCGGAGCATTATCCAATGGAGCATTATGGGGAAGAATTGGCTGTAAAGCTGAAGCCATTGCTGAAAGAAATGGAAAAGCTGATGGATTGTGCGGATGATGGTCGAATTTTAAAAGAAGGAATTAAAACGGTTATTTTAGGAAAGCCCAATGCGGGAAAATCATCCCTTTTGAATTTGATGGTAGGGAGCGAACGCGCAATTGTAACGGATATCGCAGGTACAACGCGAGATACGTTGGAAGAACACGTTTTATTAGATGGAATCAGCTTAAATATCGTCGATACGGCGGGAATCCGGCAGACAACCGATCTGGTTGAGCAGATTGGGGTGGAACGTGCTAAAAGTCAGGCAGAGGAAGCGGATCTGGTATTGTATGTGATCGATGCGACTATGCCTCTGGATGACAGCGACCGTGAGATTATACAGTGTATTGCCGGAAAGAAGTCGATTATTTTATTTAATAAAACAGATTTGGACACTGTTTTATTAGAACAAGAGATTCAGGAAATGATGCCGGGACAGAGTGTGATCGCATTTTCTGCAAAAGAGAGAACGGGATTTGAGAGCTTAAAAGACCGGATCAAGGAAATGTTTTATTCAGAAAAATTGAAATTTAACGACGAAATTTATTTAACCAGTGCAAGACATAAAGCTGCCTTAGATAGCGCATACAGAAGTTTAAATTTGGTTTTGGACAGTATCGCAGCGGATATGCCGGAAGACTTTTTTACGATTGATATGATGAGTGCGTATGAGCAGCTGGGATATATCACAGGAGAATCGGCTTGTGATGATCTGGTCAATGAGATTTTTAGTAAGTTTTGTATGGGTAAATAGCAAGGATAAAGAGGTGTAACGATGCCATTTTTAAAGGAAGAATATGATGTTGCGGTAGTAGGTGCGGGACATGCTGGCTGTGAGGCGGCTTTGGCAAGTGCTCGTCTTGGATTAAAAACGATCATGTTTACGGTTAGTGTAGATAGTATTGCGCTCATGCCGTGTAATCCGAACATCGGCGGCAGTTCCAAAGGTCATTTGGTTCGCGAAATTGATGCTTTAGGCGGCGAAATGGGTAAAAATATTGATAAATCCTTTATTCAGTCCAAGATGCTGAATCAGTCAAAAGGACCTGCGGTGCATTCTCTGCGTGCGCAGGCTGATAAGCAGGATTATTCCAGACAGATGCGCAAGGTGCTGGAAAATACGGAGAATCTGGTGATCCGTCAGGCAGAAGTATCAGAAATTGTTACCGGTGAACAGAACGAGATCGTTGGTGTGAAGACGGTATCAGGGGCACAGTATACCTGCAAAGCAGCTGTTTTGTGTACGGGAACGTATCTGAGAGCCAGATGTATTTATGGAGATGTCAGTTATTATACTGGACCGAATGGTCTAATGGCGGCGAATCATTTAACCGAGAGTTTGATCGCGCATGGTATTGAAATGTATCGTTTCAAAACAGGTACTCCGGCTCGTGTAGATAAGAAAACAATTGATTTTTCCAAAATGGAAGAACAATTTGGCGATGAAAAAGTTGTTCCATTTTCTTTCTCAACTGATCCTCAGTCTGTACAGAAGGAGCAGGTTTCTTGCTGGCTGACGTATACCAATGAAGAAACACATAAGATCATTCGAGATAATATTGACCGTTCTCCGCTGTTTTCCGGTGCAATTGAAGGAACAGGACCTCGTTACTGCCCTTCAATTGAAGATAAGGTCGTAAAATTTGCTGATAAGAACCGGCATCAGGTTTTTGTAGAGCCGGAGGGACTGGATACGAATGAAATGTATTTGAGTGGAATGTCCAGTTCTTTGCCGGAGGATGTTCAGTATGCGATGTATCGTACCGTTCCTGGACTGGAAAATGCCGTTATTGTACGAAATGCATATGCAATTGAATACGATTGTATCAATCCGAGACAGTTGAAACCGACGTTGGAATTTAAAACAATCCCTGGTTTATTTGCGGGCGGACAGTTTAATGGCAGCTCTGGCTATGAAGAAGCCGCAGCGCAGGGGTTAGTAGCAGGTATAAACGCTGCGTTAAGTGTAAAACAGCAGGAGCCAATTATTTTAGATCGTTCACAGGCTTATATCGGCGTTTTAATTGATGATCTGGTAACGAAAGAAAATCATGAGCCGTATCGAATGATGACGTCCAGAGCGGAATATCGTCTTCTGCTTCGCCAGGACAATGCGGATATGCGTCTGTCGGAAATTGGTCATCAGGTTGGCTTGCTTTCCGATGAAGATTATCAGAAAGTTCTGGATAAAAAGGCTGCGATCGAGGAAGAAATTGCCAGAGTCGAACAGACGAATATCGGTGCTGGACAGAAGGTACAGGAATTTTTGAGAGCACATAGCAGTACGGAACTGAAAAGCGGGGTTACGTTAGCGGAATTGGTAAAACGTCCGGAATTGAGCTATGAAATGCTTGCAGAAATTGATCCGAAACGTCCAGAATTATCGGAAGTCGTAGCAGAACAGGTGAATATTCAGCTGAAATATGAAGGATATATCAAACGGCAGATGCAGCAGGTGAAGCAGTTTAAAAAGCTGGAAAATAAAAAGCTGTATGTGGATTTTGATTATACGCTGGTAAAAGGACTTCGGAAAGAAGCAATGCAGAAGTTGAATTTGTATAAACCGATGTCACTGGGACAAGCTTCTCGAATCTCAGGAGTTTCCCCCGCAGATATTTCGGTACTGGCAGTTTATCTGGAGCAGAATGGAAGCAGACAGAAGAAAGGCAGCGACGTAGAAGTATAAAGCGGAAAGCGCATAGAGATGCAGGAAGTGCTGGAAGCAACGGAAGTTGTGGAAAAGTGGAAAATGCTGGAAGCAACGGAAAAGTGGAAAGTGCTGGAAGCAACAGAAGTTGTAGAAAAGTGGAAAATGCTGGAAGCAACGGAAAAGTGGAAAGTGCCAGATGGAATAAATGTGTAAGAGCTTAAATGAGATAGAAAGTGGGGGAATGTATGGAAGAAAATAAGATGGATACGATTTCAGCCGAGAATGTGAATACAAATACGGAAATGGAAGAATTTGAGTATTTAAAATCTGTATTTGAGAAGCATGGTTTTTCCTTATCGGATAAACAAGTACAGCAATTTCATCAGTATTACAAAATGCTGATTGAGAGGAATCAGGTTATGAATCTGACGGCGATTACGGAATATAAAGAAGTAGTCGTAAAACATTTTCTGGACAGTGTATATCTTATGAAGTACGAAGATCTAACAGGCGAGCGTTCGCTGATCGACGTGGGAACCGGTGCAGGATTTCCTGGAATTCCCCTTAAGATTATGTTTCCGGATATGAATGTGCTCTTGATGGATTCTTTGAATAAACGCATTTTGTTTTTAAAAGATGTGATACAAGAGTTGGCGTTAGAGAAGATTGATGCAGTTCACGGCAGAGCAGAAGAACTGGCAAAAAAGACAGAATATCGGGAACAATTTGATTATTGTGTATCCAGAGCGGTTGCAAATTTAAATTCCCTTTCTGAGATTTGCCTTCCTTTTGTAAAACTAGGTGGAAATTTTATCTCTTATAAATCCATGAAAGGATTGGAAGAACTGGAGCAAGCAGAAAAGGCGATTCAATTATTAGGCGGTAAGCTGGGAAAAACGGAGCAGTTTGTATTAGAAGAAGGAAGTGCAGGTGTAGAAGCCATGGAACGTAATTTTATTCGGATTGCAAAGGTAAAAGCAACACCTAAGAAATATCCGAGAAAACCGGGCACACCTTTTAAAGAGCCACTGTTTTAAAATCTCTTTGCTTAAAGGGAAAGGCCACTCGTAAACGGGGTGCCCGTACAGAAAGATGCTCAGGAAAGTAAATCTGAAAGTAAATTTGTAATTGAATCTAAAATTGAATCTGGAATTGAATCTGAATTTAGATTCAATTGGAAGAACTGGAGTAAAAGGAAGGCTTCCTTTGTGGAAGTACGGGATATCAACAATGGATGTGAAATTGCAGAAGATGTTCGTTGTGGAACAGAATGTCGACAGCAATGTGGGAAGCTGCTGAAAAAGGCCGTTCTGGAAGCTGAAAAAGGTTGTTCTGGAAATGAGGATTTTTTGTTGAAGTGTAGTTTGAGAAATTAGTATTTATCATACATACAGATAAGTATAGTCTGAATGCGGATAAATACTAATTTTTTTTTATTTAAAATAATCTTAGAAAATGGAGATAGTAAGGTATTTCGTTTCTTTTTCCTTCGTTTCTACGATTAAAAACCTTATTTGGAAGATTGCAGAAGGAAAGGGTTCAGATGGGAACAATTTGCAAGAGTATCGGTAAATACATGATAAAATTCAAACAAAAAATTTTATAAAGATTAGATTATGTTTATAATCTTTATAAATGTTTCACGTGAAACATTTATAAAAACGTAGAATTGTATTTTAAATAATGATATAATTAGCGCAAGCGAGTGGGAGAAAGCGCGGCCGCGGCCTTTTATCGCAAGTAGTGAATAACGATGTTAATAGATTATCATTGCACAGACTATATAAATAGTCTATAGAAGGCGTTTGTAAATCAAATATTGAAATCGTTTGTTACAGGTTAAAAGTAGATTTGAGAAAGGAAGCAAGATATATGGGAAGAATTATCGCAGTTGCAAACCAAAAAGGTGGAGTTGGTAAGAGTACAACCAGTATTAATTTATCATCTTGTTTAGCAGCTGAAGGGAAACATGTGCTAACAATAGATATGGATCCCCAGGGAAATACGACAAGTGGTTTGGGGTTGGATAAAAATGATCAAAAATATACGATGTATGATCTTCTTTTAGGTGAAATCCCGATTCAAGAATGTATTGTACGTGAAGTATTTGAAAATTTAGATGTTTTGCCGTCTAATGTGGATTTATCAGGTTGTGAAATTGAACTGATCGGAATTGACCGGAAAGAATATATCTTACGAGATTGTGTCGAAAAGATTCGGGATCAATATGATTTTGTTATTATTGATTGTCCTCCGTCTTTAAGTATGTTAACAATTAATGCAATGACAACAGCAGACACCGTATTAGTACCAATTCAGTGCGAGTACTATGCATTGGAAGGATTAAGCCAGTTGATGTATACGATCAGTCTTGTGCAGGAGCGATTGAATCCGTCATTGGATATTGAAGGTGTGGTATTTACTATGTATGATGCAAGAACGAATTTATCCTTGCAGGTTGTTGAGAATGTAAAGGGATATTTACAACGGCATATCTATAAAACAATTATTCCTAGAAATGTTCGTTTAGCAGAGGCTCCTAGTCATGGGCTTCCGATTAATATGTATGCACCGCGGTCAGCAGGCGCAGAAGCATATCGTTTATTAGCAGAAGAAGTGATTGGCAATGCAGTGAGATAGGTGTAATAGGAAATTGGTGCATTGGTTTGTCGATTTGCTGATTTCTTGTATTATGAAGATGACACAATGGTGAGGCGAAAAGACTTGCTCATGGATAAATATAGAGAATCGTTGTCCTACAATATGTAAGTGTGAGACAGGATTGTGGAGATATGCAGTACGGAACAACTAATATGGTCTGATGAGTAAAAAAAGCAAAAGATATCGGATTGTATGGATATGCAGTATGGGACAACGAATAGATGTATTGCAGCCAGGGATTTTGGAGTTTACTATGATAATCTGATAATCGTAAATAGTCACTAGTAAATCGTATCGATGCAGATTAATTATTGAGCAGAGAAGTGAAATTTTATAAAAATCTTATAAGGGCTTAATGTTTTAAATCTTAAAGAGCAAAAATAAAGCTTGAAGCTTAAAATCAGAAATTAAAGCTTTAAAAGTAAAAATTAAAGCTTAAAGAGTAAAGATGAAAGCTTAAAGGGTAAAGATGAAAGCTTAAAG
>CAZTHP010000024.1:0-6986 GCA_964613155.1 uncultured Lachnospiraceae bacterium | reverse complement strand
GTAAAGATGAAAGCTTAAAGGGTAAAGATGAAAGCTTAAAGAGTAAAGATTAAAACTTAAAGCTAGAAAGAATTTCTGTAATAGTGTTGGGAATAGAAAGTAGAAAATACTTGTATTAAAAGGATATAACAAAAAATAAGGAGGGCGAAAATGGCGAAAAAAGGTGGACTCGGCAAAGGATTGGATATATTGATTCCACAGGGAGTTTTGCGAGAAGATTCTAAAAAGAAAAATGTATCAGAAAAAGCGTCACAAAAAGGTGAAAATGTAGATTTCATGGTGAAAATCAGTATGGTAGAGCCAAATAAAGAGCAGCCGAGAAAAGTATTTGATGAGGATGCCTTAAATGAATTAGCACAATCCATAAAACAGCATGGAATTATTCAGCCGTTGGTCGTTGTAAAGAAGGAAGATCATTATGAAATTGTGACAGGTGAAAGAAGATGGCGCGCTGCTCAGATAGCAGGTCTAAAAACAGTTCCTGTTGTAGTTAAAGAGTTGACAGAACAGGAAATTATGGAAATTTCTTTGATTGAAAATATCCAGCGTGAAGATTTAAATCCGATTGAGGAAGCAATGGCATATCAGCGTTTGATGCAGGAGTTTCACATGAAACAGGAAGAAATTTCTCAGAAAGTGTCTAAAAGTAGAGCTTCTATTGCGAATGCAATCCGTTTACTGAAATTGGATAAGGATGTGCAGCAAATGCTTGCTTCTCGGCAGATCAGCAGTGGACATGCACGTGCGTTATTGACCTTAGAAAATCTGGATGAGCAATACGATTTAGCAACTCGCATTATCGAGGAAGGCTTAAATGTTCGGCAGACAGAGGAATTGGTTAAACTGTTAAATGAACCACAAGAGGAAAAAGTACAGGAAACTGCCAAAGAAACGTTAGATGAACAGACAAAGTTAATTTATCAAAATTATGAGAATTTATTAAAACAGGTAATGGGTACAAAAGTAAGCATTAAGAAGAAAAAGGACGATAAGGGAAAAATAGAAATTGAGTACTATTCCTTAGAGGAATTGGAACGCTTATTAGACTTATTTCAGCAGATTCATTAAAAAATAATAGCTGTTCAGAACTATGCAAAATTTCACAAAACAGCTGTAATACTTGTGTTTTTTAGTGGTTTTTGAATTTTATTGGAAGGATATATCATACTGAGAAGCAAATTGTATTTTGGACAGTTGACTTTACGTTTGTTACGATATAAGATCACACCACTAAAAATTTATATAATGAATGGAAATTGATGAAATCTTGGTACAAGTTGCTTGGATTTGGATTGCGCAGCACAATAAATTGTAGGTATCATAGTTGGGGGCTTTTGCCCCTGACATTATACAATAAAAAATAGTAAAATGGAGAATGAAAAAATGTTAGAAAGTAGTATGTTAAATGATTTATTATTCGATCCTGCTTATTTGCTGATCGGGCTTGGTGCACTTACATTTTTACTGTGCATTATGCTTATTGTGTGTATGGTAAAATTGGGAGGATTAAAGAAGAAATATAAATCATTTATGGGTGGCAGTGATGCAAAATCATTAGAGAAATTGATTCAGACAGAGGTTGAGGATATTAAAAATCTGCAGGAGACAGATGCTAAAATGGAATCTGAGCTGAATGAAATGAATAAAGTGATTTCTGGATGTTTTCAGAAAGTAGGTGTTGCAAAATATGATGCACTGACTGGAATGGGTGGACAGATTAGTTTTGCATTGGCGTTGCTGGATTTGAAAAATACTGGAATTATGATTAATTCTATCCATACAAGAGAAGGCAGCTATCTGTATATGAAAGAAATCACAGAAGGAAAATGTGACGTACTTTTGGGAAAAGAAGAACAGAAAGCGTTAGACAAAGCAATGGGGCTGAAATGTGAATAATTCAATAGAAATTGGAATACCTTGAAATGCTTCAGTTTTGATAGGAAGATGGAAATCTAAATGTAGATTGGGATCGGAATGTTTTGGTTTCGATAAGAAGATGAAGATTTAAATGTAGATTGGGCTAGGAATGTTTCGGTTTCGATAAGAGGATGAGTATTTAAATTTAAATGGAACTAAGATGGCTTAAGTTTTAGGATAGATATCTTTAATAAAATTAAAAAATAGTGCATTAAAGGTTGTATTAATTGTTGTGTTAATTTTAAGTGCTTTATAGGTAAGTACTTTAGAGAAGATAGGAGAAAAAGCAGCGATGGCTGGATCAGTGATTGGAAATATGTTTACTGTGTCTACGTGGGGAGAGTCTCACGGGAAAGCATTAGGAGTGGTGGTGGATGGATGTCCCGCTGGACTGATGCTGGAAGAAGCGGATATTCAAGCGTTATTAGATCGAAGAAAGCCAGGTCAGAGTAAGTATACGACGAATCGAAAAGAAGGCGATGAAGTACAGATTCTTTCAGGAGTATTTGAAGGAAAAACCACAGGAACGCCAATTTCGATGCTTGTATGGAATAAAGATCAGCGTTCAAAAGATTATGGCTCGATTGCGTATACGTATAGACCAGGACATGCAGATTATACTTTTGATCAAAAATATGGTTTTCGTGATTATCGAGGTGGAGGACGTTCTTCCGGCCGGGAAACGATTGGGCGAGTTGCCGCAGGAGCAATTGCAATTAAAATTTTGAAAGAATTGGGAATTGAGCTATATGCGTATACAAAGGCAATCGGTCCTATTGAAATTGATGAAGCGAAATTTGAGAAAGAACAAATTTTGAAAAATCAACTTTATATGCCGGATGCTGAAGCTGCTGCTGAGGCAGAGATGTTTTTACAGAAAAAAATGGAAGAACAAGATTCGGTTGGCGGCATAATTGAATGTGTGATCAAGAATATGCCTGTTGGCGTGGGAAATACAGTATTTGATAAATTAGATGCAAATTTGGCGAAAGCGATTATGTCCATTGGTGCAGTAAAAGGATTTGAAATTGGAGATGGATTTGCAGCTGCAAAGAGTATAGGTTCTATTAATAATGATGAATTTTGTTTAGATGAAAATGGAAAGATTCGGAAAAAAACAAATCATGCAGGTGGAATTTTGGGTGGTATGAGCGATGGAGCGGATATCATTTTCCGAGCAGCAATTAAACCTACGCCTAGTATTGGGAAACAGCAAAAAACGGTAACCCAGGAAAATGAACTTGTAGATATGAAAATTCAAGGAAGACATGATCCGATTATTGTACCAAGAGCAGTCGTCGTAGTAGAAGCAATGGCTGCTATTACGATTGTGGATTTATTATTCAGTGGGATGACATCACAGATGAAATTAATCAAGGAGTATTATAAGTCATTATAGTATGGAGATGGATTGTTTTTAATAATTGGCAGATATTCTGTTTTTTTGCTCTTTCTTTTTTGATCTTATTGAAGTAGGATTGCAGAATGGGAGGGTGGCTTACAGAAGTATACGCTATACAGCAATCTTTGAGAATCCTAATTTATTTTTTGGGCTTTCAGTTTCAAAAATATAAAGTATCGTCATTAGAAAATGTAGCGTTTAGAAAATAGAAAGCTTATAAAATGTAGAGTTTATAGAATGTAGAGCTTATAGAATGTAGATCTTATAAAATGTAGAGTTTATAAAATAAAATCTTTATGCGTTATGCGATACAGTTTTGAAAAAAATCATAAGGAAAATAAGATTAGTGATTTAAAAGCACTGCGAGACAAAATAATTTAATGTAAAAGAATACATTAAGAAAATCCAGCTATAAGAATTATAAAAAATAGGAAAAGCCCGATAAAATGTTTCACGTGAAACATTTTACCGGGCTTTTAAGGTTAATAGAACATAAATACAAAGCGTGTTATGAAACAACAATTAATGTTCTTTATAATAATTAATAAGACATCCGGATAAGATGATTTTTCGTTCATCATCTGTTAAATCACCGAGACGAAGTTCAAAAGGAATTAAGGTGTCTTTGACTACGTATGCGGTAATAACGGAATTCTTTTCCTGAATTGCAGTACAGATTCCGGGGATAAAGATGAAATCATCTAAATCAAAAGGAAGTTCTTCTGTATTCAAAAGGAACGGAAGCATACCCCAGTTAATCAAATTGGAACGATAACGTTTTGTTGCGTATTCTTTGGCAATATTTGCCCATCCGCCTAATACTTTTTGGCAGGAGGCCGCTTGTTCTCTGGCAGATCCATCACCAGGTTTTACTGCGTAAATCGTACTTCCGATACCAGCTTCAGAAGCTTTAAAGTCAGGACATACTTTTTTAATCGTATTAAATGCATCTGCATATGCTTGATCTTCAGCTTGGCAAGGGCAGGTACCATTTTGCCTCATTTCTTCAACAGATCGAACTAATTTTGCTTTTCCGACATAAGCAGGATCTTTACGTGATAAAGTAAATTCTGCTAATCCTAACGGATTGGAACGATAGGAAGATGTTTCTCCAGAAGGAATCAGTTCGTCGGTTGTAGTAACAGGATCATGGATAACAGAAGCCACACGGAGCACTAAATCATTTGTAAGGGCTGACATTGCAGGCCAGTCTTTGATATTTGGTCCAAACTGAATATCTACTTCTGGATGTGCAATTCCTTTGCTGTCGTATACACGGTTTGCATAAATTGTACTGTCAAAGAAATATTTCTTACCGCTGTATTCAACATCCATATCAGTAGCAGCTGTTAAAAATCCTTTATTTGCTGCTGTAGCAGCGATTGATCGAGCATCCATTAATGCAACGGCAGAAAGCTGACCATTTTGGATTTTAGAGCCTTCTCGGTTGGGGAAGTTTCGGGTGGAGTGGCGGATACTGAAAGCACCATTTGCAGGAGTATCACCAGCACCGAAACAAGGGCCGCAGAATGCTGTTTTTAAGATTGCGCCAGCTGTCATTAAATCTGCTGCACTTCCATTTTTAACGAGTTCTAAGAAAATGGGAGTAGAAGCAGGGTAGACACTTAATGTAAATTTATCATCACCTGTGAAACGGCCTTTTAAAATATCAGCAGCCGCACAAATATTTTCAAATCCACCTCCGGCACATCCTGCAATGATTCCCTGGTCTACGTAAAGCTGACCATTGATTACTTTATTTTTTAAAGTAAAGTCACAAGACTCTCCGAAAGATACACGCGCTCTTTTTTCGACATCTGCTAAGATATCACCCAGATTGTTCTTTAATTCGTCGATTTCATACGTATTACTGGGATGGAAGGGCATTGCAATCATTGGCTTGATGGTACTCAGATCAATGATGATTGCGCCATCATAATATGTAACCGATGCAGGTTTCAATTCTTTGTAAGCATCTGCACGACCATGTAATGCAAGATAATCAGAAATTGTAGTATCGGTTGTCCAAATCGAAGACAGACAGGTTGTTTCTGTTGTCATAACATCAATTCCGATACGGAAATCAGCACTTAATTTGGACACACCAGGGCCTACAAATTCCATTACTTTATTATTAACATAGCCATTTCCAAAAGTAGCTCCGATAATAGCGAGGGCAACGTCTTGCGGGCCTACGCCTTTCATCGGTTCGCCTGTCAGATAAACAGCGATAACTTCGGGCATTTTTACATCATAAGTACGACCTAAAAGTTGTTTTGCCAGTTCACCGCCGCCTTCACCGATTGCCATGGTGCCAAGAGCACCGTATCGTGTATGGCTATCGGAACCTAAGATCATTTTGCCGCAGCCGGCTAACATTTCACGAGCGTATTGATGAATGACTGCCTGATGAGGCGGTACATAGACACCGCCATATTTTTGTGCACAGGTAAGACCAAACATATGATCATCTTCATTGATCGTGCCGCCAACTGCGCAAAGACTATTATGGCAGTTTGTTAAAACATAAGGGATAGGGAACTTTTCGAGGCCGCTTGCTCTTGCAGTTTGGATGATACCAACATAGGTAATATCATGCGATGTCAAACAATCAAATTTGATTTTTAACTGAGAAGGATCATTAGACGTATTATGAGCCTGTAAGATGTTGTATGCCATTGTTCCTTTGGCAGCTTCTGATTTTTCGGGTATTGTTCCGACTGTGGAAGAAAAAATGGCGGAAGCGTTATTATTATCTTCAATCAGAGATTCGCCATTTAATAAGTAGGCACCATTTTTTAAAAGTTTTACCATAAAGGCATTTCCTCCTTATAAAAATATATCCGACAGGTATTATCTCAGGCTATTATCTGGATGATTGACCAGGAGACAATTCACCGTCGGAATGAATGATTTTCGTGTAATTTTATTGCAGGAGAGAACTGATTCTTACCGTACATGATGTATATTATACTTTAAAACTGCATTTTACTCAATAGAAATCTTCTTGAAAGTTACTTTTGGAAAAGTTTTTATTGTAATAACGAGTGGAATTGCTACTCAAAGTGTAATTTGATATGTGCAAAAAAAATGAAAAGTAATGGTTGTATTTTGCTTTGGAAAATAATTTGTGAAGTGATTCGGATTTGTTTTAATGAAGCCTGTTACAATTATTATGATTTTGAAGGAGTATTTTTTGAATTACAGATAAATGGGATTATAAAAGCGAAGGATAATGTAGGAAGATGGGATATAGGAATATGAAGTGTAGGAATGCGGGGTGTAAGAATACGGGTGTAGGAATACGGGTGTAGGAAGGCGAGGTGTAAGAATATGGGGAGGAAGAGGAGAATCCTTTGGCACGGGTTGAGTTGAGGGATTTTTCGTATTAACGAAGGAAAAATTCCTAAAAAATCTCAAAAAACTTCTAAAGCAAAATATATTTTGACCCTAATATCATTGTATATTATAATGATGTTACGGAAATGCTCTCAACTATGATATCACGGATTGCTGCGTGCTGCGTACTCATATAATTTTACTGCTGCGAGTAGGCTCACGTAGTTTTAGACCTTGGGCACGTAGTATCTTATAATAATGCAAGGAATTATTTAATAAGCTCTCGGAATCTTGAGTCTCCCGACAAAGATTCACCGGTCGGATGAAC
>CAZTHP010000023.1:26948-31015 GCA_964613155.1 uncultured Lachnospiraceae bacterium | reverse complement strand
CTTGAGAAACTCGCAGCGCGTGTTTCTCATAGTTTTAATGGATCGTGTCAGGAAACATGTCCATTTTTTCTAAGCTTGAATTGCTGTGATCGCATAGCAGGTACTTTTTCCAAATATTAGCAGGTACTTTTTCCAAATATTAAAATGATGTTTTCATTCTAACTTTTATAAAATGATGTTTTCGTCCTAACTTTTATATGGCAAGTAGTCATAAAAGTTGTGTAGCAATTATAAAATTTTGTGTCGGATTGCTTTGCTTTTGCGTCGGATTGCGTTATGGGTCTTCATATAATTTTAAACTTATTTAACATTTCCTTAACGGCAATAGGAGAATATCTGTGTTATGATTAAGCAGATGTGAAAACAATCTGGAAATCTGCGATGTGCTGTTTGTATGGATTTGGCAGATGGCAGATCGATTAGAAAAAAAGGAATTGAGGTTTTAATATTGAAGAAAGCAGGACAAAAGAGTAAAAAACTGCCCTTGATCATTGCGGCAGTGATTGTTTTAATTCTGGCAGCAGTTTATGTAGGGGGAGTCGTATATTTTCAGAAATTATTTCTCCCGAATACGACTGTAAATCATGTAGAGGCAGGAGGTCGTTCCTGGTCAGATGTAGAAAAAGAGCTGCTGGCAGCGGTGGATGTGTATGAGTTGAAGATTACAGGGCGTAAGGAACTGGAAGATACGATTACTGCACAGGAAATTGGGATGAAGATGGACTTTGGAACTAAGGTTCAGGATGCACAGGAAGCGCAGAAGAAATGGGCTTGGCCGGTTGTTTGGATCAAAGGAGAGAATCTGGAATTGGAATCGGCTTTATCTTATGAAGAAGATAAGCTGGAAGCAACGATCAAAAAGCTCAATTGCATGGATAAAAAGCAGGCACTTGCGCCGAAGGATGCGTATATTTCCAAATATGACAAGAAGACAGGATTTTCAATCGTTCCAGAAGAAGAAAATAATCGTTTGGATTCCGAGGTTTTTCAGAAAATGGTGACAGATGCTCTGGATTCGTTATCTTCTGAAATTACTTTAGAGATGCTCGAAAAACAGGATGCATATCTTCATCCGGCTGTTTATCAGGATGATGAAGGGCTGAAAAAAGAACTGGAACAGATGAACCAGATGGTAAAAGTCAAGCTGACGTACCAGTTTGGTGACAATATCGAAACAATCACTTCTGAGATGATTGCAGACTGGCTGAAAACGGATAAAAAGCATCAGGTTTCTGTTGATGCAGAAAAAGCAAGAGAATATATTAATTCTTTGGCAAGAAAGTATGATACTTTTAATACCGCAGGTACAAGATCGTTTAAGACCAGTTATGGTATGACGATTCAAGTACAGGGCGGTGATTATGGCTGGTGGATGAATCGTGGAGAGACTACAGATGCGCTGGTTAAAGCGATTGAAGCTGGGAACGATACACAATTAACACCTGTTTATTATCAGACAGCGGCAAGCTATGGTGATCTGGATTATGGCAATACTTATGTAGAAATCAATGTTACCGCACAGCGTTTGTTCCTATATAAAGATGGGAAATGCATTTTGGAAACCGATGTTGTAACTGGGGCACCGTTCCATACAGAAACACCTTCCGGTGTCTATGGTATTACATATAAAGAACGTGCGCATACGATGACAGGTGAAGATTACCGTGTAGAAACTTCTTATTGGATGCCATTTGCAGGCAATGTTGGTATGCATGATGCGACCTGGAGAAATAAATTCGGTGGTACGTTATACAAGACCAATGGTTCTCATGGCTGTGTTAATATGCCGTATTATGCAACAAGAACGATTTATCAGACCGTAGACAAAGGAACGCCGGTCATTTGTTATCGTTTATCTGGAACAGAACGTTCTGCTACATCTGGACATTCTGATCAGGAAATCGGCACCATTGGCGTAGAAGCAATCGAACGCATTGGCACCGTTTCCAAAGAGAATTATTCAATTGTAAAAAAACGAATTGAATGGGCGCGTCAGGTTTATACGGATTTATCATCCGCTCAAAGGGCGTATGTGACAAATTATCAAACATTATTAGATGCAGAAAAAGCATTAAAAAATCTGTGGTGATACCGAAAACCGGAGCTTGCAGCTGCACAGTGTTCTAGCGGAGATAATAGGGATAATCATTCATAAAACGTGGAGCGGTTGTTTGGATAAATTCCAGCAGCGGCTCCACTTTTAATACGTGTGTTTCACGTGAAACAATTTGACGACTTTTCTCGGAGTAATAAAGGATATCTTCCTGGATTCGCTGAATTCGTGAGTAGTCAATTTCTTCAAAGCCAGGATTTTCAACGGGAGAAAAATCATAGGTCAGCTGATATTTTTCCTCTAAAACGGCATTGATAACAGTATAATCATCATAGAGATAATGTTTGATAAAGAAATCTTTGCCGTCTATTGTTTTATCAAAATCCAATAAAATCGCCAGTTCAATCTTATCCTTTCGAATTTGCAGATTGTGATCGCGGTCGGTTAAAAGGACATGGCGGGAAAAATATTCCTGATAAAATAAATAATCCACATAAAGGTGGAAAAGATAGCCGATTCCAGCCGGTGTTTGGATTAAATGTGGATAACGGCTGCAAAAATTCCAGGGCTGTGGATAACGAATCTGAACGGAACGATCATCCGTCTGTCGATAATGTGTAGTTGCTTTATTGTCAGCAGAATCTGGAATCAGACAGGAAACCAGAAATGCGTTGCGGTCTTCTTCACTGCGTAAAATTTGTTGTTGTTCTAAAAGTGGCTGAAGTTCTTTGGCAGCAGCCAGATGAATAATATAACCGGGCATAAAATTCTCCTTTCATTTGTGAATGGTATCATCCTATAATTTTGTACGGGTTTCGTCAAGTTCAATTTTACCAATTTGCAGTTGGGCAGTTCGAATCTGTCAATTTGTTGCTTGTGAGTTTGATTTCGTCAATTTACGGATAGATTGCCATTTAAAAAACTGGAAGCAGAAGAAAGATTATAGTATAATGACGAATAGAACAACTAAACGAATCGAATGTGTGATGGAAATAACCCTGTCCATTCGATCAATCCGGGGAATGGAAGCGGAAATAAATTGCTTTCATGACAGCTTGTGAATGGGAAGAAAGGAAAACGAATCGGATGAATCCTTATTTGAATCGTTATATTTCGCTGGTCGATTTTCTGGCGGATACATTTGGAAGAAATACAGAAGTTGTACTGCATGATACCTCTGATTGTGCAAATTCGATCGTTGCAATCCGAAATGGACACATCAGCGGACGACAAAAAGGAGCACCGTTGACGGATTTGGGTCTTAAGATCCTAAAAGAAGCGGATGAACAACGTTCCGATTATGTAACAGGTTTGATTGGACATACCGCAGATGGCAGAGTGACCAAATCTTCTGCCTGGACGATTCGGGATGATTCTGGTAAAATAGCAGGGCTGCTCTGCGTAAATATCGATTACAGTGAATTGAAAACGATGCAGGAAGTTCTGCAATTATTTGCAGATAAGATGGAACTGCCGATTTTGCCAAAGCCCGATCAGGAAATCCAACATTTCAGCCGCAGTGTGAGTGAGCTTGTCGAACATAATTTAAAGAAGGCATGGCCGGATTATGGCAGGGAGCATCCAAAGCTTTCTCAGAAAGAAAAAATGGAGATTGTTTTCAAATTAAATGAAATGGGAACATTCTATATGAAAGGTGCGGTTGCTTATACAGCAGAGCAGATTGGAAGTTCGGTTCCTACGATTTACCGCTATTTAAGTACATTTAAAAACAAATCGGAAGAATAAGATAGTAAGCGTACTGGAAGATAAATCATAAATCTGGAACAGACGATCGGAGTACCTTATAAGAATAATCCGAGAAGTAAGAGCTTCTCAGAAATTGATAAGAGTCCGTGCAGTGCTTAAGACGGGAAGAAGAAACTGTAATCCGAAAAGATGAGAAAATCAAATCAAAGGACTGGATAATTGCAGCAATAAGACATGATTGCAATGTAGAGGAAACATCGAAAAAGTAGGATTTTATAAGAAAACACAGGATACAGTGTGAAAAATG
>CAZTHP010000023.1:0-26848 GCA_964613155.1 uncultured Lachnospiraceae bacterium | reverse complement strand
AAACATCGAAAAAGTAGGATTTTATAAGAAAACACAGGATACAGTGTGAAAAATGCAAAATTTTATAAGAATGCACAGGATACTGTCTGGAAAACATAGAATAATATAGAAAAAAGATAGGATAAAGCGTGTGGAAAGGAAGATTAATAGAGGGTTATGAAACGGAAATATAAACGTTTGGTGATACGGATCGTGCTTCTGCTTCTGATTTTTATCGCGGCAGTTGCGGTTGTGTTTTTTGCAGCGCATCGGGAGACGCCAACGGAGACTGTTGTAATGGAAAAAGAAGATGCGGCACTTCCGGTTGTAGAGCTTCAAGTGGATGGCGTTTATATGAATCTGATGCATGGATATACAGCAGATATGGTCAGCCGTTATATGCGGGATACGGTGACACCGTTAAATTCAGATCGCGTTCTGTCTGCCAGAATTACAGAGGATGGCGATACAGTAACAGGAATTCGGTATGAGGTTAGAAGTTTGGATACGACACAGCTTGTGGAGAATACAACGGTGGATTCCTGGGAAGAAAAGGAGAAAGGGGACGGCAGTACAGAATTGTATGTGCAGCTGCCAATACAGAATCTTCTTGTTGCGGATAAAGAATATCAGCTTCAGCTTATTTTAGAAACAAAACAGCATGAACAGGTGACTTATTATACGCGGATTTTGTCTTCAGATTCCTTACAAACCGGTGAAATGCGGGAATTTATTCAGGAATTTCGCCAGAAGACCATGAATCTTTCCGAAGCATCCGGGATGGCGGCTTATTTGAAAAAAAATACCGATACCAGTGGTTCTTTAGGAAAGGTGACATTGAACAGCACATATGCACAGCTTTTGTGGAATTATCTGGAACCGAAAGAATTAGAAGAAAGCCGTATTTATTTAACCGATATTAATAAAAGTATCGGAACTTTTCGAATGGAATCGCGAGTTGCTTTCGAGGATGAGAATCAGACACGCCATGTATGTAGAGCAGAAGAAATTTTTACCGTGCAGGTGTCAAATGGCTACTGGTATGTGCTTAATTATGAAAGAACGGTAACGGAAGAGCTATCCATTCAGTCTGTGCAGGCGGAAGAAAGCCGGATTTGTCTGGGAATCGTAGAGGATGATTCGGTTCATGTGCTGAACAGCAGTGAGGGAACCTGCCAGGCATTTGTAAGAGACGGAGAGCTGTGGATGAATCGCAGTCTGGAGTCGGAAGAAGGAGAGTTTATCCGAATTTTCAGTTTTGCGCAGGAGGAATCCGATGTCCGTGCAGATTACGGAGAACATGATATTAAGCTGGTTTCCGTGGATGATAAAGGAAATGCTTCCTTTATTTTGTACGGATATATGAACAGCGGAAGCCATGAAGGCGAAGTGGGACTTACATTCTATCGCTATCATGCTTCGGAAAATTGTCTGGAAGAAATTTTTTATCTGCCATTTGATCGTTCGTATGAGATTTTAAAAGAAGAAATTGGACAGCTGGCTTATGTAAACAGCTTTGATTTATTTTATCTCATGCTCAACGGCAAAATTTATGCAATTGATTTTGCGGGAAAAGAATATATGACCGTTGTAGAAAATGTTTCCGATGATGCGCTTGTTGTGAATGATGACAGCAGCGTGATCGCCTGGGAAGAACAGCAGGAAGACGGTGGAGCGCTGCAGATTCAGATTTTTTATCTGGAAGATGGTCATCAAAATACGATACAGGCAAAAGATGGGGAATATTTACGGGCAGCAGGCTTTATTGATGGAGATTTGGTGCTCGGAAAGATTAAAAAAACCGATTCCAGAACGTATAAAAGGTATACAGAGTATCCAATGTATGCTCTGGAAGTGATCGATTCTGCTGGAAAAGCGGCGGCTTCTTATCAAAAAGAAGGAATTTTGATTACGGGCACGAGTCTTGAAAATGGCGGTGTCATTTTGGAGCGGGCAAAGATCAACGGCGGTTATCTGACTCCGACTTCCAATGACGCTTTAATTGAAAATGTAAATCAAGTAACAGCAGAAGAAGAATTGCTGGTAACGGGGAAAAATGACACTGGATACCGCCAGTGGTATTTGAGTATCGCATCGAAAACCGCGCAGGAGGCAATTACGGAAGTTGATCAGATTTTAGTAGGTGACAGTTCCTATCTTAAGATCAGTTTGAGCGGTGTTGCGGAAGACGGCATGTATTTTGCTTATGCAAAAGGCAAGCTGGAACGTATCTGCAGTACGATTGAAGAAGCGGTGAATCTCGTTTATGATGATGTTGGCTATGTAACGGACAGCAATGGACATTATGTCATGCGACGGGGATATCGAAATTACAGTATGCTGGGCATTTCATTTTCCCAGATTGCTTCGGAAGAAAGCGAACGCAGCCATGTTTGCATGCAGGCATTTGCCGCTTATGAAGGTGGAACGTATGCGGAGGCTTTTGCCGATATGGAAGCCGAAGGTTTGACGGAGGCGCAGATGCTTCAGCGTGGAATGAACGCGATTGTTTACGATCTGACAGGCTGTTCGCTGACACAAGTTGCCTATTACTATATTGGAAATGGTCATCCAATTTATGCATTAACGCCGGAAGGTGCCGTTCTGATCACGGGAATTGGAAGTGAAAATGTTTATATCTGGAATCCGATGACGGGAACGACCTCTGGAGTGGCGATTGAAACGGCGGAAACCATTTTCGCAGCAGCTGGTAATGTTTTGATCAGCTGTATGGAGCCTTGATCGGGGTTTTGAGAAGATATCTGCGCAGATATTAGGTCAAACCGGGCATGTGCACAGGCTAGAACTTGCATTATTTTCATCTTATGATATAATGAGCGTTAGCGAGCTGGAGCAAGCTGGGCTTATTCAAAGCAAGCTAAGCTTATTTAAAGCGAGCGGCGAATGATGCGCACGATCGATTCTTTTGACTGAAAGAAAGGCGTAACAAGGTTATTTCAAGAGTGCAGAAGAATCAAAACCGGTCATGGATTTTCGGAGTATTGAAAGAACGAAAATCGGTCATGGATTTTCGAAATGTTGGAAGAACGAAAATCAGTCATAGATTTTCGAAATGTTGAAAGAACAAAAATCGGTTATGGATTTTCGAATCCTTCAAGAAGCGAAAACCGGAAACCAAAGAAGAAGAAAAAAGAGACTTTTCCGTTGCTGAGAAATTGAAGATAAGTTGCAAAGGAAATCGGATAGAAATATAGAGGTGTTATATGTTGCAGTTTTTTATGAAAGGCGGGACACCGCTCAAGGGAGAGGTAACCATAGGCGGTGCAAAGAATGCAGCATTAGGAATTCTGGCGGCAGCCATTATGACTGATGAGCCTGTTTTACTGGAAAATCTTCCTGACGTAAGTGATATTAATGTAATGTTGAAAGCAATCAGTGATATTGGAGCAAAAGTAGAACGGCTGGATCGCCATAGAGTTCAGATCACAGGCAGCAGTATCCATACACAGCGAGTGATGTTTGACTATGTGAGAAATATCCGGGCATCGTATTATTTAATCGGTGCGTTACTTGGTAAATATAAGACAGCAGAAGTTGCACTCCCTGGAGGCTGTGCAATCGGAGCCCGTCCGATCGATCAGCATTTAAAGGGCTTTCATGCATTAGGTGCTGTTACAAAGATTACAGATCAGGGGGCACTTTATGCAGAAGCTTCTGCACTGACAGGACGTCATATTTTTATGGACGTTGTTTCCGTTGGTGCGACGATCAATGTCATGTTGGCAGCGGTTCTGGCAGAAGGCAGAACCGTAATCGAAAGTGCGGCGAAAGAACCGCATGTCGTAGATGTTGCCAATTTATTAAACCGTATGGGCGCTCGTATTAAAGGTGCCGGAACGGATGTCATCCGAATTCAGGGTGTTCCGAAACTTCATGGAACGTATTATCCCATTGTGCCGGATCAGATTGAAGCAGGTACTTTTATGATGGCAGCTGCGGCTACGAATGGCGATGTGCTGATCCGCAATGTAATTCCGAAGCATCTGGATGTAATCAGCGCAAAACTACTGGAAATGGGCTGTACCGTTGAAAATTATGACGATTCAGTACGTGTCTGTGGAAATCCGAACAAGATGTATACAAATGTAAAAACAAGTCCGTATCCGGGCTTTCCTACAGATATGCAGCCGCAGACGGCAGCGGTTCTGGCCTTAGCGAATGGAACCAGTATGATTACCGAAAGCATCTTTGAACAGCGTTTTGGATATGCAAAAGAATTGAATCGTATGGGCGCTGATATTTCAATCTGTGAAAAAGGCGATGTCGCTACGATCAATGGTGTAAAAGGCTTTCATGGTGCAGCCGTATCGGCTCCGGATCTGCGTGCAGGTGCAGCATTAGTCATTGCAGGACTTTGTGCTGAGGGCTATACCTCTATTTCGGATATCAAATATGTTCTGCGTGGTTACGAAGATTTTGATGTTAAGATGCGTGGTTTAGGTGCGCAGATGGTAACCGTATCAGATGAGAAAGAAGCAGAAGAATTTATCCTGTCTACTGGCGGAAGCCGCAGTGATCTGGAAGCACTGTTGGCACTTGTAGCATCTTAAGTGAAAAATCAAACTTAAATTAGAACTAAATGAGCAGATTTAAAATAATACACAAGGATGTCTTTGTATTACAAACGGTTATGGAATAAACAGATTCTCAGTTTGGGAATCTGATGTAGTTCTATTTAAGACTTTTTTCGAAGTTTTTTCGAGTTCTGTCACGTTTATTTTAATGATATAGATAAAAAACGAAAAAGAAAACGAAAAAGATGTTGCAATCCAAGATATTTTGCAGTATACTAGCTTCGCTGTATGACGGATCAGTTAAAGTCGATTCGATGGAATCGAGACTTTGAACTGTCGTTTTCAGCATGATGTTTACAATAAAGACAACTTAATAAAATTTTCTCTTATTCAGAGTGATGGAGATGTAAGGATCTGTGAAGTCACGGCAACCCCGTATACGGAAGGTGCCAACCTGAGCGAGTAAAATCGAACAATAAGAGGGATTTGATTTTTTGCCATCGAGTCCCGCTCGATGGTTTTTTTATGCGAGCAGTGCGATAAAGTCTGTGTTGTTACAAGACTTGCAGCAGCTGCGATTGCGATGGAAACATAAAAGTGTGTTTTCACGCACGTTACTTGGAGTATTTGTAATTGTTTATTTTTAGTTTTTAGAAAGAGGGTAATTTGAGAATGGAAAGACGTTTATTTACTTCTGAATCCGTTACAGAGGGTCATCCCGATAAAATGTGCGATCAGATTTCCGATGCGATCCTGGATGCAATTCTGGAACAGGATCCGATGAGCCGTGTGGCATGTGAAACTTGTACAACAACCGGTCTGGTTATGGTTATGGGTGAAGTGACAACCAGCGCTTACGTAGATATTCCGAAAATCGTGCGTGATACCGTAGCAGAAATTGGCTATACACGTGCAAAGTATGGTTTTGATGCAAGTACCTGCGGTGTGATCACTACATTAGACGAACAGTCTCCGGATATTGCAATGGGTGTCAATAAAGCTCTGGAAGCAAAAGAACATCTTATGAGTGAAGAAGAAATCGAAGCAATCGGTGCTGGTGACCAGGGTATGATGTTTGGTTTTGCAACAAATGAAACCGAAGAATATCTGCCTTATCCGATCGCGCTGGCTCATAAACTGGCTCGTCGTCTGACCGAAGTTCGTAAAAATGGTACTTTGTCTTATTTAAGACCGGATGGTAAAACACAGGTTACAGTAGAATATGATGAACAGGACAAACCGGTACGTTTGGATGCTGTTGTATTATCCACACAGCATGACGAACAGGTGACACAGGAACAGATTCACGAAGATATCAAAAAATATGTTTTTGATGAAATCCTGCCTGCTCACATGGTAGATGAACATACAAAATTCTTTATCAATCCCACAGGACGTTTTGTAATCGGCGGCCCTCAGGGAGATAGTGGTTTGACAGGAAGAAAAATTATCGTAGATACTTACGGCGGATATGCACGTCATGGCGGCGGCGCTTTCTCTGGTAAGGACTGCACCAAAGTAGACCGTTCTGCAGCTTACGCAGCACGTTATGTTGCAAAAAATATCGTTGCAGCTGGTTTAGCAGATAAGTGTGAAATTCAGTTATCCTATGCAATTGGTGTGGCAAGACCGACTTCCATCATGGTTGATACTTTTGGAACCGGCAAGCTTTCCGATGAAAAATTAGTAGATATCATTCGTGAAAACTTTGATCTGCGTCCGGCTGGTATTATCAAAATGCTGGATTTAAGAAGACCGATCTACAAACAGACCGCAGCTTATGGACATTTTGGACGCAACGATCTGGATTTAAGCTGGGAAAAAACCGATAAAGCAGACGATTTACGGAAATATCTGTAAGCTGTATAGCACGAAGATGCTACCGTGTTCTGCCAAAAGGATTATGCCGTGTTTGGCAGAAGAACTCGTGAACAAATAGAAAAACTGATGCAGCCGGCTGGAAAAGCCGGCTGTTTTTAGCTGTTTCTAGTTGTTTTTGTTTAGAGTTGGGAAAAAAGATCACAGCGTGTGTGTATTGGAAACTGGACAGAAAAATACTGCAAAAGCGTATTTGAAGTATAAAAGAAAAGGATTAAAGTTTACTTGTACGAATACAAGAAAAGAGAACGATTAAAGTTTGTTTGTGCGAATACAAGAAAAGAGAACGATTAAAGTTTGTTTGTACGAATAAAAGATAAACGAGATGAAGCAATACACATAAGATAAAATGAATGGATACACATGTTGTTGCTTGCATTTGCAATGTGTGGTATAATGAGACAGGCAAGCTGGAGCAAATGCAGCTTGTGGAACGCTTTCTGTGAGTGGTGGTTCTGATTGATTTGGAAAGAAATCGTGATGGAATCCCATTTGCTTGGAACGCTTTGTGATTAGTATGGAAACGGAAATTAAGAAAGGAAGAAGTTATAGTGAGACATGCGGCTGGGATACAGCCTTTCGTGTGGTTGCTGTAACGCAATCCGACAAGATGGATACAAAGATGATAAATTTACAGCAGACGAGTCCAGCAGAGACTTCGGCTGCATATGCGGAAGCGGCAGAGGTGATCCGACGGGGCGGTCTGGTAGCATTTCCAACGGAAACCGTTTACGGACTTGGAGGCAATGCACTGGATGCCGGAGCAGCTGCTAAGATTTATGCGGCGAAAGGCAGACCTTCGGATAATCCTTTGATCGCCCATATTTCGCAGGAAGAACAACTTTTTGAATTGGCGGCCTATATTCCGGAGTCCGCGAAGCTTTTAATGAAAGCTTATTGGCCGGGACCGCTTACGATGATTTTTAAGAAAAAGCCGATTGTTCCGGATGAGACGACTGGAGGTTTGGATACCGTTGCAGTGCGTATGCCGGATCATCCGGTGGCAAGACGTTTGATTGAGGAAGCAGGAGTTCCGATAGCAGCTCCAAGTGCCAATACGTCTGGAAGACCAAGCCCTACCTCTGCGCGTCATACAGCACAGGATATGGACGGCCGGATTGATATGATTCTGGACGGCGGTCTTTGCCGGATCGGTATCGAGTCTACTATTTTGGATTTGACAGAGGAAGTTCCGGTTATTCTGCGGCCAGGCTATATTACCTATGAGATGCTCACAGAATTGCTGGGAGAAGTTCGGATCGATCAGGCATTGGATCCGGAAAAGTGGAAGGATTTTCATCCGAAGGCACCGGGTCAGAAGTATCGGCATTATGCGCCGAAAGCGGAACTGACGCTGGTCGAAGGAGAAAGTGCAGATGTCGTCAAAAAGATTTGTGAATTGACAGAGCAGGCATTGGCACAAGGAAAACAAGCAGGAATTATCTGTACCAATGAAACCAGAGACCATTATCAGAAGGGACTGGTAAAATGCATTGGAAGTCGGGAAGTTTTAGAAAGTGTTGCACACAATTTATATGAGATTTTGCGTGAATTTGATGAAACAGGCGTTGATGTGATCTATTCAGAGGCATTTTCCTCAGATGCATTAGGATATGCGGTCATGAATCGACTGGTAAAAGCTGCCGGGCATAAAGAAATTCGAGTGTGATAGGAATTTTCAATTTTAAGAAAGGCGGCATCTATGGAAAAACGTTATCGAAAGGTCATACTGGTCGGAGAAGATAATCTTTGCGAAAGTATTATGTCAGAAGCAATTTTTAAAGCAGTGGCAGCAGACCGGCCGTTGGAGATTCTTTCCAGAGGGCTTGTGGTGCTGTTTCCAGAACCAGTAAACCCAAAGGTTGTGCAGATATTAGAGCAGAATCATTTAACACCCTCTAAAAGCTACAGCGAAGAATTAAAGCCGGAAGATATTACCGAAGATACTTTGATTCTTACGCTGAAAGAAACACAGGCGCATAAGATTCTTACGGGAATGGAACCAGATTGTGATGTTGCGACGCTGCGAGGATTTGTAGGATACAAAGGAGATCCGGTTACACCATCAGGGGATCTTTCTTGTTATCAAGATGCATTTGAACATCTGGATTTGTTGGTCAAAGCAGCGGCACAGATCATATTTGAGCCGATCGATCGGGAACTGACAGAAGAACCGAAGCCTTTAAGTATCGAAGAAGTTGAAAAAGTCGTACAGCAGGTATTTGAGGAAACAGTTCAGGAAAGTATGGCAGAGGATGCAGAAGCGGTCAAAGCAGTTGCTGAGCAGCTGAAGCAAAAGCAAGAAAAACAGCTGGAGGAAGAATATCTGCGCGTGGTAGAGAAGACCGCAGCGCGGGAAGCTGCCCGTGAAGCGGCTAAAGAAGCCGAAATTTCGGAATATAAACGACTTTATGAAGAAATCAAAGCGCGAAAGAGCGATGATGATAAAAGTGAAGCAAATGAAGTGTAAAAGAATAAAAAGAGAAAAAGGAGTAAAAAGATGATAGCATTTGGATGTGACCATGGCGGATTTGAACTGAAGGAAGAAATTTTAGCGTATTTAGACAAGGAAGGAATTGCATACAAGGATTTTGGCTGCTATGACAGAACTTCCTGCGATTATCCGGATATTGCGAAACCAGTAGCACAGGCAGTTGCTTCTGGTGAATGCGAAAAAGGAATCTTAGTTTGTGGTACAGGAATTGGAATTTCCATTACTGCTAATAAAGTAAAAGGAATCCGTGCAGCTTTATGTGGAGATTGTTTCAGCGCACAGGCAACCAGAGAGCATAATGATGCCAATATTCTGGCACTTGGTTCCCGTGTGACGGGTCCTGGTCTGGCAGTGAAGATCGTTGATACCTTTCTGCATACAGATTTCTCCAATGATGAGAGACATATCAGAAGAATTCAGAAAATCGAAGATTAAGAAGTGCGGGTGAGCGGTATGGAGATGAAACCGGTCAGTGAGGTGTTAAAATCCTCAAAACGTGCGGATTATATTTCGTGGGATGAATATTTTATGGGTGTTGCGACTTTAGCTGCGATGCGTTCAAAAGACCCAAATACACAGGTAGGAGCCTGCATCGTCAGTCAGAGCAATAAGATTCTTTCGATGGGATATAATGGATTTCCGATAGGATGCTCAGATGATGAATTTCCCTGGAATCGTGAAGGGGAACCTTATGACAATAAATATTTTTATACGACACACAGTGAGTTGAATGCAATTTTAAATTATCGAGGCGGCAGTCTGGAAGGAAGCCGTTTATATGTTACCTTATTTCCGTGCAATGAGTGCGCAAAGGCGATCATTCAGTCCGGGATCAAGACGGTTGTGTATAACGATGATAAATATGGAGATACTCCTTCTGTAAGAGCGTCCCGCCGTATGTTTGATGCAGCGGGCGTAGCGTATTATCAATACAGAAAAACAGGAAGAAAAATCTCGATTGAATTGTAGAAACTGTGTGGAGAATCGTGAAAAAATAGCGTAATACGGTCTGCATGCAGGCCGTATTTGTGCATTTGGAAACAATTTCTATAAGGTTTCTGTATTTGGAATCTATTGTGCACTTTGAAGGGTGTTATACATTTGGTATAATCGCATAATAAAAGTGGAATAAAATGGGTTGAGGACTCGTATTTTAGGGTAGAAAGGTCAGTGGACTGCGGGTGTGTACCGATTTTTATACAATTCGAAAGAAAAGTCTCAACTATGTTATAAAAAAACCGAAAAAATCAAGAATCAATTATAAGATTCTGATAAAAAAGGAATTTTCGTATGGACAAATCTTATAAAAATGATATAATAAAGGCAGTTAATGGCTGTGACATATTTGAAAAAAAAGCGAAGATTTAGAAGACTTTTGGGCATTATGACAGGAGTGCTAAATTTCTCCAAATTTTTTGTATTGTGATACCAATCATTTGAAACGAAAGCGTTTCAGAAGGGAGCCTTTCATGAAGAATCATGGAATATTAGCGAAGTGCCTGATGATGATCACGCAGGTGAGCATTACACTTCTGGCACCGATTATTCTTTGTACGGCAATTGGGATATGGCTGGACAATCGTTTTGGATGGCATACGACAATTGTACTTTTGATTTTAGGCGTCATAGCAGGCGGAAAGAATGCATATGTGCTGGTTTTGGCAACGATGAAAGAATCGGAGAAAGCGAGTACGTATGACCGGTAGAAGATTGAAAAAAGAGTCAAAACAAGTTTTGATCGAAATCCTGGCAGGAATCCTGATCTATATGTTGGCAGGAGTGTTGGTTATTTTATTTCTTCCATTTCCAACATTACCGATCCTGATCAGTTTTTGTCTGGGATGTTTGATAAGTGCAGGTTCCATTGTCCACATCACCTACTCAACAGAATTGACTATGGACATGCACGACACAAAGGCAGCAGAGAAGTATATGATAACCAGATATCTGATGCGGCTTGCAGTCTGGGCAGTGGTACTTTTGATTGCCTGTTTTACAGCGTGTTTAAATATGCTTGCAGTGTTTATCGGAGGATTCGGTATAAAGGTGGGGGCATATTTACAACCATTCCTAAGGCATTTCCTGGAGTGTTTTGCGGATGGTAATAAAACTATAAGAGGGGGTGAGTAGTATAGGAACATTATTGATAAAGTCGAATGAAGCCGGATATATGATTGATGGTCTTGTCAAGTATAATGTAGGCGGTCAGGAACTTTGGATTACGACCACTCATGTCAGCCAGCTGATTGTAACGATAACGTTACTGATCCTTGCATTTGCCGTGCGTAGACGTTTCAAAAATGCTGAAGAAATCCCAGGAGTCTTCCAATGTCTTTGTGAGGCGGTAGTTGAGTTTCTTGATAATATGGTTATCAGCAATATGGGACCGAAAGGTAAGAAGTATTCCAATTATATCATTACCATTTTCTGTTACATTTTGCTTAGCAATATTTCAGGTATCTTAGGACTTCGTTCACCGACGGCTGATTATGGTGTTACCTTTATGCTTGCGATCATTACGTTCGTGATGATCCACTATAATGGTATTCGTTACCAGAAGAAAGATTACTGGAAGGGTTATCTGGATCCATTCCCAGTATTTTTACCGGTTAACATCATAAGTGAAATTGCAACACCGGTTTCTATGTCATTGCGTCTTTTTGCCAACCTGCTTTCAGGTACGATCATTATGGCATTGTGGTACGGAATGATGCCGTGGCTGTGCACACTGGCTATCCCGGCAGCATTGCATTTCTACTTTGACTTGTTCTCAGGAGCGATTCAGACGTACGTTTTCTGTATGTTGACGATGATCTTTGTATCACAGAGATTTGCAGAAGATTAAGCATCTGTCTTCGAGGGTACGGATGTTTGGAATTGTGAGACGAATCACAATCAATTTATTTTCATAAAATGTTTTTAAAAATCTCTTAATCTTAATTACGACAAAACAGGTTTTATGAAAAGAATTTATTCATTTTAGGAGGAATGAAATATGAATATTAATTTTACTGGTCAGGATTTGATTTATATGGGTTCAGCAATCGGTGCTGGTCTGGCTCTTATCGCCGGTGTAGGTCCTGGTGTAGGTCAGGGTTATGCAGCTGGTCAGGCAGCAGCAGCAGTAGGTAGAAATCCTGGTGCTAAAGGTGATATCACAACCACCATGTTATTAGGTCAGGCGGTAGCAGAAACAACAGGTCTTTACGGTCTGGTTGTAGCTATTATCTTAATGTTTGTAAAACCTTTCAACTAAGATTAACATATCTGTCCGCAGATATTGATTATTTGAAGAAAGGAGGGACATAACAGCGTGGAACGGTTACTTGGATTTGACCTGCAGTTAATTGCTGATGCGTTGATTCAGGGTGTCAATATTTTTATTCTGTTTTTTGCATTGTCATACTTATGTATCGGCATGGTTCGTGACTTTGTTAAGAAAAGACAGGAGAAGATTAAAGGCGAGCTTGAATTTGCAGCAACGGAAAAGCAGGATGCAATTGCTTTAAAAGAAGAATACGACGTTAAATTAAGAAATATTAATGCAGAAGCAGATGAAATTCTGAATGAAGCACGTAAAAAAGCGTTAAAGAAAGAAGCACAGATCATTGACGAAGCGAAGCAGGAAGCTGCAAGAATCCTTGCTCGTGCTGAGAATGAAATCGAGCTGGAGAAGAAGAAAGCTTTGGAAGATGTAAAACAGGAAATGATCTCAATTGCATCTTTAATGGCAGCCAAAGTTGTTGCTGCTAATATTGACACGACCATCCAGAATTCGATGGTAGACGAGACCCTTAAAGAAATAGGTGAGAACACATGGCTAAGCTGATATCAAAAACATATGGCGATGCGCTTTTTGATATTGCTGTTGAAAACGGAAAGACAGACGTGTTCTTTGAGGAAGTAAAGGGTTTGAAACAGGTTCTCTTAGAGAATCCGGAGCTTTCTAAGTTCCTCGAACATCCAGATATTGAATTATCAGAGAAAGTAACAACAGTGGAGAATATTTTCCACGGTAAAGTGTCCGATGAAATCGTAGGATTGTTACGAATTGTTGTTACAAAAGGAAGATCTTCCAATCTGATGGATATTCTGGACTATTTTGTTGCAAAGACCAAGGAATTCAAAAAGATTGGTGTTGCCAGTGTGACTTCTGCGACAGAGCTTTCTGAAGCGCAGAAAAATAAGATCGTAGAGAAGCTGCTGTCCTCTACGTCATATAAAGAATTCGAAATGAGCTATGGGGTTGATCCGGAACTGATTGGCGGAATTGTGATTCGTATCGGTGACCGTGTAGTAGATGGCAGTGTCAGAAATAAACTGATCGGTTTAAAGAAGGAATTAAGCGGCATTCAGCTGGCTTAGATTCGAATAGTGTGAAATTATATTATAGAGAAGTATTCTGACAGAAGCAGCAAAAGCTGCAGTAATATATGAAGGAAGGTGCGAAAATCCCATGAATTTAAGACCGGAAGAAATCAGCTCTGTTATTAAAGAACAGATCGGCAGATATGCTTCGAAACTGGAAGTATCCGATGTGGGTACCGTTATTACGGTTGGTGATGGTATCGCACGTGTTTATGGACTTGAAAAGGCAATGCAGGGTGAGCTGTTAGAGTTCCCCGGTGATGTATATGGTATGGTACTGAACCTGGAAGAAGATAACGTAGGTGTTGTTCTTTTAGGCAGTGCAAACAATATCAGTGAAGGTGATACCGTTAAGACAACTGGACGAGTAGTAGAAGTTCCTGTTGGCGATGCGATGATGGGCCGTGTAGTAAACCCTCTGGGTCAGCCTATCGATGGCAAAGGACCGATCATTACCGATAAATATCGTGTGATCGAACGTGTAGCTCCTGGTGTTATTTCAAGAAAATCCGTAGACACGCCGTTACAGACCGGTATCAAAGCGATTGATGCAATGGTTCCTATTGGACGTGGACAGCGAGAATTAATTATCGGTGACCGTCAGACTGGTAAGACAGCAATTGCGCTGGATACCATTATCAATCAGAAAGGCAAAAACTGTAAATGTATTTACGTTGCAATTGGACAGAAAGCATCTACAGTAGCATCTCTGGTTAATACCTTAACAGAATATGGTGCAATGGATTATACGACCGTTGTTGCTTCAACAGCCAGTGAACTTGCGCCCTTACAGTATATTGCTCCTTATGCTGGTGTTGCGATCGGTGAGGAGTGGATGGAAAAAGGAGAAGACGTTCTCATTATCTACGATGACTTGTCGAAACATGCTACGGCATATCGTACACTCTCCTTGCTTCTGAGAAGACCTCCGGGACGTGAAGCTTACCCCGGTGACGTTTTCTACCTGCATTCAAGACTGTTGGAACGTGCTGCTCGTCTTTCTGACGATCTGGGCGGCGGTTCTATTACAGCTCTGCCTATTATCGAAACTCAGGCCGGTGACGTTTCTGCATACATTCCGACTAACGTAATTTCTATTACAGATGGTCAGATTTATCTGGAAACAGAAATGTTCAACTCCGGTTTCCGTCCGGCAATCAACGCTGGTCTGTCTGTATCACGAGTTGGTGGTTCTGCTCAGATCAAAGCGATGAAGAAGATTGCAGGTCCTATCCGTATTGACCTTGCACAGTATCGCGAGCTTGCTTCCTTTGCACAGTTCGGTTCCGATCTGGATGCAGATACCAAAGAAAAGCTGGATCAGGGTGCAAGAGTTAAGGAAATCTTAAAACAGCCTCAGTATTCTCCTCTGGAAGTAGAATATCAGGTTATCATCATTTACGCTGCAACACAGAAATATCTGTTGGATGTACCGGTAGAAGATGTATTAAGATTTGAGAAGGAACTGTTCGAGTTCGTGGATACCAAATATCCGGAACTGCCCGAAGGAATCCGTCAGAAAGAGGCACTTACTCCTGAAATCGAGGAACTTTTGGTTAAAGTCATTAAAGAATTTAAGGCTGAATTCAAATAATAACAGGAAGCAGGTGATCTTATGGCCACAATGAGAGAAATCAAACGGAGAAAAGCGAGTATTCAGAGTACGCAGCAGATCACAAAAGCCATGAAGGTTGTTTCTTCCGCGAAACTGCAGAAGGCAAAAGCAAAAGCTGAAAGTACTCACGCATATTTTGATTATATGTATGAAACCGTTTCCTCCATGCTGGCTAAATCGGGAACGATTGATCATCCGTACCTCAAAGCAGGTCAGTCAGAGAAGAAAGCCGTTATTACCATTACCTCTAACAGAGGTCTGGCAGGCGGTTATAATTCGAATATTGTAAAGCTGATTACCGGAGGCGATTTTAAAAAAGAAGATGTTGAAGTATATAATATCGGACGAAAAGGCCGTGATGTACTGAAGACTAAAGGTTATAAAATCGCTGGCGATTATTCAGATGCTATTGAAGCTCCCTTGTACCAGGATGCGGTAGAAGTGGGCAAAGCGGTTCTGGATCGGTTCGCATCTGGAGAGATTGGAGAAATCTATCTGGCGTATACCGTATTTAAGAACACGGTGGTTCATGTTCCGAAGATGATCAAGCTTTTGCCGGTGGAAATTGAAGCCGCTGAAGCAGATCAGGAAACATCCGGAACGAATAATATTCTGATGAATTATGAACCTTCCGAAGAAGAAGCTCTGGATGCCATTATTCCGAAATATATCTACAGCCTTATTTACGGTGCGATGTGTGAAGCACTTGCTTCCGAGAACGGCGCACGTATGCAGGCAATGGATAATGCAACCAGCAATGCAGAGGCTATGATCGATTCCCTGTCCCTGTTATACAACAGAGCAAGACAGTCCTCGATTACCCAGGAATTAACAGAAATTATCGCAGGTGCAGATGCCGTAGGCTGATGTACCGAAATATTGCATAGAAGGAGTTTTAGACTATGGCAGAGAAAAATATCGGCAAGATAACGCAGATTATCGGCGCCGTATTGGATATCAAGTTCGATACCGGCTGTCTGCCGGAAATCAACGATGCCATCAAAGTTCCGCTGAAAGATGGAAAAACACTGGTAGTAGAAGTTGCTCAGCATCTGGGTGACGATACCGTTAAATGTGTATCCATGGGACCTACAGATGGTCTGGTTCGTGGTATGGACGCAATCGCTACAGGCGCGCCTATTACGATCCCCGTTGGTGAAAATACCTTAGGACGTATTTTCAACGTTCTTGATGAACCAATTGATGAAAAGCCGGCTCCTGAAACAGATACCTATTTACCGATTCACAGACCTGCCCCTACATTTGAGGAACAGGCAACCTCCACAGAAATGCTGGAGACCGGTATCAAAGTCGTAGACCTGTTATGTCCTTACCAGAAAGGTGGTAAGATCGGTCTGTTCGGTGGTGCTGGTGTAGGTAAAACCGTATTAATTCAGGAACTGATCCACAATATCGCAACAGAGCACGGCGGCTACTCCGTATTTACCGGTGTAGGAGAACGTACTCGTGAAGGTAACGACCTCTATTATGAAATGTCTGATTCAGGCGTTATCAACAAGACAACCATGATCTTCGGTCAGATGAATGAGCCTCCGGGAGCTCGTATGAGAGTTGGTCTGACTGGTCTGACAATGGCAGAATACTTCCGTGATCAGGGTGGTAAAGACGTACTGTTATTCATCGATAACATTTTCCGTTTTACACAGGCTGGTTCCGAAGTATCCGCGCTGCTTGGACGTATGCCTTCCGCAGTAGGTTATCAGCCTACACTGCAGACAGAAATGGGTGCCCTTCAGGAACGTATTACTTCCACAAAGAACGGCTCTATCACTTCTGTACAGGCTGTATACGTACCCGCCGATGACCTTACTGACCCCGCTCCGGCAACAACATTCGCACATCTGGATGCAACAACGGTATTATCCCGTTCTATCGTAGAACTTGGTATTTACCCCGCAGTAGATCCTCTGGGTTCTACTTCCAGAATTCTGGATCCTCGTATTGTAGGCGAAGAACATTTCAGAGTTGCTCGTGGTGTACAGGAAATTCTGCAGAGATACAATGAACTGCAGGATATTATCGCAATCCTTGGTATGGATGAACTTTCAGAAGAAGAAAAAGTAATCGTAGCAAGAGCAAGAAAGATTCAGAGATTCCTTTCTCAGCCTTTCTCAGTAGCAGAGCAGTTTACGGGTCTGCCCGGACGTTATGTTCCGATCGCAGAAACAATCCAGGGCTTCAGTGAAATCCTGGAAGGTAAATATGATGATATTCCGGAAAGTTGTTTCCTGAATGCAGGTAATATTGACGACGTAATTGCCCGCGCGAAAAAATAAGGGGGTGTACTAGATGGCAGATATGTTTAAGGCAAAAGTCATCACACCCGACCGCGTATTTTATGAGGGCGATGTGAGCATGGTGGAGCTGAAAACATCAGAAGGTGATATCGGTGTTTACAAAAACCATATTCCTTTAACATGTATTGTAGCACCCGGCGTATTAAATCTCTATGAAGCAGAAGGCGTTCGTAAAGCAGCGCTTCATACAGGTTTCGTAGAAATTCTTCAGGATAAAGTAACGATTCTGGCAGAAGTGGCAGAGTGGCCTGAAGAAATCGATAGAAATCGTGCAGAAGAAGCACGAATCCGCGCAGAGCGCAGATTATCAGGCAATGATGGTTCTATTGATGTAGCCAGAGCAGAACTGGCATTAAGCAAAGCATTGCTGAGATTGAAACTCAGCGAAAAATAACAATTAGAAGATAGACTGTTATTATAAAAAAAGATTGTGGATTTTTTAATATTTTTAGCATAATTTGCTCTTTTCAGGAAAGTGGCATTGATCAAGGTAGAAATTGGTCAATGTCACTTTTCGTTTAGGCGAGCAGCGATGAAAATGCTGTACTTGCACAAGCATTTGTGGAGCATTGCGGTCACTTGAGAAACTTACAGCGCATTGCATGTTTCTCATGGTTTTGTGTAAAAAGCCAGTCCTGCCAAATGCGTAAAAAAAGCCAGCCCCGCTAAAGTAGTCCTTTAACAGAGCCGGCTTTTTATGATGTGAGGGAAAGCTTTCAGATTCACTGTTATCTGCATGTAAGAAACATCCTGTAAAAAGCAAAATGGAGACAATTATTGCGTAAATAATTATCCCCATTGATAACAGCTGAATCTTGATTTGTATTATACAAAAAAATGTTGAAAAGTCAATAAAAGTTCCGATTTTTCCTATGAGATTCCCCTTATCTGTCGTGCATTTTGGAGGTTGCCTCTGAACCGTTGCTATATTTTTCATTTGTGTAAATTTCTTATTGTTTTCCAATAAAAACATATGTTACAATAAAACATAAATTCGGAGTATTGAATGAAATGGCAGGCAAGAAATGTGTGCATGGAAGCAGTTACTTCGATAAGGAAATTGGAGGTAAGACGGAGGCATGAAACAGATACGATTAAAAGCAATGGCCAAGATCAACCTAGGGCTTGATGTGGTTAGAAAAAGAGAAGATGGATATCATGAAGTCCGGATGATTATGCAGACAGTAAATCTTTACGATAAATTATTTATTTCTGTAAGTGAAAAGCCTGGAATTCGTTTGAAAACCAATCTGAGTTTCCTTCCGGTAAATGAAAATAATCTGATCTATAAAGCAGCAAAATTGTTGATGGATGAATTTGATATAAAGAAAGGTGTGGATATTCAGCTGCAGAAATTTATTCCGGTGGCAGCAGGAATGGCAGGGGGAAGTACCGATGCTGCAACGACACTGATCGGTATGAATCAGCTGTTTGATTTGAATTTATCCCGCCGTCAGTTGATGGAGCGAGGTGTAAAGCTGGGAGCAGATGTTCCTTATTGTGTAGCAGGTGGAACTGCTTTGTCCGAAGGCATTGGGGAAGTGCTGACACGGCTTCCGGATGTTCCAAGAGGCTATGTGCTGATCGCAAAACCTGGAATTAGTGTCTCTACGAAATTTGTATATTCCAATTTAAAGCTGGATACGGTAACGGCACATCCGGATATTGATGCACAGGTGGAAGCAATCCATCAGCAGGATTTTCGAAAAATGGCAGGATTGATGGGCAATGTGCTGGAAAGCGTTACGATTCCGGCATATCCGATCATTCAAAAGATTAAAGATTTTATGATGCAGCAGGGAGCGGTGAATGCGATGATGAGCGGAAGCGGTCCTACGGTATTTGGGTTATTTACCAATCAGCGCCAGGCAGAAGCAGCATGTGAAAAGATGCGAGAATCCGGCCTTGCTAAAATGGTATTTTTAACGACCTTTATTGGGCAGAATCCATATGCTTGATGGTGCATTAAAAAAGGAAAGGGTACTGCACTGTATCAATCAAGTAAAGATTTAGGGTTCGCTTGTCTGGATTGAATTTTTCGAGGATACTGTCTGTATCAGCAGACAGGTTCATAACGTAAGGGGATGAATTTATGGTAGAAGATTTACAGCTTGTAATAACAGATAATATGCCGCTTAGAGATGCAGTATTTGAAACCTTGCGGGAAGCAATTTTTAAAGGGGTATTGCCTCCTGGACAGCATTTGATGGAAATGCAGTTGGCGTATCAGCTGGGTGTCAGTCGTACACCGGTTAGAGAGGCGATTCGTATGCTGGAACTGGAAGGTCTTGTGGTGATGATACCACGTAAAGGTGCGCGTGTTGCAGCAATTTCAGAAAAAAGTCTTTGCGATGTGCTGGAAGTGCGTCGTGCGCTGGAAGAATTAAGTGTACGCTTGGCTTGTGCGCGTATGGAACGCGTCGTTTTAGATCAATTAGATTCCATTAATCAACAATTTATCCGTGCTTGCCAGACGGATGACGTTGTATTGATCGCACGTTTGGATGAAAAATTTCACGCCGTTATCTACGAAGCAGCAGACAATGAAAAACTTCTGCAGCTCTTAAGTCAGATGCAGAATCAGATGTATCGCTATCGTATTGAATATATCAAAATGAAAGAACGGAGACAGATATTAGTCGAAGAACACAAGAAGATCATGCATGCTCTGGCGCGGCGAGATGCCAACCTTGCAGCAGAAGCAGCCTGCCTCCATATCTCTCATCAAGAGCAATATGTGATGTCGATGATTTCGAAATAATGATTTTTGAAATCATGGCTTTCGAAAAGATGATTTTTGAATCATGGCTTCAGAAAGATAGTTTTTGAATCATGGCTTTTGAAAAGATGTTTTTTGAATCATAGTTTCTGAATGATGATTTTTGAATCATAGCTTCTGAGTCAAGAAAACTTCACTGGCGCGGGAGCAGATTTCCGATGATTTCTGCGATCTTAAATCGAAAGGTTACTCCATGGCGAATCGTTTCATAATCCTTTTCGGATAATACGTGCTGCAGTTTTTCCTGTGATTCTTTAGGAAAATCAGCGGAAGATTCGCTGGTAAAGCAAAGAGAAGGATAGAGGACACACCACCAATTTTGTCCTTTTCCGCTGTCAAGTGTGACTAAAAGCGTCCGATAATTTCCGGGCGGAAATGTAAGATTTCCGTAGGTTCGGGTGGGAAAGTTACTTTTGGAAAAGTCTACCGAGCAGGATGCGATGGAGAGCTCTTTACAGATTTCATCGGCCTGGTCTTGTACAAAAGGCAGATTTTCCTGAATCCAATGGACTGCCTCATCCACATCGGTACAGTTTTGGAAATACGGTTTCAACACTTCGCAGAAGCGAGTTTTGAATTTTAGTTTTGCGGCTTGATCGTTTTCTTCGTTGCTGTTTGCCAGTACGCGAAGCCGCAGTACGGAATTGGAAATGGATTCTGCCTCGGCATACACGACATTTGTCTGAATCATCGCACCATGCGCCAGTAAAAGCAATCCCAAAAGAAGGAAGTAAAAAGCAGAGTGTTTCAAAAAAACAGCATGCTTTGAGAAAGTAGAACCTTTAAAACGAGTATAACCGCTGCAAGGCTTAAAATGCTCAAAAAACTTAAAGGATTTAAAAAATGCAAAACCTTTGTGATGTTTTAAATGTGAGAAAAATCTAAAAGGTGAGAAAAATTTAAAATATGAAAACATAAACACCTCCCGAAAGGAATCAGCAGTTTTATTTGATAGAATCGTTTTCAAAAAACAGAAATCTTGAAAACGTTACTTTGCACTAGTCAGAGTATAGACTAGAAACTGCGTGTTTAAACCGGGAGGTGTTTTTTGTTTATTTGTTTTGCCAGCTTGTCTTGTTACAGCTTTGTGAGCTCGTTTTGTTAACAGCTTTGCGAGCTTGTTTGGTTAACAGCTTTGTCGGCTTGTCTTGTCAGCAGCTTTGTGAGCTCGTTTTGTTAACAGCTTTGCGAGTTTGTTTGGTTAACAGCTTTGTCGGCTTGTCTTGTCAGCAACTTTATAGCTTGCTTTGTCAGGAGCATTGCCAGTTTGTCTTGCCGGCAGACTTGTTAACAGCTCCTATGAGGGCTTCCTCTGCTTATAGAGGTTGCCGGATTTTGGACTGTTCTATCTACAGTTTTAGGCTTTCTTTTTCAGATTGCGGAGTTTCTTTAATACTTTTTTCGCCAGAGGCATAGCATGTTCGATAAACTGATAAGCCAGAGGGCGGAAGACATAGCGATATTCGCCTACAAATTCGGTGAATTCTGCATTGAAGCCGCTCTTGAAACGATACAGACCATACAGATGATTCTCTTCACTGCGGTCGCCGGAAATACCACGGAAATCGTAGATTCGGCATTTGTTTTCAACTGCCCAGCGGATCATTTCCCATTGCAGCAGATAGTTCGGCATGAGATTGCGGTGCTGGTTGGAGGATGCGCCGTACATATACCATACTTTGTCGTATACGTGGCAGGCGATTGTGCCGGCGATCGGTTCGCCTTCTGCGTTGTAAGCCATGTATAAACGGCACATATCACCGAGATTATCCAGCATATCTGCGAAATATTGTGCCGGGCGGATCATGAACTGATCACGTTCGCCGGTTTCTACCATAATCTTGTAGAAATCCGGAACGGCTTCTTTGCCGCAGATTTTTACAGTTACTCCTTTTTTCTTGGAGAGACGGATGTTGTAGCGGGTTTTGGATTTAAACATCGCCATTACTTCATCTTCCGTTTTGCCTTCGATGTGCAGCATCATAACATACTGGGGCTGGATATTTTCGAAATTGAGTGCCTTCGGTGCTAAGATAAAGCCGAGGTCTTCCATATGTTTCATAAAGGTCGTTTCTTCAAATGTAACATCCGGATCCAGTTTCAGTACATAACAGCGGAATTGTTTTGCTAATTCCTTTGCACCATTTAAAATTTCAGTAAGTGCTTCTTTGTCGTTGATGTCGCAGACGGGGCCGCGTGCCGCATACATTAAAGAAAACGGTGTAGCGGGGATTTTACGGATCAGTACGGACATCGCACCGCGGATACTTCCGTCTTGATTGCGCACGATGATGGCGCGGAATGTCCAGAAGGGTTTCTGCTTGCTCCATGCATAAGTCTGAAGCAATTCTCCCTTCGGGTGGTGTGTTACAAATTCTTCAAATTCTTCATAATGGTCAGGGCCTATAATTTCGTACATATTGTTCAATCACTGCCTTGGACATACAAATGATGCGAAGAAGATAGTTTAATCTGGAAAATTATCTTCGGGCAGCTTTTCCTTTCTTAAATTCTTGTTTTCATTTGCTTTTAATGGCTTTTTCTAAATTATTTTAATTTATTAAAGCAAGGACTTTACGATGATGGGGGTAAGTCCGGGCATTTTCTATGCATGAGAAGTTTCTAGAACCTCTTTTGCGATAGAGGGATGTATAAATAAGGGATTAATCTGAAATTGTACCAGATCGCCTTCTTTGAAGGCGGTATCGGTCAGATCAATCATAACGTGTGCAACGCCGCTGCGTCCAACATAGGGGACACGAGCTGTTTTCTGGCGGTCTTGACTGCTTACCAATACAGTTTTTTGATAACGTTTGGGAAGCAGCTTTACGGCAAGTAAATGAATGATACCGTGGATCAACGGTTCTGGATTGTCCGCATATCCCAGCATAATGCCGTCACCATGTCCGGCGCGGATCAATCCCAGGCGAGAGTCGCGTTTTAAAACCGCACAGGCCTGGTATCCCACGGTGCTTCCCTTGGGCAACTCTTGCACAAGGCAAATGGGTGCTTCCAGCCAAACGGAATTTTTTAAACGGCTTCCGCCGCGGGCACATTTTCCTAAAATAGCAGAGCCACATCGTACAGCATCTAAGCCGAGGGCACCGAATGTCATCGTGGCTGCTGAGTTGCAGATATGGCGGATGCCGGGCTCAATGCCCTGTTTTTTCAATGCTTCGACAGCTTCCAGAAACCGACTCAGCTGCTTGCGGGCTTCTTTTTCATAGCCGGCAGGTTTACCGTTTAAATGGCTGTAACAGCCTTCAATCTTCAAAAAAGAAGGCAGTGAAGACAGGTCTGGAAGCTGATTCCATAAAAAGCCGTAGCGTCCCATACCGGTTTCAATCGCAAGGTGAACACGGGGCATCTGTCCCGTTTCCTCTGCAATTTTTTGGAAAAGAAGGGCCTGCGTCATGCTGCCGAGCATAAAAATAATATCCTGCTCCAGCAGCTGCATCGCTTCTTCCCGATCAAGTGAGGGGGACATTAATAAAATATCTTTATCACAGCCAAATCGGCGTAATGCAAGAGCTTCCTCTGCATTTGTGACAGCAAAAAAATCAATATTCAGATTTTTCAGAATGTGATATTCCCGTTCCAGCCCCATGCCATAGCCATTTTCCTTGACGACAGCGATCAAACGGGCATTTCCAATGGTTTCCTGTATCACCTTTACATTGTGGGCGATTGCGGAAGCATCGATCTTCATAACGGTTTGTTTCTGAAAAGTTAAATTTCCATCAAAGTTCATGAATGATATCCTGACTTTCTTATGTGGTAAAATAGTAAAAAGCGACCAAATGGCGCTTATGATCTAGGAACATCCTTCCGGGAGAAGGAAAAGCAGCGTTTCTTTGCTGAGACATCCTTTCGGTTGGAAAGAGAGTCAGCGTTTCTTTGCTGCGATATCCTTTCGGTTAGAAAGGGAGCCAGCGTTTCTTTGCTGAGACATCCTTTCGGTTGGAAGGGCAGTCGTTTGTGCAGAGGGATCCTCTGATAAAAGAGCTGTGTCTTTCGGCAGACGCTTGACTGCTATCACGATTATATAGGCTCTTTCCTACTTTTGCAAGGCTGAATTCGGAACTCTTTTTGTGGGGTTGTATTTGCAAAAGGGGGTTAGGGGTTGGAAAATTGTCACAGAAACTTGCGTTTATCGTGTTTTCCTATGCAATGGCACTTGAATTGTAAGAGGAATGTGTGTAAAATAAAAAAGGTTTCACTTGTGGAATAGACGAAGTATTTGAAAAGGCATTCTGCTTTGAGATTTCCATTTAAGTGAAAGCAGGATATAAGTAATTTTCACTACATAAGAGTAGGCTCATGTGGTTTTGGATCTTTGGCTTAGGTATCAGAAATTTTGAAAATAAGGGAGAAATAGATGATGACAAAAATAAAAGTGGCAGTTATTTTCGGAGGATGTTCTTCGGAACATGATGTTTCTTGTGTTTCGGTGCAGACGATCATCCGCGCGATGAATCCGGAAAAATATGATATTTTAATGATTGGAATTACAAAAGATGGACAGTGGAAATTAGCGGACTCAGTAGAATCCATTGCATCTGGTGCGTGGCGGGAAAGTAAAGTCAATGCCATGATTCTTCCGGATCGAAAGGTACATGGCGTGATGCTTTATGAAGAAGGAAAAGCTCCTTCTTTTGTAAGAATTGATACCGCATTTCCGGTTCTGCATGGATTAAACGGAGAAGACGGCACGATTCAGGGGCTGTTTGAACTGGCAGGAATTCCTTACGTAGGCTGTGGTGTTTTAGCAAGTGCAGCGTCTATGGATAAGTTTTATACTAAAATTATAGCGAATATAACAGGAGTGCGTCAGGCAGCGTATACACCGGTACTTGCAGAGGAGATGGAAGCAGATTTAGAAACTGTATTAAATAAGGTAGAAACAGAACGCGTTTATCCCGTATTTGTGAAACCTTCTCGTGCAGGTTCTTCACAGGGTGTGTCAAAAGCGCATGATCGTGCTGAACTGAAAGCGGCTTTATTGCTGGCAGCAGAGCATGATCGCAAGATTTTAGTAGAAGAAACAATTCAGGGACGCGAAATCGAATGCGCAGTATTAGGTGCTTACGATCCGCAGGCAAGCGGAATCGGTGAGGTTTTAGCCGGTGATGTATTTTACAGTTACGAAGCCAAATACAGCAATCCGGAATCACAGACGGTCATTGATCCGGAAATGCCGCAGGAAATCGTGGAGAAGGTTCGCAATTATGCAGTTGCCATTTTTAAAGCGTTGGATTGCTTTGGACTTTCCCGTGTAGATTTCTTTGTAAGTGAGGATGGAAGCATAATCTTTAACGAAATCAATACTTTGCCCGGATTTACTGCGATCAGCATGTATCCGATGCTTTGGGGAGCACGTGGAATTGAAAAAGAAGAACTGGTTGACCGTTTGATCGCATCCGCAGCACAGCGGTAATGGAATTTTCACGAGTGCTTAAAGAAGAAAAGCTTCTCCGTGATGATACAGAAAAATCAGTTAAAAAGAGAAATAGAATTGAGTTGAATGATGAAAAAAGACGTATTATTAACAATTAATGGAAAACACAAAGAACGCGGTGCAGACTGGGACGGCGTAGAAGTTATGACAACAGGAACTTTGTATGAAAAAGACCAGGCGCTGTATCTGATTTATGATGAAGTGATGGGAGAGCGTGAAGAGGATATTAATCATAATCGGATTAAGATCGAACAGGATCCGCTCATGGTTACGATCACCAAAAGTGGTGCAGTAGCCAGTGTTATGTCTTTTGCAAAGGACGTAAAAGAAAAGTCCAGTTATGAGACACCTTATGGAAGTCTTCTGATGGAAATTGATACAAAAGAGATTCACTTTGAAAGTGAAGATGACAGAATGTATCTGCGGATCCGCTATGATCTGGAGATGAATTATGAGCCGCTTTCCGAAAGCGATATCAGCATTGAAGCTAAGATTGTATAAGCTTCGTTTGATCAGTAAAGATCAGTAAGGGTGTGACCTCTGAAAAAGGGGCCGCACCTTTTTTGTATGGTTTCGTATACAGCTTACGGATTTTAAACAGGAAGCTCCGCCTTCTATAAGTCGGAGTAGTTCACGTAAAAGAAAATCACGCAAAAGAAAAGGCTCTGACCTTTCGTGGTCAAAGCCTTATTATCCTCTTCGCAATGCATCTGATCCGATGTGCTTGAGCGGCATCGAACCGATCGATCGCAAAACCTGCGGTTTATCTGTCTGTGATTAAGCTTCTTTTTTGAAACGATCCAAAAATTTCTTTTTGCGGGGCGGTGCCAGAAGGGAACCGCGAACCGGTTTCGCTGCGGTGATGTAAAGACCGCTTACGGTTGCTTTTAATTCGGTCTTTAAAGGTAACAGATCGAATAACTTATCATCACACATCATGGTCATCACTTTAGGACCAACTTTGACTTTTACAACAGGTACTTTAGAACGTTTCAGATACCAGGGAGTCTGTTCCAAAACTTGTTTCGGAAGGCTGGTAGCTTCTTTAATCTTCATACGTTTCTTATCTACGATCATCAGGCTGATCGTCTGTGCCATGGAGTCCATCATGGCTTTCTGTTCTGTCTGTTTCTTTTCCATCTTCTTGCCGATAAAATAAAGGGCAATCAGAACAGCTATAACAAGAACCAGGACAACAATTAAGGTAATCCAAAAAGGTTTCATAATTGAATAGCGTTTCCTTTCCTGAGTTTTAGTAACACATACGTTTTTATATTATAACATTTATAGACATTACTTGCAATAAAAAAAGAATAAAAAAACCAGGAAAAGTGAAAAAACTGGTTGACATAATATTTCCAGAATGTTATAGTGTAAGATGCATTATTGAAAATGGTAAAATGCCCTTACGGGGCTTTTAGATT
>CAZTHP010000022.1:17202-31822 GCA_964613155.1 uncultured Lachnospiraceae bacterium | reverse complement strand
CCTTAACCCACCGTCTAAAGCCAGTGGGATTGCGGTAGCCACCTTTTCAAAAACTTGGATAAATTTCTTTCTATCAAGGGCGTTCTAATGGGCTTTCTATGTGTGTTTAATAAGCCATAATATCTGGTTGATCGCTTTCCTGAGCAGAATCTGATCCCGGTACGATTTTAATCACCAGCTTGTTGGGGAGACAGGTAATCGGAAATGCGGCGGAATGGATAAATCCCATATTGACGCAAAGACCATCCGGGCAGCTGGCTTTCGCAATGCCGATTTCTCCGTGATGGACTTCAATTACATTGTAGAGATCGCCTTCTCCTTTTACGGTAAAAGAGTAATCTTGTGTAACTGTATCCAGATGAATTGTCTGAATTAACTCCCCATTTTGATAAATTTCTGCAGTAGTTCCGCTGCTTCCGTTTACATTCCAGAACCAGAAAGCAGCGGCACTTGCGATTACGATTAAAAGAATCAGCCCGCAAAGAAAGAGGGCTGTTCGGTTTTTCGATAAATTTTTCAGTATCATATCCTATAAAATTAACGATTTGTGTAATCTTGAAACTTCAATTACATGTAGCTTCGAATTATTCTGTTTTTGAGAAATTTTATCGAATAAAGTTCGTGGAGATCTTTGCTTCGATTTCAGGTGCGTGGATACCAGCCTGTTTACCAGCTTCGATCGCTTTTAAAAGCCATGCCATCTGGTCTGCTAAAACGCGCATGATCTGAACGCCTTCTTCATCTTTCAGGACATCTTCTGCGCAGCTTCCGTGTACCATGTTCCACTAATTGGAAGATACGATCGGCATACGGTTGATCGTAAAATATTTGTTGATCGCATCGAGTGCAGCAGTTGTACCGGCACGACGAGCAGATACAATGGCAGCAGCAGGTTTATTAGCCAAATAAGAGCTTCCAGCATAGAACATGCGGTCCAGGAAAGAGAGAACGGTTCCGTTAGGAGACGCATAGTAAACAGGAGAACCAACGATCAAACCGTCAGCTGCTTCTAATTTGTCGATGACTTCATTTACGCCGCCGTCCAGAAAAACACAGCGTTTTTTCCCACTTTTTTTGCAGGTAGCACAGCCGCTGCAGCCGCGAACCGGTTTTGCAGCCAGATGAATGATCTCGGATTCGACACCATTTTTTTCAAGCTGCTGCGCAATGATCGACAATGCGGTATACGTACAGCCATTTTTGTGAGGGCTTCCGTTTAATAATAATACTTTCATTAAAAAATCACTCCTTGTCTTTATCAATACCATGACGTTAGGGGCTTTTACCCAACATCATTATTCATTATATTAAAAAAAACTTTTAAATGCAACGGCAATTGTTTTCGTTGTCCTGATCTTTGTAATGGCTGCGCAGAAGCTGAATTTCCTCTGCGTAACCGGGAAGTTCATTGGGAGTTTCCAAATAAAAGGGCAGATTGCGCAGAAGGGGGTGGTTGATGATCTGAATAAAGGTCTCCAGCCCCAGATATCCCTGTCCGATTTTTTCATGGCGGTCTTTATGGCTTCCACAGGGATTTTTACTATCATTCAAGTGGATTGCCTTGAGTTTTGCAATCCCGATCGTGCGGTCAAATGTTTCCAGTACGTCATCCAGATGGTGAACGAGGTCGTAGCCGGCATCGTGAACATGGCAAGTATCGAGACAGATTCCCATTTTGTCTTTTTGTTCAACCCGCTCTAAAATAGCCGCTAGTTCTTCAAAGCTTTTGCCGACTTCACTTCCTTTGCCTGCCATTGTTTCTAACAACACGGTAGTCTGCTGATGCGGTGTTAAGATTGCATTTAACAAATCGGCGATCTGTTCGATTCCGATCTCTGTTCCCTGTTTGACATGAGAACCCGGATGAAAATTGTAAAAACTTCCCGGCAAATATTCCAGGCGTTTGAGATCATCTGCCATAGTATCCCGTGCTAAAATCCGCAGTTCGGGATCTTTGGAGCAGGCATTTAAAATATAAGGGGCGTGACAAAGCAGTGTGCCGAAGTGATGTTCTTTGCAGATTTTAAAAAATTCGGAAATATCCGCTTCATCAAGCGCGCGGGCCTTTGTTCCTCTGGGATTGCGCGAAAAAAACTGTAACGTATTTGCACCGATCTTCAGTGCATCTTTCCCCATAGCTGTATATCCTTTTGCAATGGAAAGATGTGAACCAATTGTAAGCATATCCATATCCTTTCTGAATATATAGTTTAGAAAGCAGCTTTCCTCTTGTATTCTATCACAGCATTTTCTCTCTGTCACAGAAAATACGACAAAAATTGTCATTTAGACACAAAAAAAGAGATGCATACCGAACAATATATTGTGAAAACAGACAGAAAAACAAAAATAACTTGAAAAAAATGCAACAATATGCTACAATGCAATCAAGTTAATAAAGATGCATTGAGATTAGAGAGCACGGTAATGACAGTAGAAATACTGTGGATGTCCCGTGCTCTTTTTTTGCACTGATACAGAGCAAGTGATATTCAGAGCGATGCATCTGGATTTCATAGCTCAGTCATAGGAGAATATATGGAGCAGCGTTTTTATGACATGATTGAAGCAAATCCTGTCATTGCGGCGGTAAAAGACGAAGAAGGTTTAAAAGCTTGCTGCGCATTAGAAGACATCAAGGTGATATTCGTCCTGTATGGAAGCATATGTAATATAGGAGATATCGTAAGAAAGATTAAAGAATCGGATAAGATCGCGATGGTTCATGTTGATTTGATTAATGGACTGGCCAGCAAAGAGATTGCAGTCGAGTTTATCAAGTACAGTACAGAAGCGGATGGGATCATTACCACAAAGACTGCTTTGGTCAAAAGAGCCAAAGAATTGGGACTGCATACAATTTTACGAGTATTTCTTCTGGATTCCATGGCTTATCAGAACATCGAAAAAGAATGTGGAAAGATCAGACCGGATATTATCGAAGTCCTGCCGGGGCTGATGCCGAAGGTGATTCGAAGGATCGTGAAGAAAGTTCGTGTTCCAGTGATCGCCGGTGGATTGATTTCGGAAAAAGAAGATGTAGTAGCGGCGTTGGATGCCGGAGCAATTTCTGTATCGACTACGAATCAATCGGTATGGGAGATGTAAGATTCGAATGAATTTGCGGTTGGAAGCCGTATGCAGAAACCGCAGTTTATTGATATAACAGGAGATTTCCTGTCCACAAAGCAGACACGAGGAGAAGGTGTCTGCCGAAACAAACAGAACCTAATTATTATTTTTAAGGAGGTACATTTTATGGCAAAGTATGTAATGGCATTGGATGCGGGTACAACCAGTAATCGTTGTATTCTGTTCAACGAAAAAGGTGAAATGTGCAGCGTAGCACAGAAGGAATTCACACAGTATTTCCCGAAACCGGGCTGGGTTGAACACGATGCTAATGAAATTTGGTCTACACAGCTGGGCGTTGCTGTAGAGGCTATGTCAAAAATTGGTGCGACTGCCGAAGATATTGCTGCGATCGGTATTACAAATCAGCGTGAAACGGCAATCGTATGGGACAAGAATACAGGCGAACCTGTTTATCATGCGATCGTATGGCAGTGCCGCAGAACTTCCGAATACTGCGACAGCTTAAAAGATAAGGGCCTGACCGATGTTTACCGTAAAAAAACCGGTCTGGTAATCGATGCTTATTTCTCCGGTACAAAAGTTAAATGGATTCTGGACAACGTAGAAGGTGCTAGAGAACGTGCGGAAAGAGGAGAACTTTTATTTGGTACAGTAGAAACATGGCTGATCTGGAAATTAACAAAAGGCGCTGTACATGTAACGGATTACAGTAACGCTTCTCGTACAATGCTGTTCAATATCAATGATCTGAAATGGGATGAAGAAATCCTGGCTGAACTGGATATTCCTGCTTCTATGCTGCCTAAGGCAATGCCTTCAAGCTGTGTATATGGTACAGCAGATCCTGCATGGTTCGGTGGACCGATTCCGATCGCAGGTGCAGCAGGTGACCAGCAGTCTGCTCTGTTTGGACAGACCTGTTTCAAACCTGGTGAAGCAAAGAATACATATGGTACTGGCTGCTTCATGCTGATGAACACAGGCGAAAAACCTGTTTTCTCAGAGAATGGTCTGGTTACAACAATTGCATGGGGTCTGGACGGCAAAGTAACTTACGCTCTGGAAGGTTCTATTTTCGTAGCTGGTGCTGCAATTCAGTGGCTGCGTGATGAGATGAGATTAGTAGATTCCTCACCGGATTCCGAATATATGGCAAGCAAAGTAAAAGATACAAATGGATGTTACGTAGTACCTGCATTTACAGGTCTGGGTGCACCTCATTGGGATCAGTATGCAAGAGGTACTATCGTAGGTATCACACGTGGTGTTAACAAATATCATGTAATCCGTGCAACTCTGGAATCTCTGGCATATCAAGCAAATGACGTTCTGCAGGCAATGAAAGCAGACTCCGGTATCGAACTGGAAGCTCTGAAAGTTGACGGCGGCGCAAGTGCAAACAACCTGCTGATGCAGATTCAGTCTGATATTATCAATGCACCGGTTAATCGTCCTTGCTGCGTAGAAACAACTGCTATGGGTGCTGCTTATCTGGCAGGTCTGGCTGTTGGCTACTGGGCTAATAAAGAAGATGTTATCAAGAACTGGTCAATTGACCGTACTTTCACACCTTCTATTACAGACGAAGAACGTGCAGTAAGAGTAAAAGGCTGGAACAAAGCTGTGAAATACGCTTACGGCTGGGCAAAAGAAGATTAATTTCGAAAGAAATCTTGAAATACGGAAGATAAATTTTAAAGTCGGATTTCGAGATACAGAAGATTACTTCGAATTTTGAAACATAGAAGATTACTTCGGTTTCCGAAATATAGAAGATCACTTCGATTTTCAGAATATAGAAGATCACTTCGATTTTCAGAATATAGAAGATTACTTCAATGGAGAAAAGAATTACGAATAAATAATTTAGGAGGATTTCATTATGTTACCTTATATAGCAGAATTTATTGGTACAGCAATGCTTATTTTATTAGGTGACGGCGTAGTTGCCAACGTTAATTTAAATAAATCTGGTATGAAGGGCGCAGGCTCGATTCAGATTACACTGGCATGGGGTCTCGCTGTTATGGTTCCCGCATTTATCTTTGGTGCAGCATCTGGTGCACATTTCAATCCCGCATTAACGATCGCTTTGGCAGTAGATGGTTCTATGGGATGGAATCTGGTTCCCGGTTATCTGATCGCACAGTTTGCAGGTGCTTTCTTAGGTGCTTGTCTGGTTTACATTCTGTTTAAAGATCAGTTTGATGCAACTCCTGAAGCAGCTACAAAACGTGGTGTATTCTGTACAGGTCCCTCTGTTCCGAACATGCCTCTGAACATTTTAAGTGAAGCAATCGGTACTTTCGTACTGGTATTTGCCATCAAAGGTATCGCTCAGGTTCAGGATTGTGCACCTGGTTTAAGCAACTTCCTGGTATTTGGTATCATCGTATCCATCGGTATGTCTTTAGGCGGTCTGACTGGTTATGCAATCAACCCTGCCCGTGACCTTGGTCCTCGTCTGGCTCATGCAGTTCTGCCCATCAAAGGCAAAGGTGATTCTAACTGGGGTTATGCTCCCGTTGTTATCATTGGACCTATCGTTGGTGCAATCGCAGCCGTTCTGTTATACGGTGTGATTCCGTGGTAATTTTTAGACAGTAGTCTGAAGATCAATATACAATTTATTTTAAGATTTATGGGAATCTGGCTATGCTGGAAACCTTTGAATTTAAAAGCTAATACAGCTAAAACTTAACTATCTTTCATTTCATTAACATGAAGCCTGTCAGACAGAATTTTATGTAACGATTCAACAAATAGATTTTGGATTTCAAACTTTTGTCGAATATGCTCAAAAATAGGGTTGAGCAGTTACACATTGATTGAAGTCTGTCAGGCTTCATGTGACAGAGAGGAGAAATATCGATGTATGATATTGTAATTATTGGAGCGGGTGTATCCGGCAGTGCAGCTGCAAGAGAACTTTCCCGTTACGAAGCTTCCATCTGTGTACTGGAAAAAGCAGAAGATGTATGCTGTGGTACAACCAAAGCGAACAGTGCTATTGTACATGCTGGTTTTGATGCTGCAAATGGCTCCCTCATGGCTAAATTAAATGTGCAGGGAAATCAGATGATGGAACAGTTAGCGAAGGATTTAGATTTTCCTTTTAAGAGAAACGGCTCTTTAGTCGTATGTACCGATGAATCTACCAGAGACGGTCTGCAGGAACTGTATGAACGCGGTGTGAAAAATGGCGTTCCCGGTCTGCGTATTGTAGAAAGAGACGAGCTGGTTGAAATGGAACCCAACATTTCTGACGAAGCAGTTGCCGCATTATATGCTCCCACCGGCGGCATCGTATGCCCGTTTAACCTCAATATCGCATTAGCAGAAAATGCTTATGTAAACGGCGTTGAATTCCGTTTTAATACACAGGTAGCAGATATCCGCAAAGAAGAAGAAGGATTTACGATCGTAACAAACAATGGTGATGTAAGAGCACGTTACATTGTCAATGCAGCTGGTGTTTATGCCGATGAGATCAACAATATGGTCAGCGAAAACAAGATGAAGATTACTGCAAGACGCGGTGATTACTGTCTGTTAGACCATACTGCCGGTGATCATGTATCCCATACGATTTTTGCACTGCCTACGAAGATGGGTAAAGGTATTCTGGTATCCCCCACAGTACACGGAAACCTGCTGATCGGACCGACTGCTGTTGATATTGAAGATAAAGAAGGTACCAACACAACTCGTGAAGGTTTGGATGAAGCCATCAGCAAATCTGCGATCACAGTTAAAAATATCCCCATGCGTCAGGTTATCACCTCTTTTGCAGGTCTTCGTGCACATGAAGATCGCCATGAATTTATCATTGAAGAAGCAAAAGATGTTCCTGGATTTATCAACTGTGCCGGAATCGAATCTCCTGGTCTGTCTGCAAGCCCTGCTATCGGCGTAATGGTTGCAGATATTCTGGAAGAAAAAATGGGTCTGACTAAGAAAGAGAATTTCATTGCAACCCGGAAAGGTCTTGTAGATCCGAAGGAACTGTCCTTAGAAGAACGCAATGAACTGATTCAGAAAAATCCTGCATACGGCAATATCATCTGCCGTTGTGAAATGATTACAGAAGGTGAAATCCTGGATGCGATCCACAGACCGTTAGGTGCTCGTTCTCTGGACGGCGTAAAACGCAGAACCAGAGCAGGTATGGGTCGCTGTCAGGCAGGCTTCTGTTCTCCCAAGACCATGGAAATCCTGGAACGTGAGATTCCTGGTTTTACCATGTACAATGTAACCAAATCCGGTGGTCATTCTGCAATCGTTGTAGGCACCAATAAAGACCGTATATAGGAGGACAGTGATATGAAATATTATGATATTGTAGTCATTGGTGGAGGTCCTGCCGGTCTTGCTGCTGCTGCCTCTGCAAAAAGAAACGGCGTAGACAGCATTCTGATTCTGGAAAGAGATAAAGAGCTGGGTGGTATTCTGAATCAGTGTATTCACAATGGATTTGGCCTTCATACCTTTAAAGAAGAATTAACCGGTCCTGAATATGCCGGACGTTTTATCGAACAGGTAAAGGAACTGGGTATCGAATATCTGTTAAATACGATGGTTATGGATATCAGCTCCGATAAAGTAGTAACCGCAATGAACCGTACCGATGGTATGTTCCAGGTACAGGCAAAAGCCGTTATTTTAGCAATGGGATGCAGAGAGCGTTCCAGAGGTGCTTTAAATATCCCCGGCTATCGTCCTGCTGGTATCTTCTCCGCAGGTACAGCACAGCGTCTTGTTAATATCGAAGGCTATATGCCCGGACGTGAAGTTGTAATCCTGGGTTCCGGTGATATCGGTCTGATCATGGCTCGTCGTATGACACTGGAAGGTGCAAAAGTTAAAGTTGTAGCAGAACTGATGCCTTATTCCGGCGGTCTGAAACGAAATATCGTACAGTGTCTGGATGATTTTGGCATTCCGCTGAAATTAAGCCATACAGTAGTAGATATTCAGGGTAAAGAACGTGTAGAAGGTATTACATTGGCTCAGGTTGATGGAAAAGGCAAACCCATCCCTGGAACAGAAGAACACTATACCTGTGATACCCTGTTATTATCCTGCGGTCTGATTCCCGAAAACGAATTATCAAGAGGAATCGGTGTTGATATGAGTCCTGTGACCTCAGGTCCTCTGGTAAATGAAAGTCTGGAAACCAGCGTAGAAGGTGTATTTGCCTGCGGTAACGTTCTGCATGTACATGATCTGGTTGACTTTGTATCAGAAGAAGCAGCAACTGCTGGTAAAAACGCTGTGAAATACGTAAAATCACTGGCAGAAGGCAAAAAAGAAGCCGCTGGCAAGGAAATCAAGATCGTTCCGACCGACGGTGTTCGCTATACCGTACCCGTAACAATCCATCCGGAAAATATGGATGACACTCTGGTAGTACGTTTCCGTGTAGGCAATGTATATCAGAATCATTACGTAGCAGTTTATCTGGATGATGAACGGATCTACCACAAAAAACGTCAGATCATGGCACCTGGTGAAATGGAACAGGTGAAACTGGACAAGGAAAAACTTGCACAGTATCCGGAACTGAAGACGATCACAATTAAATTAGAGGAAAATTAGAGGAGGAAAAGGCGATTATGAAAAAGGAACTTATCTGTATCGGCTGCCCCATGGGTTGTCCTCTGACGGTAGAGATGGAAGGTACGGAAGTCAAAAGCGTAACAGGTTTTACTTGCAAGCGCGGTGACGTTTATGCGAGAAAAGAAGTTACCAATCCTACCAGAATTGTAACCAGCACCGTTCGCGTAACCGGCAGTGCTCTGACCCATATGGTATCCGTAAAAACAAAAGAAGATATTCCGAAGGACAAGATTTTTGCATGTGTAGAAGCATTAAAGAATATCACCGTAACTGCACCTGTTAAAATCGGAGATGTCGTTTTGGCAAACGTAGCAGGAACCGGCGTGGATATTGTAGCAACAAGAAACGCATAAAGGGTAAAGGGTAATGCAGAATCTCCCGCAGGTAAAATCAACTGGAATCTTGACTTTTTTTTTCAGAATGTTATAATGAAGTCCATAAGATAGCGCGTTGATGCAGGAACACGATTTTAGGATGCAGCAGAGAGGGATCAGAAGGTGTGAAGATCCTTGCAGAAAGAAATCAGGTGACCGCCTGCGGAGTGGCTTTAATCAAGCACGGGAAAGCCCGTTACAGCTTAACAAGAGGCAGAAGCGATTTGATTTATCAATTCGGTCGCTTTCGCAATACGGGTGGAACCGCGGATTGTATAAGAATTCGTCCCTGACAGGTCATGAAGATCTGTCAGGGATTTTTTGTTTTATAGGAATTTTTAGGCTTTATGGAGCAGGATGAGTTCCCGATAGAACATCACAAACCGTACAAACCGCAAAAATCGCGCTGTGATATAAATATTGAAATTACGTTGTGTATATTCTGCCTACATGAATACACACAGCGGTAAGAGGAAAATTTAAGATAAGAGAAGAAGAAAGGAAATCGTCATGAAGATTACATTAAAAGATGGCTCTGTGAAGGAATATGCAGAAGCAAAATCCGTGATTGAAATTGCAGCAGATATCAGCGAAGGTCTGGCACGTATGGCATGTGCCGGAGAAATAAACGGGGAAGTTGTCGATTTAAGAACCGTTGTAGAGCAGGACTGTGAGCTGAGTATTTTAACATTTAACGATGAAAAAGGAAAGGCAGCTTATCGCCATACCGCTTCTCATGTACTGGCAGAGGCCGTTAAAAATTTGTATCCCGATGCGAAATTAACAATCGGACCTTCGATTGATACTGGTTTTTATTATGATTTTGATATGCCTTCTTTATCCCGTGAAGAACTGGATAAGATTGAAGCAGAGATGAAAAAAATCATCAAAAAAGGTGAAAAGATCGAACGCTACACACTGCCCAGAGCAGAGGCGATTAAGTTTATGGAAGAAAAGGGCGAGCCTTACAAGGTTGAACTGATCCAGGATCTGCCGGAAGATGCAGAAATCTCATTCTACAGCCAGGGAGATTTTGTGGATCTGTGTGCAGGCCCTCATTTGATGAGCACAAAGGCGATCAAAGCGTTTAAACTGACATCTTCTTCCGGTGCTTATTGGAGAGGCAGTGAAAAGAACAAGATGCTGACCAGAATTTATGGTACTGCTTTTACAAAGAAGGACGAACTGAAAGAATATCTGAATCATCTGGAAGAAATTAAAAAACGTGACCACAATAAGCTGGGCCGCGAAATGGAATTATTTACTACGGTAGATGTAATTGGTCAGGGTCTGCCGCTTCTGATGCCGAAAGGTGCAAAAATTATCCAGACGATGCAGAGATGGATTGAAGACCTGGAAGAAAGCTGGGGCTATGTCAGAACGAAAACACCTTTGATGGCAAAGAGCGATCTGTATAAGATTTCCGGTCACTGGGATCACTATACAGATGGTATGTTTATCATCGGAGATGAAGAAAAAGGGGATAAGGACGTGATGGCGCTGCGTCCGATGACTTGTCCTTTCCAGTACTATGTATACAAAGCAAGCCCGAAATCTTATCGTGATCTGCCCCTTCGTTATGGTGAAACTTCCACCTTATTCCGTAATGAGGATTCTGGTGAAATGCACGGTCTGACTCGTGTTCGTCAGTTTACGATTTCCGAAGGTCATTTGATTGTAAGACCCGATCAGATGGTAGAAGAATTTAAAGGCTGTCTGGCACTGGCCAAACATTGCCTGACTGTTTTAGGTGTAAATGATGATGTTACCTACCGTTTGTCCAAATGGGATCCGAATAATAAAGACAAATACATTGGTGAGGAAGAGGTTTGGGAAGAAACCCAGGGTCATATCCGCCAGGTATTAACGGAACTGGAGATTCCTTTCTATGAAGCAGAAGGTGAAGCTGCATTCTACGGACCGAAGGTAGATATTCAGGCGAAGAATGTATATGGTAAAGAAGATACGATGATTACCATTCAGTGGGATGCACTTTTAGCAGAACAGTTTGATATGTTCTACATTGATCAGAATGGTGAAAAGGTTCGTCCTTATATCATCCACAGAACTTCTATGGGTTGCTACGAAAGAACATTAGCATGGTTGATCGAGAAATATGCAGGTCTGTTCCCGACCTGGCTGTGTCCGGAACAGGTACGTGTTCTGCCGATTTCCGAAAAATATCTGGATTATGCCAATAAGGTAAATGAACAGCTGAAAGCAAATGGTATCCTTTCCACTGTAGATACACGTTCTGAAAAGATTGGCTATAAGATTCGTGAAACCAGACTTCAGAAAGTTCCTTATATGCTGGTTGTTGGTCAGAAAGAAGAAGAACTGGGCGTTGTTTCTTTGAGAAGCCGTTATAAAGGCGATGAAGGTCAGAAAGATCTGAATGAATTTATTGATGAAATCTGCAAAGAAATCCGCACCAAAGAAATTCGCAAAATTGAAGTAGAAGAATAATAGGAGACCAGGCTGAAAAGGTCTGAAATTATCCAATGTGTTGTAAAAACTCTTGCTTCACTTATGGGAATATAAGACACTTTGTGTAAGCATAAAAAGTCTAAACCATGTGAGCCTGCTCACAGGTAGTGGAAGGAACATCATAATAGGATTTAGAAAGGATTTTGCCAATGAAAATGGTTTCCTGGAATGTAAACGGGCTGCGCGCCTGTGTTACAAAAGGGTTTTTAGATTTTTTCAAGGAAGCAGATGCCGATATTTTCTGTGTGCAGGAAAGCAAGCTTCAGGAGGGACAGATTGATCTGGAACTGCCGGGTTATTACCAGTACTGGAATTATGCAGAGAAAAAAGGATACTCAGGAACTGCAATCTTTACCAAAAAAGAACCTCTTTCAGTTCGTTATGGTATGGGAATCGAACAGCATGATAAAGAAGGGCGTTTGATCACTTTGGAATATGAAGACTTTTTCTTTATCACATGCTATACCCCCAATTCACAAAGTGAACTGGCTCGTTTGAGTTACCGTATGGAATGGGAAGATGCATTTTTGCAGTATTTGAAAAAACTGGAAGAAAGCAAACCGGTGGTATTTTGCGGAGATCTGAATGTTGCCTTCTCAGAAATTGATTTAAAAAATCCCAAAACCAATCGAAAAAATGCGGGATTTACGGATGAGGAGAGAGGCAAATTTGGAGAATTGCAAAAAGCAGGATTTGTGGATACCTTCCGCTATTTCTATCCCGATCGGGAAGGAATTTATTCCTGGTGGAGCTATCGTTTTAGTGCCCGGAAGAAAAATGCAGGATGGCGAATCGATTATTTCTGTGTATCTGAATCGTTAAAAGACCGTTTAGTCGATGCGGAAATTTTAACGGATGTAATGGGATCAGATCATTGTCCCGTTGTATTGTATATGCAGGAAGCATAAACCCGCCTGTAGGAAGATGAAAGTACAGAGATTGAAATCGAAGTGCAGATTGGAAAGTTGAAGCAGAGATTGAGATTGAAGTGCAGATTAGAAAATCAAAACAGAGATTGAAAAATCAAGTGTAGATTACGAAGCAGGACAGCAGCAGATGGTGTTGTCCTGCTTTCCTGTATATGCGCCTGCAGTGTATGCGAAGTTGTAGATGTATGATAAGTTGTAGATGTATGAGAAGATGCAGGTGTATGAGAAGTTGTAGATGTATGAGAATTTACAGGCGTATGAGAAGATGCAGGTGCATGAGAACTTGTAGATGTATGATAAGTTGCAGATGTTGAGAATTTATAGGTATTTAAGAAAGTGAATTAAAATGGTAAAATGTGACGTAAAAACCTTAGCTTTATCTAAGGGAGTGTCAAGTAACGTATTATAACGTATTTTATTTGAAATGGAGGTTGTTGTATGTCAGGTGTGACACTGAAATGGATTGCCTTGTTCTGTATGATCGTGGATCATGTTGGACTGGTCTTTTTTTCTGGAACGCCGCTGTATCTGCCTTGCCGGATCGTGGGGCGGATCGCATTTCCTTTGTATGCCTTTTTGCTTACAGAAGGCTATATGTATACGAGTAATGTAAAAAAATACGCCGGTCGTTTGCTGATTTTTGCATTGTTATCGGAGATTCCGTTTGACTATGCATTCTATGGTTCTTGGTGTTATATGGGACACCAAAATATATTTTTTACGCTGGTATTAGGACTTGCTGCTTTGGTTTGTATCGATATGGGCGGATTGAACGATCCTTCAAGAAGACCGCGCCTTCAGCCGGGAATGGTGTATGATGAATATGCAGAATGGGATTTTCAAAAGAAAAAACGCACCCGCGATATGGCATGGATTTTGCTGATTCTTCTGATGGCAGCAGCAAAATTTGGCCAAAGCGATTATGGTGCGTTTGGAATTATTCTCATTATAATCTTTTATTTGTATCGCGAAGATAAGACAAAATGTCTTGTGATCGCTGGAGCAGCACTGCTCGTGGATAGTATTGTAAATGGATTTTCCATTGAATACTGGGGTGCGCTGGCATTGATCTTCATCTGGTTTTATAATGGAAGAAAAGGCCATTATTCCATGCCGGCTATCTTGTTTTATGCGGCATATCCGTTGCATTTACTGCTGATCGGACTGATCGTGCGGGGGATTTTCTAAAGTGATGCTTCGTAAAACCGGTTTTAGCGTATCCGCTTTATAAAATTTCCGTTTTTGCTAATACTGTTTTTGCTAATATTGTTTTTCAGTATGCTGGTTTTCAAATACTGTTTTTGCTAATATTGTTTTTCAGTATGCTGGTTTTCAAATACTGTTTTTGCCAATATTATTTTTCGGTATGCTGGTTTTCAAATACTGTTTTTGCCAATATTGGTTTTCAGCATACTGGTTTTTACTCTGGATATACCATGTTTTCTTCCTGGATATGATACAGACAGGTGTTTAAATATTTTTCTGCCTGCCATTTTGCCATAGGAAGATTCATGTCCAGATAATTTCCGCAGTCTCTGGCAGCGGCTCCGGGTACAGGGCCTTCGAAGTCACGGATAAATTCAAACAGTTCGGTAATTAAGGTTACGATATCTTTGGATTCGTAATCGCCGTTTAAGATCAGGTAATTGCCGGTGCGGCAGCCCATTGGACCGAAATAGATGATTTTTTCGCCCCAGACAGGATGATTGCGCAGATAAGTAGCAGCCAGATGCTCGATTGTATGCAATTCAGCAGTGTTCAGAACTGGCTCACGGTTTGGTTTGGTCATTCGCAGATCAAATGTGGTTAAAACAGCATTGCCAGCGGTATCTTTTCGGGAAACATAAATACCGGGAAGCAGATCCAGGTGATTAACGGTAAAACTTGTGATTTTTTCCATGATAAAATTCCTTTCGTTGTTGATAGTGAGTCATAATCGTTTCATTTATAGATGTCTATATGAAATAATTTTTGAAAGCTTTTGAAATGTATCTTTCCTAAGAATGGATTATAAAGGAAAATGACGTTTTATGCAATCTGGGAAGTTTGATAGAGTTGAGAAAGTTTGCACAATCTGGGAAGTTTGATGGAGTTGAGAAAATTTGCACAATCTGG
>CAZTHP010000022.1:0-17102 GCA_964613155.1 uncultured Lachnospiraceae bacterium | reverse complement strand
CAATCTGGAGTTTCTAGAATGGAGAAAGACTGCCAATGTTGACAAGCGGGTTCGCATTCGGTAAAATGGAAAATATCGTAAAATACGGCATTTTTGTTGTATGCTGTGCAGCACAGCCGTTTTAAATATGGATTGGGAGGATTTTATTGATGGACAATAAAAATAAACAGATTATCTTGACGGGAGATCGTCCGACTGGGCGGCTGCATCTTGGCCATTATGTTGGTTCTTTAAAACGTCGTGTGGAACTGCAGAATTCTGGTGAATTTGATGAGATTAATATTTTGATCGCAGATGATCAGGCACTGACGGATAATGCAGATAATCCGGGCAAGATTCGTGATAATATTATTCATGTAGTATTGGACTATTTGTCAGTTGGGTTGGATCCGGAGAAAGTTACAATCTGTGTGCAGTCTGCACTGCCGGCACTTCATGCGCTGACCTTTTACTATATGAATCTGGTTACAACGGCTCGTTTGGCTCGTAACCCTACTGTAAAGTCTGAAATCCAGATGCGTGGTTTTGCAGATGAAGGACTGCCGGTTGGCTTCTTTGCGTATCCGGTTTCACAGGCAGCGGATATTACAGCATTTAATGCGAATGTCGTTCCGGTTGGTGAAGATCAGCTTCCGATGATCGAGCAGACAAGAGAAATCGTAGAAAAATTCAATCGCATTTATGGAGAGACGTTAGTGCTTCCGAAAGCGGTTATTCCGGAAAATGAATACCAGCGTCGTTTGCCTGGTGTGGATGGCAAGGCGAAGATGAGTAAATCTCTGGGCAATTGTATTTATCTTTCCGATACTGCAAAGACTGTGAAAAAACAGGTAAATGGAAAGATGTTTACCGATCCGACCCATTTACGGATTGAAGATCCCGGTCATATCGAAGGCAACGTGGTATTTACGTATTTGGATGCATTTTGTCGTGAAGATCATTTTGCAGAATATTTACCGGATTATGCAAATTTAGAGGAAATGAAAGAACACTATCGCCGCGGTGGTTTAGGTGATGGTGTTTGCAAGAAGTTTTTGATTCAGATTCTGGAAGAAACGCTGAGTCCGATTCGTGCGGAACGTGCAAAATGGGAAGCAGATATTGATTCTGTTTATGATATTCTTCTTGCCGGAACGAAGAAAGCAAGAGAAACGACGAATGAAACGCTGGCTCGTGTACAGGAAGCGATGCGAATTGATTATTTTAAAGATCGTCACATTGTAAAAGAGTGGGAAACTCTTTTAAAGACAACCTTAAAATAGTGGGATCAAACTGTTTGGAAAACAACTTTAAAATAGTGGGATCAAACTGTTTGGAAACAAACTTAAAATAGTCGATTAAGAACTGTTTTTATAAAATCATATTAGAAAGGGCTGATAGGTCAGTAGATTGTTTGAGAATCTGCTGGCACATCAGCCCTTTTTGTTTGTTGTTGATTCGCTTCCGTAACTGTCGGATGCGATGTTTTGTCTGCGAAATGAAGTGAATCCTTTTGAATCATCGTCACGCACTTGTGATAGAGACTTATATTGAATCACAGTCATTCACTTGTGATAGAGACTTATATTGAATCACAGTTATTCACTTTTAATATAGAGTTATTTTGAGCTACTGTTTTTCACTTGCGGTACAGACTTATATTGAATCATCTTAATCATCGTCTCCTTCGACTTCCGGTACGGGAATCGGAAGGGGAATGGGATTGGATTCCTCTCCTGACAGAGATTGGGAAGCATCGACTGCGCTTTGTGAGGCAGCGGCTTCGCTTTCTGACATGGAAATGGATTCCGAGATGGATTCGGCTACATGGTCTGCCTTGCAGGTTTCAATTTTACCCAATTCGTAGCGACTGTCATCGGTATTGCCGGAGGCGGATTTATCCAGAGACATATAGACTTTGGTTTCAGTTTCCGGGCATTTTTCAGTAGCGCGCAGACCGGATTTCTTACAGATCGTGATGCCAACGTGGCGGTCACAGACTTCGGTCGGTTCAGTTCCTTCTACAAAATATTCCTGATAGGACATGCTGCCGCGAGGATCGTGGTCACAGACACCAGCAACTGCTAATTTGCCGGATTTGCTGCATACTTGTCGGGATACGATACCGGCCGGTGCTTTGAATCCAGGGTCAGGAAGGTCATCGTGAACGCGTGTCATAATGGCTTTCCAGATTTCTTTGTGGTAGTTTTCACCGCCGGAAGGATCGTCGATTTCCTGCATTTCATCATAACCGGACCAGATAACGGCTGTGTAGTACGGTGAGAAGCCGGCAAACCAGAGATCGCAGCTGCTGGTTGTAGTACCGGTTTTACCAGCCATTGACATGCCATCGACATCTGCACGCCATCCGGTTCCGTAGAGGTTAGCAGAATCTTTACTGCTGGGATAACGTTTACCGTCCATGGTTTCGTCCATTGCATCCGTTAAGAGATAAGCGGTCGTTTCCTTCATAACCGCATGTGTCTCCGGCTTTTTGTCGATGATCACGTTGCCGTCACTGTCCAGAATTCTGGTATAGAAAATAGGTTCGGTATACGTACCGTCATTGGCGATTGCGGCATAAGCTGCGGTAGTTTCCAGGTTAGAGACACCATCTGTTAAACCACCAAGACTCAAGGATGCGTTGATATCGCTGTAGGTACGACCGTTGGAATCGGTGTAAGATTCGACTAACGAGGTAAAACCATATTTTTCCAGATATTCAAATGCAAGGGCAGGGGTAACGGTTTCATTCAGGTTTTTTACAGAAACGATATTCATAGAATATACGATACTTTGACGGATTGTGGAATAGCCGAGATATTGGCTGCCCCAGTAATTGGAGAAATCTTTCTTTCCAACTGAATAGGGGGCATCGTAATAGGGGGTAGCCAGTGTACAGCCGCAGGTATCCAGTGCGGGGGTAAATCCGGCAAGCACTTTAAATAAGGAGCCGGGCTGACGCACGATACCGGTTGCACGGTTCAGCGAAAGGCTGGTCGTCTTCTGACCGCGGCCGCCTGCGATTCCCAAAACATATCCGGTAGACTGATCCATCAAAACGAAAGAAACCTGAGGCTGCAAAGTGTAGTTGATCGAAGTCAGTTCCCAGGTATCGCCAGCTTTTTTATCTGCTACGGAAGCAGCAAATGTTTCGATTTCTTCTTCCAGTTCCTCTTTGCTGTCACCGATCAGCTTATAATTTGCATTTTGTGAACGGAAATATTGTTTCATATTGTTTTCCGTGAAGGTTTTTTCGGAACCATCTGCATAAGTGACCAGCATCGTAAAGGTGCAGGAATAGCGTGTTAAAGCATTCGGATAATGCGATTCATTGTTCACTTCTTCGTCAATGATCGTCTGCATAGCAGGATCTAAAGTGGTGTAGATCTGAAGACCGCCGCTGTAAAGCAGGTTATTGGCCTGCATCTGTGAATAGCCGCGCTGTTTTTGCAGATCTTCGGAAACCTGTTCCAGAAGTGCATCGACAAAGTAGCTGGTCGGGTCTTCTTTGACAGAGGTATACGTGTCATTGTAGGTCTGAATCCGTTCGTAAACATCATCCTCCAGAGCAGCTTTTTTTTCTTTCTCCGTGATATAGCCCTGTTCCTGCATATCATCCAGGATTTTTTCGACACGTTCCCGGTTTTTATCCGGATGATTGATCGGATTATAGGCACTGGGATTGTTGGTGATCGCTGCAATTACGACACATTCGGATAAGCTTAATTTGGAATAATCTTTTCCAAAATATCGCTGAGAAGCTTTGGAAATTCCCAGAGTATTACTTCCTAAATTAATGGTATTTAAATAACTTAACAGGATTTCTTCCTTACAGGTCTGTTTCCCCTGTTCTTCGGTCAGATCTTTTTCCAGCTGGAGCGCCAGATATTGTTCCTGAATCTTACGTTCCAGGCGGTCGCCCAGACTATTTTCACTTAACCAGTCGGTAAATACGCTGTTTTTGATCAGCTGCTGGGTGATCGTGCTGGCACCTTCTGAAAAATGAAATCCATTGGTGATTCCTTTCACACCGGCACGGACGATTCCCTTCAGGTCGATTCCGTCATGTTCCCAGAAACGGGAGTCTTCGACTGCAACGAAAGCGTTGACCAGATCTTCGGGGATCGTATCATAATCTTTTACATTAACCCGGTTGGAACCCGCTTGAACCAGTGTTTCAATCAAAGTTCCATTTGCATCATAGATTTTGGATTCCTGCTCATCTGGAATAATGTCTTCATTTGTGATTCTGGGAGCGTCATCGATGATGCCACGGATCATACCAAAAGCGATGCCGCCTGCCAGACAGATACAAAGAAACATGCTGACTAAAACAATACAAACGGTCGCAAAAACAGAACGAGATTTTTTCTTCTGTTTGCGAGAAGCATTTTTGGTCAGTTCTTTCTGAGCTCCATCTTTTCCTAAATTCATAAAATTGTCCTTTCATTAAAATGGTACGGCAGTTCAGCCAGTGTGAGGAACGTTCGATAAAACTGCATCATCAGCAGAACGCTGAATTGCCGTGTGGATCCAGCAGGAAACTGTGCGGTTTGCCGAATCCGTACGAAATTGTTCAGATAGAGGAGAGCGTGTCGGAAATAAGCTGAACCAAACACGCTCCCGTTTATTATAACAAATTATGCAAGGAAAATAAATACAGGATTTTTTTGTTTGTTTAGGGAAGTGTAAAAGTTTTCTAAAGATTTTTTGAAGAAACTCTGAATAATATCAAAAATTTACGAAACCTTTGTGGATTGTTTTACAAGGGCGGGAGGTTTATGATATGATGGGGTGAAAATAAATGCCTGCTGAAAAGCAGCAACCGCAGCGCATGGCAAGCCGCAGATCGCATAGTAGGGGCTTTACAGAAACGAAGCGTTCCAGTGTCAGCGTCTTTATAGGTGAAAGCTATAGTGAAGTTGTGTTTTATGTTTTATAGGTAAAGAAGCTGGGATAAAGCAGTACTTTATACACTGCTTTGTCAGATGGTGGGCAAATTTGCGGTTAAAACTACTTTTCATCTGTGCAGTTTTCAGATATACTAGAGCGTGTCTGAACATACTTTGCACAGCAGAAGCTGTGAACGGAAAAGGATGAATAAGATGGTAGAAGCATACAATACCGTCTATATGGGCGGGGAAGAAGAAATTATAGAGAAAAAATCACGTTTTATCGCGGTGGTGGAGCATGTGGAATCGGAGGAAGAAGCGATTGCTTTTGTAGAGGCGGTTCGCAAGAAACACTGGAATGCCACACATAACTGTTATGCCTATATTATAGGAAATCACCAGCCGCTGATGCGCTGCAGCGATGATGGAGAGCCGTCGGGTACAGCCGGACGGCCAATGCTGGATGTTTTGGTGGGAGCGCAGCTGTGTAATATTGTAGTAGTCGTAACGCGTTATTTTGGCGGAACTCTTTTAGGCACTGGCGGTTTGGTCAGAGCGTATTCGTCATCGGTCAAGGCCGGTCTGGAAGGCAGTATGCTGATCACACGGAAACTGGCGAAAAAGCTGGAAATTTCCTGTGATTATACGTGGCTTGGCAAGATTCAGTATTTAGCAGCACAGATGAAGCTGCGAACGTTGGAGACGGAGTACAGCGATGCGGTTCGGATTGAATTGCTGGTTCCTGTGCAGGACAGCGGACAATTTTCCAAACAAGTAGCAGAAGCGACCAATGGTCAGGTTATACCGACAGAGCTTGCGCAATTATATTACGCAGAAGCAGACGGAGAATGTCTATTATTTGATCATTAGAAAGCCTGCGGGCTTATGAAGCAATTAGCTTGAGAAGAACGATATGATATGAGAAAGGGAAAGGTTAGAAAAGATGTTTACATATGAAGATGCAGTAAAGGCAATTGATGCGATTCCAAAGTTTTTAGAGGCTCCTTCGGTTGAACACACGCGTTCCGTGCTGAATGCGATCGGTTCACCGGATGAAAAGATGAAGATTATTCACGTAGCAGGAACGAATGGAAAGGGATCTGTCTGTGCATTTGTGAGCAGTATGTTGGCAGCACAGGGCATGAAGGTTGGTACCTTTACTTCCCCTCATTTGATTAAAATGAATGAGCGGATTAAGATTAATAATGTGCCGGTTTCGGATGAAGAATTTTTACGTTCCTATTTGTATGTAAAAGATGCCTGTAAAGAACTTGGAGAAATGAACTATTTCGAATATTTATTTGCAATGGGAATGGATATTTTTTCCAGACAGGAACTGGACTATGTAGTTATGGAAGTTGGTTTGGGCGGCCGCATGGATGGTACGAATGCGATCAAATCACCTGTTTGCTGTACAATTACTTCGATCAGTCTGGATCATGTAGAAGTTCTGGGCAATACCATTCCAGAAATTGCATTTGCAAAAGCAGGAATCATCAAACCCGGTGCAAAAGTGGTATATGATGGAACCAGACTGGAAGCTGCGGAAGTGATTTCCAGAGAAGCGGGCTTATATCATAATGAAATGCTGGGAGTGGATCGTACCTGGTATGAACATACGACAATGGAGAATGGCAATCTTTGTCTGGATGTAAAGAAAGGCGCACTTGCCGGCAGCCGTTTGTATATTCCTTTTATTGCAGAATATCAGGCAGTCAATGCGCTGGTAGCCGTATCGGTGATGGAGATGCTGGGTCTGTTAAAGACCGAAGAACAAAAAGAGATGGCGCGGAAAGGGATTATGATGACACGCTGGCCTGGTCGCATGCAGCAGGTGATGCCCGGTGTTTATATCGATGGAGCGCATAATGAAGACGGAATTGGCAAATTTGTACAGGCAGTTCGCAGTGTTGAGTGCAAAGGCCGGAAATTGCTGCTGTTTTCAGCTGTTAAGGAAAAAGATGTGGATCTGATGGCTCGTCATATTGGGCAGGAAGCAGATTTTGCGCATATCATGATAACAGAAATTGAAAATTCCAGACAGTTAGGATGTGAAATCCTGGAAGAACGTCTGAAACATTATTATGATGGTCCGATTGAAATCTGTCCTGGTATTCGCAATGCATTTGACCACGCTTTAGAAGAAAAACAGAAAGAGGATATTCTTTTTATCGCCGGTTCTCTTTATCTGGCAGGCAGTATCATGGAATTTCTGGAAGAAAAGAAAGACCAGCAGTAAGTGAGATATGCGGTAAAATGAAACGTGCAATAGAATGAGACATGCGATAGAATCGGAAAGGTTTAGATGATATGATTGATTTTGATGAAGAATTGAAGAAATTTACGCCGAGTGAAGAAGTCGATGCCGAATCTGCAAAAGTGGATTCTGAAAACATTACAGATATGACAGATGTACTGATGCAGCTGCTGCAAAAGTAGTTATGTTGTGGAAAAGATAGCAGGTGGTGAATAATATTATGAAATGTTGCAAATGTGGAGCCGTTGTCACAGAACGAGATCAGGTGTGTCCGTCCTGTGGGATGCGGATGAAAGAGTACAGACGCTTGGTCTATCTGTCCAATAGTTTATACAATTCTGCCTTGGAGCGAGCAGAGAAAAAAGATCTTTCGGGAGCAATTCAGGATCTGAAACGCTGTTTGGAGTTGAATAAACGCCAGATTCAGGCGCGGAATCTGTATGGATTACTCTTGCTGGAATTGGGAGAAGCAGGGGAAGCTGCGAAACAGTGGAAGCTGAGTATGGCATTGAATCCAGAAGATTCACAAGCATCTGTTCTTTATAAAAAAGCATTTAGCCGCGGTGAGCTGGCAAAGCGCAAGGAAGCTGTCAATAAATACAATCAGGCACTTCGCTGTGCTCGGCAGGATTCGCTGGATCTGGCTGTTGTGCATTTGAAAAAAGTGCTTTCTCTTTATCCACACTATGCAAAGGCAGCGCGTTTGATGGCACTGATCTGTATCAAGCAGGAAGATTATGCCAGAGCCACTCGTGTCCTGAAACCACTGTTAGAAACAGATCGCACCGATCTGCAGGCAATCCGTTTGCTGGATGAGGCAGCTGCATTAGCAGGAAATTCCCTTCAAAACGAGATTGAGGAGCAGGAAGAACGGGAAAAACGGGAAAGTCAGGATGTGATCATTCCGCCATATAATGAAAAAAATGAACTGCTGCATGATTTTATCTGTATTGCCGGCGGATTGCTCTTAGGCATTTTGGCTAGTCTGTTTTTAATCTTTCCCTCGATCCGACAGCGGATGATTGAGGATAATAATTCACAGCTGATGTCCTATGGAGATGATCTGTCTTCAAAAGAGGTTAAGATTTTATCTTTGGAAGAACAAATTGAGGATTTGGAGAAACAGCTGAAAGAAACGGAGAATTCCCTTCAGGCTTATACTGGGAAAAACGGAATCATGGATGCATATGCAGACTTGATTTCAACGCTGACGCATTATGCGCAGGGCGAATACCTGGAAGCAGCAGAAGCATTTACAAGTATTGAGGCAAAACACGTTGATAACAGTGCTTATAATGAAGCATATCAAACGATGAGCCAGGAATTTGAGCAGACCGGACTTCAAAAACTGTATGAAGGCGGCCGTACCCAGTATCGGCGTTATCAATATGCGGAAGCAGAAAAGTATTTTAAACAGTGCTTGAAGCTGAAATCGGATTATCCGGAGGTCATGTATTGGCTGGGCTTGTGCTATTATAATACCGGTGAACGTGAAAATGCGGAAAAATATTTCTATAAGCTGCAGAAGGAGTATCCGGAAACGCAGTGGTCGAAATTAGCAAAACGCTATATGCCGTATACAGAAGAAAGCCAGGTGAGTGACGAATAAAGAAACGTATAAAAAGAACGTTAGAATGTTCGTTAAAATCAAACAGCAAGCTGGCTTGAATCTGGTTTGAATAAAAGCAGTTGACTAAACAAAAAGGGATAAGCTGGTTTAAATAAAAGCAGCTGACTAAACAAAAAAGGATAAGCTGGCTTGAATAAAAGCAGTTATCTGAAAGAAAAAGAGAAAAATGAAATTACAAAAGAAGGAACCAATCGGCAGATGCTGTCAGGTTCCTTTTTTGTTTTCGTTTTTTTAGGATAGAAAGCGGGAATCCTCGGTTATTCAATTGCCGATGTAGTTCATGTGTAGGAGTTTGATTTTTATGCGGATTATCCAGAGAGGATTATGTAGAGAAGATTATGCAGAAAGGTTGGTGCAGAAAGGATTATGCAGAAAGGATGGTGCCGAAACATGTTACAGGGAAATGTGGAAAGTAAAATGCCGGTTTATGAAAGCGAAAGAGATGTTCTCTATATTCGTCTGCCGAGGGAGTTTGATCATTTTTCATCAAGAAATATAAAAGTGGAAACAGAGGCTTTGATCGAAGCAGCGGGGATTCAAAATATTGTTTTTGATTTTACACGAACCGAATTTATGGACAGTACCGGAATAGGGATTCTTTTAGGGCGTTATAAGCGCATGGAATTTATTGGGGGAGCGGTGTATACCTGGCATGTGTCGCAGCGGATTCGGAGAATGCTGGAAGCAGCGGGAATCACCGGATTGATCCAGGAACTGGAGTGAGTCTGCGTGAGGTTGGGTAAAATTCACAAGTTGAAACGAGAACAAGAAATAGGTTTCGAAACAGACTGTGAAAGACGCGTAAAAGCGGATACGGAACTGGTTTAGAAAAAAATCGGAAATTGGTTAAAAGCAGAGTGGAAAATTGGTTAGAAACAGAGTGGAAAATTGGTTAGAAGCAGATCGGAAAAGCGGGAAAGGATGGAAAAAATGGAAACAACATTTTATATGAAATTTGACAGTATTCCTGGTTGTGAGGGATTTGCCCGTGTGACAGCAGCGGCGTTTGCATCGCGTTTAAATCCAACGGTAGAGGAAATCGAAGAATTGAAAACAGCAGTTTCCGAAGCGGTGACGAATAGTATGATTCATGGTTATGATGGACAGAAAGGACCGATTTCGATGGAGGTGAGTCTGCGCGGCAGAACCGTTACAGTTCGTGTTCGTGATGAAGGAGGTGGAATTGAGGATATTGAAAAGGCGATGCAGCCTTGCTATACGACAAAAGCAAGATTGGAACGTTCCGGTATGGGATTTACTTTTATGCAGTTGTTTATGGATGAGGTGGTTGTAAAATCTTCTCCGGCAGATGGAACGGAAGTTTGGATGACAAAGCAATTTGCAAAAGAAGCGGCTCCATTTTCATCACATTAGATTGGGAAGGAGGAACAGAAAGGAAAAAAGCAAAAATTAGGGGAAAACGGAAAACTGGGAAAAAGATACAAAAGCCGGAAGAAAACTGGGAAAAAGATACAAAAGCCGGAAAAAAACTGGGGAAAAGATGCAAAAGCCGGAAGAAAACTGGGAAAAAGATGCAAAAGCCGGAAGAAAACTGGGAAAAAAGATGCAAAACCGGAAGAAAACTGGGAAAAAAGATGCAAAAGCTGACAAATATCAAGAAAAACAGGTGAAATCCGGTGAAAATAGGAAAACCGGGCAAATATCGTAGATGTCATGGAAGTGGATATCATGGAATTTGTAGCATTGATTCAAGCGGCACAACAGGGAGATCTGGCTGCACGGGAACAGCTGGTTTGTGAAAATATCGGGTTGATCTGGAGTGTGGTCAAACGTTTTAAAGGGCGAGGACAGGAAATGGAAGATTTGTTTCAGATTGGAAGTATTGGGCTGCTAAAGGCAATTGATAAATTTGATCTGACGTTTCAAGTCTGTTTTTCAACCTATGCAGTGCCGCTGATCGCTGGGGAAATCCGTCGTTTTCTGCGGGATGATGGATTGATTAAAGTAAGTCGTACCTTAAAAGAGCAGGCATATAAGGCAGGAATTGCAAGAGAACAGTTGGGGATGGAATTGGGGCGGGATCCGACAATGGAGGAATTGGCAGGGCGAATGGGAATTGCGGTTGAGGAAGCAGCGGCGGCGTTGGAATCTGTGGCCGAAGTGGAATCGCTGTCCAAAACTGTTTATCAGGGAGATGGAAATCCAATTACCTTAATGGAGCGATTAGAAGACGAGCAGGATATCAGTGAAGAATTGGTAAATCAGCTTGTCGTCGATCAGCTTCTTTCGCATTTGCCCAATTTAGAACGAAAATTATTGGAATTACGGTATTTTAAAGAACAAACACAGGCACAGACCGCAAAAGAACTGGGGATTACACAGGTGCAGGTGTCTCGATTAGAACGGAAAATTTTAGGACAGCTGCGGAAAAAACTACCTTCGTGAAGGCTTCTTGAAAGAATGTAATCGGAAAACGACTGGATTTCGATTCTAACTTGGAAAAGTAAATTCTAGTCTCCAGTTCACGAGGGGATTTTGTGGTTCACGGGAAATTTTGCTGTATTGCGAAAGAGCAGTGTTTCTGCTATAATCATGAGTCGGAGCAGAGTGGATGGCAGCAGAATTTTCTAGAAGACCATCCATTTTTGCTGATAAGAAGAATGGTGAAAAGGTACTTGGAGAAGAAATAGAAAGAAGACAATATGGAATGGAGTCAGATTATCACGGCGTTTCCCCGGCGCCGCAGTAAAAAAAGCCAATATCAAAAGACCTCGTTGATGACGCAATGGGGAAAGGAACTTTATCAGCAGATTTCACAAGATGAACATAGAAAAAATGCGCAGCATGACGAAGCCGCAGAGCGGAAGAGCGCATGGGAAAAACAAAGAGCAGACGCTGAGAATGGTCATGTAAAGTTTGCTGAAAAGAAAATAACAGTTCGAGAATCGTCCCCAGAAGTGTTAAGAGAATATCCTCGTCCGCAAATGGTGCGTTTGAAACCGTCTGGAAAATATGAAATTTTAAATGGATGGTGGAAATATGCAATTGTGGATTCCAGACGTGTTCCGGAACGGTGGGAAGGCAATATTTTGGTGCCATTTTCTCCTGAAACAACGCTTTCTTTTGTAGAACGTCAGTTAAAACCGCAGGAATATCTTTGGTATGAACGGGAGATTTTCATTTCGGACATTCCAGATCATCAGAGAGCCTTATTGCATTTTGGTGCAGTCGATCAAAATTGTGAAGTTTTTTTAAATGGAAAACGCATTGGCAGACATTCGGGTGGATATCTGCCATTTTCCCTGGAAATTACGGAGCGTTTGAATCAAGGAAGCAATATTTTGCGCGTTTGTGTGCAGGATGTATCCGAAACTTCCTTTTTTGCAGTCGGAAAGCAGAAATTAGAACGAGGCGGTATGTTTTATACCGCGCAAAGTGGGATTTGGCAGACAGTCTGGCTGGAGTGGGTTCCTGTGAATTACATCGAACGCTTGTGGATAACTCCATTGTATGATGAAAGTATGGTGGATATCCGAATTTTGCTGAATGGACCAGCGAGTGATCGTCAGACCGGGCTTTGCAGTACCGCAAAAGAGCGGATCGCTTTGAAATTATATGAACCGGATATTCATCAGGAAAGTCATATGGATGGGGCTTGCTGCTTTTGTCATGCAGGACATCAGGTAATCCGAGAACTTCAGGTGGAAATGGAGACGGTGCAGCTGGATGCGGTACATCGTGAATGTCATGTGCGCCTTCAGATTCCGGAGAAAAAAAGCTGGACACCGGAGACACCGTGGTTATATGGAATCTGTATTACAACCGCAGAAGATCACGTCGCAACGTATACCGCAATGCGTTGTTTCACGATTGAAAAAGATCAAAAAGAGATTCCGAGACTTTGTTTGAATCATATCCCCTATTTTATGAACGGTGTGCTGGATCAGGGCTATTGGCCGGAATCGCTGATGACACCTCCTTCCGATGAAGCGATGATAGCGGATATCGTAAAAATGAAGCAGATGGGATTTCGGATGCTTCGCAAACATTGTAAAATCGAGCCAGATCGCTGGTATTATCATTGTGATCGCCTGGGAATGCTGGTTTGGCAGGATATGGTCAATGGCGGTGCCGAATATAACATGATGAAGCTTTGCTATTTGCCTACGTTGCTCCCGACCTTATTTGGAAATCGCAAAGACCGGGGATTTCGTGCTTATAAACGAACCGGACGTGCCAGCCGAAAAGGACGTCGGATCTGGAAGCGGGAAACCGCAGAAACGGTAAATCTTTTATACAACCATCCTTCCATTGCTGCGTGGGTATTATTTAACGAAGGATGGGGACAATTTAAGTCAGGAGATGCATATCAAAAAGTAAAAGCACAGGATGCAACACGTTTTGTGGATCCGGCCAGTGGCTGGTTTGATCAGCGGGAAGGTGATATGCGCAGTGTACATAATTATTTTCGGAAGCTGAAAGTCGAAAAAGGTTCCAGACCGTATGTACTTTCGGAGTATGGCGGCTATGCTTATCGAGAAAAAGACCATTTGTGGACGGAGCGTCTGTATGGATATGGTGTTTATCAAACAGAAGAAAAATTACAGACTGCCTATAAGAAACTTCAGGAGCAGATTCAGAACCTGGTGAAAGATGGATTATGTGCAGCGGTTTATACGCAGGTTTCGGATATAGAAGAAGAAGTAAATGGAATTTTAACCTATGATCGTGCAATCTGGAAATTGTCGCCGGAAACGATGGAAATTTGGAAAGCACAAGAAGCCTCGGAAGAATAACCGTAAATATAGTATCAAACGACGATCCAACCGTCATGATTGCATACTTCGTAGGTAGTACAAAGATCGTATGGGATACATAGTATCAAACGACGATACAACCGGCGCTATTGCATACAGTGCGTATTATGAAATAAAAGAATTGAATAGAATTTGGATGTATAATTTTACATGAATTGAAAGAAACTACCCTTAACCGAAAGAAAGGCAGGGTAGTTTTTTTTATGGAAAATCAAAGTCCGGATCAAATGCGCTATAAAAATAATACAGTTCATATTTCTTTCAAACAAGTGGAAAAAGTGCCGGAGCGGAAAGTTTTTCTGGGACAAGCGGGGGAAATTCATTGTGCCGATCACAAAATTGAGGCGGGCTGTCGTTCCCTGCTGTTATATCAATTTCGCGAAAATGAAGAAAAAAAGGGATTTTCTGTGCTGCAGGTAATCGCAATGATCGAATCGCGATATCCTGGAATTACAGTTACAAACGTAGGAACTCCGGATTTTCTGTTAGAATATGAAGGTGCGCGGCATTCTTCTAAAAAAACGGCAATCTTAAAAATTGCAGCAGTTTGTATCATCTCTTTTTTCGGAGCAGCTTTTTCTATTATGGCATTTAATAATGACAGTGATGTGAAAACGATTTTTTCTTCTTTGTATGAACAATTTACCGGAACTCCTTCTAATGGCATGACCGTTTTAGAAGCTGGATATTCAATCGGACTTCCAATGGGAATTTTATTCTTTTTTGACCATAAAAGTAAGAAAAAGGATATTTTGGATCCAACGCCTTTGGAAGTTCAGATGCGCCTTTATGGAAATGACGTAGCGGGTACGGTGATTCAAAAACAGGAAAAACAGCAGAAGCAAGTAAACAGAAAGATAGGAAGAAGGCAAGAAAAGCATGGATAGTGCTGTATGGATTTTAAAAATAATGCTGTTTTTAATCGGTTTATGCAGCGGCGCTGTGATTGCGGCGGGATTATTTTCCTTTATTGTGAGTATTGGAGCTATGAATCGAATAATTGGAAAAACACATACAGAAGCGCAAATTCGTCTATATGAGAGTTGCATTGTTGTTGGAATCGGAGCCGCAAATTTTGTGAGTTTATATTCTGTGCCGCTGGGGAAATGGATTCCAAGTGGGTTTGGGATTTTTCTGTTGCTCGTGTTTGGTGTAAGTGCCGGTATTTTTGTGGGAACACTGCTGATGTCATTAGCGGAAACTTTGAATGCCATTCCCGTTTTTTCCAGAAATCTGCATATGATGGAGGGCATGAAATATCTGATTTTCACCTTTGCGGTGGGAAAAGGACTTGGCGCATGGTTTGACTTTTGGATTAAGATGAAACCTTGATTAAGGTGTTAAGCGGATTCATAAGAGATTCGTCTGAAGATAGAATATAGAATACGGAAGAATGTATGGATTATTGAAAAAGAAGAATGTATGGATCATCGAAAAGAAAGAACGTATGGTTTATCGAAAAGAAAGAATGTATGGTTTATCGAATCGGAAATAGTAGACAAAAAGTGAAAAATAAAAATGCGAGGAAAAGAAAACTGGAAAATGAGAAAGGAGAACATGCAGGATGCAGGCAGCGAAAACAAGTACCGGTAAGAGTGGGAAAACACAAAACATTCCTCTTGCAGAGGGAGATCATAAAACAGGATTGAAAAAGGGGATGACACAAGATGAATATCAGGAATATGTAAAAGCGATTACACCGGTAACGAATACGGTGAAAAATGTGATTCATGCTTTTTTGACGGGGGGAGTTATTTGCATCATTGGACAAGGAATCAGCAACTGGCTGATGGGAAGTATCGGAGCGGAAAGGCAGGATGCAGCTTCCTGGACCTCTATTCTTCTGATTGCTATTTCCGTATTTCTGACGGGATTGAATCTTTACAGCAAAATTGTGAAATGGGGCGGTGCCGGTGCGTTAGTGCCGATCACGGGATTTGCAAATTCAGTGGCTTCGTCTGCAATTGAAGCAAAAGCGGAAGGGCAGGTCTTTGGAATCGGGTGTAAGATCTTTACGATAGCAGGACCGGTGATCTTATATGGAGTGTTTAGCAGTTGGGTGCTGGGAGTGATTGATTGGGTTTGGAAATGTGTAGGAGCGGCGTGATGCCGCTCCTTATTTATCGCTTTAACGAAGATAGTATGAAAATAGTGGAGTGAGTTTGCAGAAAATAGAGTTGAAATGGAGACTGAATTTTCAATAACTGTTGACATGTTATGTGGTTTGGTTTTATAATTCTATTGAAAAAAGAACGGAAAAAGAGACTAAATTTTCAATAAAGGAGATTACGATGGAGAGAAATCTATATCTGGATAAACTGATTAGACGAAAAAATAATGGTATGATAAAAGTAATTACCGGGATAAGAAGAAGTGGCAAGACATATTTACTATTTGAATTATTTTATGAGCACCTAATAAAATCCGGTGTTGATAAGGAACATATTATAAAGATTGCCTTAGATGATAGGATTAACAAGAAATATCGTGATCCTGATGCATTATGCGAATATGTGCATAATGCAGTAAAAGATGAGGATATGTATTACGTATTGCTTGATGAGGTGCAGATGGTATCGGAATTCGAAGATGTGCTAAATAGCTTTTTACATTTGAAGAATGTAGATACTTATGTAACAGGAAGTAATGCGAAGTTTTTATCCAAGGACATTATTACAGAATTTCGTGGTAGAGGTGATCAAGTGCATCTATTTCCATTGTCTTTTGCAGAGTACATGTTGGGAAGATGTATTGATCGGCAACAGGCATGGCAGGAATATACAATGTATGGCGGTTTGCCCAAATTGCTTGAAATAGAAAATGAAGAAGATAAGACGGCATATTTGAGAGATATTTTTAAGGAAACCTATATTAAAGATATTTTAGAACGAAATGATGTTCGAAATCCGGTTGAAATGGAAGAACTTTTAGATTACTTGTCATCAGCAATCGGTGGCTTAACGAATCCAAAGAAACTTGCAGATACATTCAAGACTGTAAAGAATGTATCGGTACATCCGGATACGATTAAGACCTATTTGGATTATTTTGAGGATTCTTTTTTGATTAGCAGAGCAAATCGTTATGATGTAAAGGGAAAGAAATATATCAGTACACCAATGAAATTTTATTTTACTGACTGTGGCTTAAGAAATGTTAGAATCAACTTCCGACAGTATGAAGAAACACATATTATGGAAAATGTCATCTATAATGAACTACTTATCAGAGGATATAATATTGATGTCGGTATGGTTGAGTATACCTATTCTACTGAAGAAAAGAAAAAGGTACAAAAACAGTTAGAAGTGGATTTTGTATGTAATCAAGGTTCTAAGAGATTGTATATTCAATCGGCGTTGGCTTTACCTACGAAAGAAAAGGAAGAACAGGAACAGTTATCACTTCGGAATATCAACGATTCATTTAAGAAAATTATTATTGTAAAGGATGGACCTACACATTACAATGAATCCGGAATTTTGATACTGAATTTGTTTGATTTCTTACTTAAAGAGAACAGTTTAGAATATTAGTAATGGATTTATAGTTTCTGCATATCC
>CAZTHP010000021.1:30351-32175 GCA_964613155.1 uncultured Lachnospiraceae bacterium | reverse complement strand
GGATACCGAAACACAGATTTATCGGGCTCTTTCCAATACACCATTACAGGTGGAAGTGGATTTTTTGAATGTGACCGATCATGTTTCGAAAAATACATCCCTAAGTCATTTGAACAAGTTTTATCAAAATTTTGATGATGTAAAGCAGAATTATTATGATGGCATGATTATTACGGGTGCGCCAGTTGAGCAGATGCCATTTGAAGAAGTGGATTATTGGGGGGAACTGACTCAGATCATGGAGTGGACAGATACCCATGTAACCTCTACCATTCATATTTGCTGGGGCGCACAGGCTGGTCTCTACTATCATTATGGTATCAATAAGCATTTGATGCCGAAGAAGCTTTCTGGAATTTATACGCAGAAGGTAACGGATCGCAAAATTCCGCTGGTGCGCAGTTTTGATGACCAATTTACAGCGCCGCATTCTCGCTATACGACTGTAAAGCGGAAAGAAATCCTGGAAAATCCAGATCTTTTGATTTGCGCAGAATCCGACGAAGCAGGAGTTTATCTGGTTACTAGTGTAGACGGCAAGCGGATCTTCGTATTTGGACATCCGGAATATGACCGTATGACCTTAAATGAGGAGTATAAACGCGATATAGGACGGGGATTGGAATCGGCACTTCCGGTTAATTATTATCCGGACAATAACCCAGATGCCTTTCCTTTGCTGACCTGGAGAAGTCATGCAAATCTACTGTATACGAACTGGCTCAATTTCTACGTGTATCAAAATACGCCGTATGAGTGGGAATAAGCAGGGATAATCCCTTGATACAAATCTTCACAGTCATGAATCGGAAAACGGTTTTTTATGACAAAAAAAGGCCATCAGAAAATGCAAAATTCTGATGGCTTTCCTTGTTTCAATAAGGTTTTGGGTGTTATTGCTACATTTCAAAGTAACTTACCTGTTATTTTTTTCTAAACCAATCAATTTATTTCCTTTGTTTTCTTTCTGGGAATGCTCATGGGCGCATCGATGAATTCAAACCTTGAATTTTAATACAGATTGTGTTATAGTCTGAAACGAAACGTAGGAAATTGAAACGAAACACATTCCTTTGGGAGTGCGTTTTAGCAAGATGCTGAGAAGGAAATTGCAGTTTGAGTCTGCAATTTGCGGAAAAGGAGTTATTATGACGAAAATAGATATTATTTCTGGCTTTCTTGGAGCTGGAAAGACGACATTGATTAAAAAATTACTTTCAGAAACGTTACAGGGTCAGCAGACGGTTTTGATTGAGAATGAATTCGGAAAAGTGGGAATTGACGGTGGTTTCTTAAAAGAAGCTGGGATTGAAATTCGCGAAATGAATTCTGGCTGCATTTGCTGTACTTTGGTAGGGGATTTTGAAACCTCTTTAAAAGAAGTGATGAATCAGTATCATCCGGATCGAATTGTAATTGAGCCGAGCGGCGTAGGCAAACTTTCTGATGTTGTTCGCGCCGTTCGCGTTTTGAATGACGAAGCTGATGTACAGTTCAACAGTGCAACCGCTGTTGTAGATGCATCAAAAGCAAAAATGTATATGAAAAACTTTGGGGAATTCTATAACGATCAGATTGCAACTGCGGGTACGATTATTTTAAGTCGTACCGGTTCAATGAAACAGGATAAGATTGAAAAAACGATTGCCTTGATCCGTGAACAGAATGCCTCTGCACAGATTGTTACAACACCGTGGGAACAGCTGACCGGAGAGCAGATTTTAGCCGTTATGGAAGGTGAAAAAGACAGCCTTGCTGCACAGCTGCTGAAGGAAGTACAGGAGCATAACCATCATCACCACCATGAGGATGGAGAAGAATGCT
>CAZTHP010000021.1:0-30251 GCA_964613155.1 uncultured Lachnospiraceae bacterium | reverse complement strand
GCTGTGGCCACGATCACGAGCATCATCACCACCACCATGAAGATGGAGAAGAATGCTGTTGCGGTCACGACCATGATCACGAGCATCATCACCACCACCATGAGGATGGAGAAGAATGCTGTTGTGGTCACGATCACGAGCATCATCACCACCACCATGAAGATGGAGAAGAATGTTGCTGTGGCCATGATCACGAGCATCATCACCACCACCATGAGGATGGAGAAGAATGCTGCTGTGGCCACGATCACGAGCATCATCACCACCACCATGAAGATGGAGAAGAATGTTGCTGCGGCCACGACCATGATCACCATCACCACCATCATGCGGATGATGTCTTTACCAGTATTGGAATGGAGACAATTCGCCAGTATACACAGGCTGATATTGCAATGAAACTGAATGAACTGACGGATTTGGATACGTATGGTATGATTCTTCGTGCAAAGGGAATGGTTGCATCTTCCGAAGACGAAGAATGGATTCATTTTGATTACGTTCCGGGGGAAATGGAAGTACGGACAGGCGGTGCAGATATTACCGGTAAGATCGTTGTCATTGGCTCTGGTGTGAAAGAAGATGCTGTTAAAAAGTTGTTTTTGGAATAAAGAAAGGCTTGGAACATGTTGAAGGAAAAAATTACAACGATACCCGTTTATTTGATCAACGGTTTTCTGGAAAGCGGAAAAACTTCTTTTATTAAGTTTACGCTGGAGCAGGATTATTTCCAGATTGAAGGCAAAACTTTGCTGCTTTTGTGTGAAGAAGGGATGGAAGAATATGAAGAAGACCTTTTAGAAGCTTCCAATACCGTAGTGGAAATGATCGAAGAAGAAGATGAGTTTACGCCGGATCATCTGGCGGCGCTTGCAGTAAAGCATCAGCCAGAACGAATTATTCTGGAATATAATGGAATGTGGCTGATGCGTAATAAAACACTTCCTTCTGACTGGGAAATCGAGCAGCAGATTACACATGTAGACGCATCTACTTTTGAAGTGTTTTATAAAAATATGAAATCTCTTTTTGGAGAGATGGTAAAGAATTCGGATATGGTCATTTTTAACCGCTGCGATATGATTGAAGATCTGGCACCTTTGCGCAGAACCGTTCAGGCGGTAAATATGAATGCAGAAGTCGTATTTGAAGATGAAGAAGGCGAAGTGCAGGAGATGACAGAGGAGGATCTGCCGTACGATCTGAATGCAGATGTAATTGAATTAGAAGGTCCTGCATATGCCATCTGGTATATGGATGCTTTGGAAAATCCGGGTCGCTATGAAGGCAAAGTTGTGCGTTATAAAGGATTGGTCATGCATCCTGGTGATTTCCCGAAAAATGCATTTGTGCCGGGTCGTTTGGTGAATACCTGCTGTGAAGACGATATGGCATTCTTTGGCTTTGTCGTAAAAAGTAACAAAGCGGATAAATTTGCGGATCGGGATTGGGTCGAAGTAACCGCTAAGGTTCAGATCGAGTATTGGAAAGATTATGAGGGAGAAGGTCCGGTCTTATATGCATCGGATATTCACCGCACGGTTCAGCCCGTACCCGATATTATCAGTTTTATGTAAATAGTTTGGAAATGAGATTTCCCGGACATCGATACCTGTAAGCGCAGGCGGTGTGCAGGTGAAAAAGAAAGAGCCCGATATTTGCTGGCATATCAGATTGTAAGCAAATAGCAGGCTCTTTTTTGCGTAACAAGAATACACTACAAGAACATAATTTAGAAGATTTTAGAAGCGAAAAAATGAAAACGTTTTAATCGTTCTAAAAATGAAACGGGATAAAAATCCTTGAAACAGTTCTTGGAAAATTCTAGGTTTCAAATATTTAGTGAGGGATATACATACCTTCGTTGAATGCTTTTACAGTTTTCTGAATCTTTGCAGTATTGGTCATAAGATCGGAAATAGATGCATCATGATTCAAAGTGTTGATAATAGCAGCTAGATATTTGCTCATATCGGCTTCTACATACCAGGGTTTCTGGAATAATTCTGAAGGTCTGTAGTTAAGGTTTGTCGTGATCACGCGGTCGATATAACCATTGTTATAGAATTCATCGAATTTCTGGAAACCGTTTGTGAATAAACCAAAGGTACATAATACAATGACTTTGCTTGCTTTCCGGTCTTTCAGTTCGCGGCAGGTATCCAGCATACTTTCACCGGATGCGATCATATCGTCAATGATGATAACGGTCTTACCTTCTACGCTGCTGCCCAAAAATTCATGCGCTACGATAGGATTGCGTCCGTCGATTACGCGAGAATAGTCACGACGTTTGTAGAACATACCCATGTCTACACCGATATTGTTTGCTAAGTAAACGGCACGTGACATGGCACCTTCATCCGGGCTGATGACCATTACATGCTCTTTGTCGATCTTCAGTTCCGGTTCTGCTTTAAACAGTGCCTTTACAAATTGATAGGTCGGCATGAAATTGTTGAATTCAAATAACGGAATTGCATTCTGAACGCGAGGATCGTGTGCATCAAATGTAATGATGCTGTCAATTCCCATGTTGACCAGTTCTTCCAGTGCGTAAGCACAGTCTAAAGATTCACGTTTTGTTCTTTTGTGCTGTCTGCTTTCGTATAAGAAAGGCATGATTACATTGACACGATGAGCACTCGGTGCTGCGGTGGAAACGATACGCTTCAGATCTGCAAAATGATCATCGGGTGACATGTGGTTTACATTACCGCATACATTGTAGGTGAGACTGTGATTCATCACATCAACCATTACAAAAAGGTCACTTCCTCGTACGGAGGAGGTGATAACACCTTTTCCTTCGCCGCTGCCAAATCTGGGACACTCACATTCCACCAGATAGCTATCTTTGTCGTAGCAGCGAATATTTAAGGTTGTATCGTGTGTTTTCAGAAGCTGATTATAATCATTCTTACGAAACTGTACGATATAATCATCTACTTTTTTGCCGAGTTCCTGACAGCTGTTCAGTGCTGCAATGCGTAAAGGCGCTACTGGCAGTGCATCACCAAAAGTATAATCTTTTGTCATATTTCCTTCTCCCTCTCCGGCAGACGGTAGGTACTCTGCCGGCCACTCATAATTCTTCATTATCTTTATAACATTATCTGGTGGTTAGGTCAAGGGAAAAATCGGATTATTTGTAGGAAGTCTTCTGAATTTCGCAAAGAAATTTCGCAAAGAAGGTTTTGGGGAAATCCTTGCAAAACGATTGTGAAATTGGTATGATAAAAAGAAGTGTCATATTTTTTGACACAAAGCTGCTTTGGTAGTATGGAAGGATGAACAGGATGAAAAAACAAGGACATGTGATTTCTGGTGTGATTCCGGGGTCGATCGCAGAAGAAATGGAGATCGAACCGGGTGATCTGCTTTTGCAGATTGATGACATGGAAATTGAAGATATATTAGACTATCAGTTTTATGCGGAAGATGAAGAATTGGTATTGCTGATCCGCAAGCCGGATGGAGAAGAATGGGAACTGGAGATTGAAAAGGAATATGGAGAAGATATCGGGCTGGTTTTTGAAAATGGTCTGATGGATGAATATCGTTCCTGCAGCAATAAGTGTATTTTTTGCTTTATTGATCAGATGCCGCCGGGAATGCGGGAAACTTTATATTTTAAAGACGATGATGCCAGATTATCGTTCCTGCAGGGGAATTATATTACGCTGACCAATCTCAAAGAAAAAGATATGGAACGGATCGCACGTTATCATTTAAGCCCGATCAATATATCGGTACATACGACAAATCCGGAGCTTCGCTGTAAGATGCTGCATAACCGTTTTGCAGGGGATGCGTTAAAGAAGATTGATTATTTTTTTGAGCATGAAATTGAGATGAATGGTCAGATCGTTTTGTGCAAAGGCTACAATGACGGCGCAGAACTGAAACGAACACTGCAGGATCTGACGGCTTATTGTCCGGTGATGCAAAGTGTTTCGATCGTTCCGGTAGGACTGACGAAATACCGGGAAGGGCTTTGCAGCCTGCAGCCGTTTACTGCAGAAGATGCTGGACAGGTGATCGATCTGATCGAATCGGTTCAAAAGGAGTGTATGGAACGCTTTGGTGTACATTTTGTGCATGCAAGTGATGAATTTTATGTATTAGCAGGGCGGGAACTGCCGGAAGAAGGGCGCTACGATGGATATCTGCAGTTGGAAAATGGCGTGGGTATGCTGCGGCTTTTACTGGAAGAAACCAATCGTGCTCTTGCGCTGCTGGAAGGAGATGCGCGTAAGGAGCAGATTACGATCGCCACGGGAAAATTGGCACTTCCTTATTTAAAACGCTGCATTGAGCAGGTTCAGGAGAAATTTCCGCAGATTCAGGTCAATCTGATTCCCATCACGAATCACTTTTTTGGAGAACAGATTACGGTATCTGGTCTGGTGACGGGACAGGATCTGTTGGCGCAGTTAAAAGGTCAAAACCTGGGCAGCCGGGTGCTGATTCCGATCAATATGCTGCGCAGCGGTGAGGAAACTTTTTTGGATGATATGACGGTATCACAGGTACAAAATGCTTTACAAGTTCCGGTTGTTAGTGTAAAATCAAGCGGATACGATTTAGTAGGAGCCTTGATTTCAGAAGAATTAGAGAAAGATCAGCTGCTTTTGGAACAGGAAGAAGAACTGGAGATTGCAGAAGCGTATTTTCGTCCATATGAACTGACAGCAGAAGGCGAAGACTAGTCAAGAAAGAACCAGTGCGGACAAAACGGAACAAATCAAAAGTTCAGGTACAAGGATGCGCTGGTCGGAACTGAAAAGCAGAAGCCGATAAATGATAACAGAATGATAACCTTAGGGAATAAAAAGAATATCAGCTAAGAAAAGGCTGTATTCTTGATCTGGATGAATACAGGAGGAACTTGATGGGTAAACCAATTGTAGCAGTAGTAGGACGTCCCAACGTCGGAAAATCTACTTTATTTAATGTAATAGCAGGAAGCAATATTTCAATCGTAAAAGATACACCCGGTGTAACAAGAGATCGAATTTATGCCGATTGTACCTGGTTGGATAAAACCTTTACTTTGATTGATACAGGCGGTATTGAACCGGACAGCGGTGATGTGATCCTTTCACAGATGCGTTCACAGGCGCAGATTGCGATTGACACCGCAGATGTGATTATTTTCCTGACAGATGTGCGTCAGGGAATGCAGGATGCCGATTCAAAAGTGGCTGACATGCTGCGTCGTTCCCGCAAACCGGTTGTGTTAGCGGTTAATAAAGTAGACAGTTTTCAGAAGTTTATGGCGGATGTCTATGAATTTTATAATCTGGGAATCGGTGATCCGGTTCCGATCTCAGCAGCCAGCCGTCTGGGAATCGGCGATCTGTTAGAAGCAGTTGCAGCGCATTTCCCCGCAGATGTACACGAACAGGAAGAAGATGAGCGTCCTCGTGTTGCCATCGTTGGGAAACCAAATGTTGGAAAGTCTTCGATCATTAATCGTTTGACAGGAGAACAGCGTGTGATCGTATCAGATATTGCAGGTACAACACGCGATGCGATCGATACCGTTGTGCGTCACAATAAAAAAGATTATGTCTTTATCGATACAGCGGGTCTGCGTCGAAAAAATAAAATAAAAGAAGATCTGGAGCGTTACAGTATTATTCGTACTGTAACGGCGGTAGAACGGGCGGATGTGGTGATCATCGTGATCGATGCCTTAGAAGGCGTGACCGAGCAGGATGCCAAAATTGCCGGAATTGCCCATGAACGTGGAAAGGGTATTATTATCGCCGTGAATAAATGGGATGCAATCGAGAAAGATAATAATACGGTGAAGAAATTTACCGAAAAGATTCGTTTGATCTTATCCTTTTTGCCTTATGCGGAAATTATGTTTGTTTCAGCGGTATCTGGTCAGCGTCTCTTAAAGATGTTTGACATGATCGATACAGTTATTGAAAACCAGAACCTCAGAATTGCTACCGGTGTTCTGAATGAAATTCTGACAGAAGCCGTGGCGATGCAGCAGCCGCCGTCAGACCGCGGACGCCGCCTGAAGATTTTCTATATGACACAGGTTGCTGTCAAACCGCCGACTTTCGTACTCTTTGTAAATGACAAGGAGCTGATGCATTATTCCTATACGCGTTACATTGAGAACCGAATTCGTGAAGCATTTGGATTCCGGGGAACATCACTGAAGTTCATTATTCGTGAGCGAAAGGAGAAATAGTATGGAACGAATCATCTGTCTGCTGATCGGATATGTGTGCGGGCTGGTACAGACGGGCTATTTTTATGGAAAACTGCATGGCACTGATCTGCGAAAACATGGAAGCGGAAATTCGGGTGCAACGAATACGCTTCGTGTGATGGGCAAAAAAGCAGGTGCAACGGTTTTAGCAGGCGATCTGCTGAAATGTGTAGTGGCATGTGTTCTGGTGCGCCTGATTTGGGGCGCAAAAGTACCGGAGATGGAGCTGCTGTATGTACTTTATGCTGGACTGGGCGTAGTATTAGGGCATGATTATCCGTTTTATTTGAAATTTAAAGGTGGAAAAGGAATTGCTTCTACAGGCGGGCTGGTCATTGCCCTTTTGGATTGGCGGATTTTTCTAGTCTGCTTGCTGGTATTTCTGGCAGTTATTTTCGTTACCCGCTATGTTTCGCTGGGTTCTATGCTTGGTTCCGTAACATTTTTCCTGATGTGGACGTGGATTACGTTGTCTGGCAGCAATTATCTGGCAGATGCGGTTCGGTTCGAATCCTGTGCAGTGGTATTGGTGATTGCTCTGCTGGCGATCATCCGTCATCGAAGCAATATCAAGCGTTTGCTGTCCGGTACAGAAAATAAGCTGGGTGCAAAAAAATAATCGGCGTATCGATTGAGCGGTATCGTGGCAGATTTTTTAGGAAAAGGAAAATGAAAGGCGATCATCATGACAAAAGTGAGTATCATAGGAGCAGGTACCTGGGCATTAGGTCTTGCTGTGCTGCTGCATCATAATGGAGCAGAAGTGACAATGTGGTCTGCATTGGAAGATGAATTGGAGATGCTTCGGAGAACCCATGAGCATAAAAATCTTCCAGGCGTAAAGATTCCAGAAGAAATCCAGATGGAATCTGATCTGGAAACAGCGGTGCATTCCGCAGAAGTTTTGGTAATGGCAGTTGCTAGTATTTATACGAGACAGACCGCAGCCAAAATGGCATCCTATGTAAAACCTGGACAGATCATAGTGGATGTGGCGAAGGGAATTGAAGAAAGTACGCTGATGACATTGAGTGAACAGATCCAGGAAGAAATCCCGCAGGCAAATGTAGCCGTTTTATCTGGTCCCAGTCATGCAGAAGAAGTAAGCAGAGGGATACCGACTACATGTGTCATTGGTGCAAAAGATCAAAAAACAGCAGAATATCTTCAAAATCTGTTTATGAGTGAAGTATTTCGTGTGTATACGAGTCCAGATATCAAAGGAATCGAGCTGGGCGGTGCTTTGAAAAATGTCATTGCACTGGCAGCTGGTGTTGCTGATGGATTGGGCTATGGAGATAATACAAAAGCAGCCTTGATCACACGTGGTATGGCGGAAATTGCCCGTTTGGGAATGGCAATGGGCGCACATGCTGAGACTTTGTATGGTCTTAGTGGAATTGGGGATTTGATCGTAACCTGTGCCAGTATGCACAGCCGCAATCGTCGTGCTGGTATTTTAATTGGACAGGGAAAAACGATGGAAGAAGCAATGGAAGAAGTGCAGATGGTGGTCGAAGGTGTTTATTCTGCAAAAGCAGCAAAAGCGCTGGCCGCTCAATATTATATCCATATGCCGCTTGTGGAAGAAGTCAATAAAGTCTTATTTGAACAAAAACCGGCGGCAGATGCTGTTCATGATCTGATGCTGCGCGATAAGCGCATTGAATCGCCGCTCCTTCCCTGGAGCAGAGGCTAAAAGCGATCGGTAAAAGGCAATATGATTTTATGGAAGATAGCGGATTCCCTATTTTTGAACAGAACACGTTTGCAATTCAAGCAAGAGAAATGTGAATCGAAGAAACGAAAAAGAGAACTCTCAAAATACGTTTTCTGAAAAGAGAATTCTTAAAATACGTTTTCTGAAAAGAGAATTCTTAAAATACGTTTTCTGAAACGAAAAAGAAAGGGAACAGTTCCGGATACTTCTGTAGGATATAGCATTATAAATTCATTTATGAAGGGAGAATAATATGAATACCGTATCAATCGAAAAGGAACTCAGAGAAAATTCTTATCCAGGCCGTGGAATCATCATTGGCCGCAGCGCAGATGGTACAAAGGCAGTCACTGCTTATTTTATCATGGGCAGAAGTGAAAACAGCCGCAATCGTGTTTTTGTGGAAGATGGCAATGGCATTCGGACACAGGCATTTGATCCTTCCAAACTGGTTGACCCCAGCTTGATCATTTATGCACCTGTCCGCGTTCTGGGCAATAAAACTATTGTTACAAATGGTGATCAGACCGATACGATCTATGACCTGATGGACAAACAGATGACCTTTGAACAGGCACTGCGTACACGGGAATTTGAGCCGGATGCACCGAATTACACGCCTAGAATTTCCGGTATTATGCATGTAGAAGATGGTAAATACAGCTTTGCTTTATCCATCTTAAAAAGCAATAACGGCGATCCTTCTTCCTGCAATCGCTATACCTTTGCTTACAACGACTGTCCGGCTGGAGAAGGTCGCTTTATCCACACCTATCAGTGTGATGGAAATCCTCTTCCGAGCTTTGAAGGCGAACCGAAACGTGTTGAGATTCCGAATGATATCGAGGCATTTACAGATCTGTTATGGAATAGTTTAAATGCAGACAACAAGGTATCCTTATTCGTTCGTTATATCGACATTGCAACTGGTGAATTTGTAAGTAAGATCGTCAACAAAAATCAGTAAGAAGGAGTGACAGAAGATGAAAGAACTGGCATTAAAATATGGATGTAATCCGAATCAGAAACCTTCTCGTATTTTTATGGAAGAAGGAGAACTGCCGATTCAGGTTTTAAGCGGCCGTCCGGGCTATATTAACTTTTTAGATGCATTAAATGGCTGGCAGCTGGTTCAGGAATTAAAGCGTGCGACAGGATTTCCGGCAGCAACTTCCTTTAAACATGTTTCTCCTGCTGGGGCAGCAATTGGTCTTCCTTTAGATGATACTTTGAAAAAAATCTATTGGGTGGACGATTTGGGCGAATTTTCTCCCCTTGCCTGTGCTTATGCGAGAGCAAGAGGTGCAGACCGGATGTCTTCTTATGGTGATTTTATTGCATTATCGGATGAATGTGACCTGGATACTGCAAAAATGATCTTCCGTGAGGTTTCTGATGGTGTGATCGCACCGGGTTATTCTGCGGAAGCACTGGAATTACTGAAAACCAAACGAAAAGGGAATTATAACGTTATTCAGATCGACCCTTCTTATACACCGGCACCGATTGAATGTAAGCAGGTATATGGCATTACATTTGAGCAGGGTCGTAATGAACTGGATCTGAACAAGAATTCCTTTACCAATCTGGTCACAGAAAATCAGGAAATTCCGGAATCCGCAGCGATCGATCTGGCAATCGCGATGATTACCTTGAAGTATACACAGTCAAACTCTGTTTGCTATGTAAAAGGCGGACAGGCAATCGGTATTGGTGCGGGACAGCAGTCTCGAATCCACTGTACCAGACTGGCAGGTCAGAAAGCCGATAACTGGTATCTGCGTCAGGCACCTCAGGTTATGAATCTTCCGTTTAAAGAAGATCTGCGCCGTGCAGATCGTGATAATGCAATCGATCTTTACATTGGTGATGAGTATGAAGATTTGCTGGCAGAAGGCGAATGGCAGAAGATTTTCACGGAAAAACCGGCAGTATTTACTCGTGAGGAGAAAAAACAGTGGCTGGCTGGCAATACAGGCGTAGCACTGGGTTCGGATGCCTTCTTCCCCTTTGGTGACAACATTGAACGTGCTCATAAGAGTGGTGTGCAGTATATTGCACAGCCGGGTGGCTCCATTCGGGATGATCATGTAATTGCTACCTGCAATAAGTATGGAATCGCAATGGCATTTACTGGAATCCGTCTGTTCCATCATTAAATCGTTTGAAATGATTTGAAAACATCAGCGGTATCGCAGTGAAACCGCTTCAAAAGTCCTTGGAAGGATTGTGGGAAAATTCCCTGTCTTTTCAAGGGCTTTTTTGCTTGGTTGGATACTTGGACAGGGATATTTTTTGGTTGAAATTGCAAGATGACTGTATTTTTTGCAAAAAAAGAACGATTACGGAGGTTTTTATCCGATTCTGTCATAAAAAAAGCAGGAAAAAAGGTTATTATTTCCAAAAGAAACTTTTGAAAGTAAAAAAAATAAATGCATAAATTTGTGAAACTGCACAAAAAAATAGAGCCTTTCTATAAAATTGCATCAAAACAACTAAGAAATACAGGATAAGATTCTAAAAAGGGAAGAATTGACTTTTTCGGAGGGGTGTGCTATATATAAAAAAAGAAAAAGAATACTGATTAAAGTAATTAAAAAAAATAAAAAGTGTTCGGATTCGCTGATTGTAATGGATTCCAACAGGAGGTGTAAAAATGTTTATTATTGGAAGTTGTTCTGTAAAAGTAAAAAATGGCGCGGCACAGCTGCCGGATGCATTTAACCTGAAAAGTCAAGTATTATCCTGGTATTACAGCAATAGTGAAAGAACCTGTGTTTATGTCAAGCCAGAAGCTTATATTGATAAAAAAACTTTGAAAGAAATGCGTGTCAAGCAGAAAAAGATTTTAGTAGATAAGAAAAATATTATGTATCTGCCGGAAGATATTTTGAAAAAAGCCGAAGGAAAAACCGTGCGTGTGAATGGACTTGCCGATGTCTTGGAGCTGGAATTGCTCCCGGACGATTCGAAACCAGAAGCGGAAGCCGTTTAAGAAAAAGGGAGTGTCGCAAACGAACTGATTGGTAATCAGTTATGAAGCGATACTCCCTTTTTAATTGTTGTAATTATTTTAATTGAGCAATCTGCTTTTTAATTCAATAAGCTGCTTTTCATGAAACAATCTGCTTTTTCGCCACAAGTAATGGTATCCGATCGAATTAGCTGGACTCAGAAAGCGACTTAGCGACCGCAGCATTTTTTGTATTTTTTACCGCTTCCGCAAGGACAGGGATCATTTCGGCCAATCTTAGGCTCTTTTACGATTGTGTGAGAAGAATGCTCTGCTTTATACAGTTCTTTTCTTCTTTCTTCTGTCAGGAGTGCATCCCACTGAGGCAGTTCGTATAACCATTCTGCTTTTGCGCCAACCATGTTGTAGTATAATTTTTCTTTATCATAATCCAGGCTGACAACAGTATCGGCTTCCATGGTTTCCAGTGGATTTGCTTCTTTTAAGCTGTCATTGATTCCATCCAGAAAACCAGCCATAATAACGGGTTCTACAGAGTAACGTTCTGCAAGTTCTGCAACGGTACCGCTGATGGTTTCGGTTTCGACTAACAGTTTTTCATAAATTCCTTTTTCAACTTCAAAATACTGATTCCAAAACATCTGATAAGTCTGCTGATTGGTGCTGTTTGCCTCAGCAAGCTGTTTCCATTCGTTTAATAATGCCATAATGTAACCTCTTTCTGTTGCATTTTAAGTATTGTTCAAATGCGCGTTTCATTGCTTTGCATACCTGTTTGAAAATATGTTCAAAACAAAAAGATTGAGACAGATTGGGAACAGGCATACCCTCTAGAGTATAAACAAAGAATCTGTTTTTGTAAAGAGAAAAGTGAAACAGAAAACACTTCTGAAACCTTCCTTTTCTGCAACATTTCACAGCAGTCAGTGAAAGCGGAGTCGTGATAGCTTTCTGGTACGAATATAATGTAACGAGAGTTCAAGCGAACGAGTGGAAAGGAGAAGTGGAGAGTGGCGAAGCAAAACAGGAAGAAGGAGAAAAAGAAAGGGAAAGGGAACATGCGCAGAACTCGGAAGGGTTGGAAGCAATTATTTTGCATCGTGCTGCTGTTCTTACTGATTGGCGGAGAGCAAAATGCAGCAGCTTTTTCTTGTGGAAGACAAAGTGCAGGTGTTTTTTTAAACAGAGAGCAAAATGCGGTAGCTTTTTCTTATACGAAACAAAATACAGGTGATTCGTTCTATCGAGAACAAAATACTTCGAAGGCTCTGCAAGCAGAAGAAACGCAGCCGACACTTGATCTTCATGCAGCTGGAGCAGTCTTAATGGATGGGTATACGGGACGAATTTTATATGAGAAAGACGCTTCGAAGGTGCTTCCGATGGCCAGTACTACCAAGATTATGACGTGCATCGTGGCGTTGGAGCAGGGGGATTTAGAGGAATTTGCAGAGGTATCTCCTTATGCGGCTTCAATGCCGGATGTGCAGTTGAATATTCAAACGGGGGAGCAATATCGTTTGGAAGATTTATTATTTTCGTTGATGCTGGAAAGTCATAATGATGCGGCGGCTGCAATCGCCGAGCAGATCGGAATGGTTTCCTTACAGCAGAAGAAGAACTGGGTGGAGAACTTACAAACGAAATGGGAGCCGGAAGCCTGGCAGGTTTTGCAAACGGCCATTTCCAAGAGGGCTTCTGAACGTTCTTTCGAAGAAAGTAAAGCGTTGATTGCAGTGTTTTCGGAGCTGATGAATCAAAAAGCAAGGGAAATTGGCTGTGAAAAGACTTGTTTTCTTACACCAAATGGTTTGGATGCGGAACAGAGTGTTACAACGGAGGAAGGGGCAAAAATACAAAAACATAGTACGACCGCAGCAGAAATGGCGCAGATTATGCGCTATTGTTTATCGGGTTCGGAATATGCTTCGCGTTTTCGGGAAATTACACAGACGCGATCGGTTGCTTTTACGGATAAAGAAGGGAAACGCAGTTTTTCCTGCTCGAATCATAACCGGTATTTGGATTTAAAAGAAGGGGCAATTTCTGGGAAAACAGGGTTTACCAGCAAAGCAGGGTATTGTTATGTCGGTGCAGTGGAACAAAATGGGGTCTATTTGATCGCGGCTTTGCTTGCCTGTGGATGGCCGCCTTCTAAAAACTGGAAATGGCAGGATATGAATACGCTGATCGATTATGGTTTGGAACAGTATTCTTGTCATTTGATTCAAACGATTACCAATCCACCTTCCGATTATCAGATTGCAGTGAAAACGGCAGAGCAGAAGAAGGAAGTGCTGCAAAAATGGAAAACGGAGGTAGCATTTGAACCATTTTCCATTTTGATGCGGGATGGGGAAGAATTGCAGGAAAGCTGGTATTGGGATTATCGAGGGACAGAAAATGGCGAAAGTGTCGGTGCGTATCAGATGCGGATTGGAAATACGCTCTGCAAAAGTTTTGCTATTCGGGTTTGTCCGAAATAAGAATTTCCTTTTAGGGGCTTTTCCGAAATGGATGGGTATAGGATTCTATTATTTTGCATATGAATGAATAACCCGTCTGGAATTTTCAGTGGTATTGGTTCTAAAAAATCGGATCATTTTTCTAATATGGAGGTACGTTATGGAAAGATTTGCTGCGTATGATATCTATCAGGATATCAGTGCTCGAACGGGAGGAGAAATTTATCTTGGCGTAGTAGGCCCTGTGCGAACGGGAAAATCTACTTTTATCAAACGTTTTATGGATTTGATGGTACTTCCGCAGATTGAAGATACGCATGTACGCGAACGAACACGCGATGAACTTCCGCAAAGTGCTGCCGGAAAAACAATTATGACAACGGAGCCGAAATTTGTTCCGAAAGATGCGGTTCCCGTTTCGTTTGGCGAAAACAGTCAAGCACAGATTCGACTGATCGATTGTGTCGGCTATATGGTGGACGGTGCTGCCGGACATATTGAAGGGGACAGGGAACGTATGGTAAAAACACCCTGGTTTCCCTACGAAATTCCGTTTACAGAAGCGGCCAGCATCGGTACGAAAAAAGTAATCACCGATCACTCCACGATCGGTATCGTTTTGACAACCGACGGTTCGTTCGGCGAACTGGAACGTGACGCATTCCTTGCCGCGGAAGAACAGACAGTACAGGAATTAAAGAGTCTTGGCAAACCGTTTGTTATGCTGTTAAACGTCCAAAAACCTTACACCAAAGAAACGGCTGTTTTAGCGGAAAGCTTACAAGCAAAATATGATACAGCGGTGTTACCTGTAAATTGTGAGCAATTGAAAAAAGAAGATATTGAAAGCATTTTAAGGTCGGTACTCGATGAATTTCCGATTGCTTCGATTTCGTTCCACGTTCCACGATGGCTGGAGCTGTTAGCGCTTTCCCATCCGATCAAACAGGAAGTGATTCAAATTTGCTCCAAGCTCTTTCAGGACGTGACGCATATGCGCGACGTTGGAACCACTCCGGTTGCCCTGCATTCTTCGCAGGTGAAAGAAATGCGGATTTATGAGAAAAATCTTTCCAATGGTACGGTACAGGTCTCCATCACGATGCGTCCAGGACTTTATTACGAGATGATCAGTGAATATGCCGGGCTGCCGATTGCAAATGAACGTCAGTTAATGCAGACGATTCGAGATTTTGCCCAGATGAAAGCCGAATATCAGAAAGTTGCTGATGCGGTTGCCAGCGCCAGCGGCTGTGGTTATGGTGTGGTATCACCAATTCGGGAAAATATCCATCTGGATGAACCAAAACTGATGAAACATGGCAATAAATTTGGAGTCCGCATGCGAGCCGAAGCCAGCTCCATCCATATGATTCGTGCGATGATCGAAACGGAAATCGCGCCAATCGTCGGAAGCGAAAGTCAGGCAAATGACCTCATTGCTTATATCAAGGAAAATTCTAAAACAAGCAAGGAAGGAATCTGGGAAACCAATATTTTTGGAAAATCCATTGAGCAGATTGTAAATGATGGCATTCAGCTGAAAATTTCTCAAATGACGGATGAATGTCAGCAGAAGCTGCAGGAAGCACTGCAAAAAATCATCAATGACAGCAATGGCGGTATGATCTGTATTATTATTTAACGAACAGAAAAAGGGCGTGTTGGAAGAAACAAGCGTATTGAAAAAAAGAATATTAGAAGAAAAAGAGGAACGGAGAACATATGGGAAGGTCGAGGCGGAAGGGAAGGGGAAGATATGGAGCAAACTTGCGCCGCTATTTGGTTTGGTATGCTTTGATTGGAGTTTGTGCTTTTTTTTGTGCCGCAGGTATTCAGATGATGGAAGGGGATGTAGGTGCGGTTCAAATGGAAACGTTTCAGCCGCAGGATTTGAAATTTCGAAGATGCCGTGTGCCGCAGGAAGTTGCCGAAGAATTAGAGGTGATGCAGGAAATATCCTCTGTCAAATGTGAAAAATTGTTGGCGGCTGTTATGCTGAAACAGCAATGGGAACCCAGAGCCAGGCTGCGAAAAGCAGAAGTATTTGCGGATATGCTGGGATATGAACGGGCAGATCCAGAACGATTCCAGGAAATTGCTTCTTATTATAAACGAATCGGTGAAGCAGTGGAATATCTGCCTTTTGCGGATCTTTTTTCGCAAGATGGTAAGACCTTGTTGTTTGCTGCAGAACCCTGTTTGCAGCAGCTTGTGGAACGGGAAGATTTTGGCCTGGAGCTTTTACTGGATGAAACATGGCAGAAATTGGTTCCAGTTGTTTGTATGAAAGAAAGTGAGGTCATTTCCTGTCAAGAAAATGGAGAACTTTTGTTAAAGCAGGCGGATGGGATTCGAGTGTATTATCAAAATCTGACGGATTATTGGCAAACCTGGCAGGTTGGTGATAAACTTATGGGAGGAGAGTTTTTGGGAAGCTGTGAAAAACTCCAGCTGCAATTTGAACTGCAGCTGGAGGATGGTTCCTGGGTCACATTTTGTGGTAGGTTTTCCCTGCAAAATAACGAAAAAGCAGTACGCTCGTTGGTTCTTGTCGATTAAACAGATGCTTCGATCAAGATATCGCGAATGGCATTTAAGGCCGGGAAATACAGCTCTTTTTCGGCAAGATGAATATCCGGTGTCGAGGAAAGTCCTCGTTTGACCGCTTCTTCTGCGGCACAGATCTGTGCACGTTCTTTGGCATACGCTTTCGCTTCTAACAGTTCTTCTGGTGCAAATTCCTTAGCATTTCCAGGGCTGTAAACGGTATAATGAGTCACACCGCCAAAGGAATTATAAGAAGGCGTGATGCGGATGGTCAGGGTGAATGCAACCTGGCATACAGCGGCACCGATCGCATTGGCAACTGCGGCATGTTCGGGGATGATTGCTTCATTTCCTAAAGCATGTGCTACATCCGGCAGGAAAATATGAATCGGTCCGCCGATACCGATCAGCTTCAAATCGGTATGGAACAGAGGTTTTAAGGAAATGCAGGCTGTTGATGCCGAAAATTCCTCTGGATGATCTCGTTTCTGTACAAACTGCATCCAGCTTTCGTGGATCAGCTGTTTGAGCTGCGGGCTTAAGCCTTCCCGGCGTACCCAGGAAAATTGCTGTTCCAGAAGAATGCGAACCAGGTTGCTGAATAATTTTTCTTTTACCAGATCATAGATTTGTTTGCAAAGCGCAGGCACTGTTGTTTCTGCACAATTTGCCAGAATCTGTGCCGCATATTGAGAAACCTGTGCATGGTAAGCACAATAATCCCCGCAGATATGCATGATATCGGTAGGTGTTAAACCAGCCCGCATCAGGATATTTTCAGATTCCAGACGGGTTGTTTCCAAATGGTAAACGGGAATATGAATCTGTTCACAGAGCTTGAGCATGTTCATAGGACCGTTTTTTAATGCCTGGCAGATAATCCGTTCATCCTCTGTCAGGTCCGGAATGGTATCTGGATCCTGCTGCAAAATGTAGTATTCGTAAATGCTGCGTGTAGAGGTAACTTCCATCAATGCCATCTGTTTTAATTCTGCTTCAATAAAAGGAAAGTCCTGTGCCATGACACACAGCGGAATGACGCGGCGGTTATCGAGATGAACCTTTTCTTTGGGTGTGAGACGCACGCCGCTGTCACCACCCAGTGCAAAGGTATCTACGAACAATCCCTTGACAAAGGTATCCCAGTTTCCAATGTGAATACCGCCTTCTACCCGGCGCGGCTGTCCGTTTTGTAAAAAGGCAATGTCAGTTGTTGTACCGCCCATATCGACGATCAGGGCATTGTCAGTTGCGGTCAATTCCTGTGCGCCCATTAAGCTGGCAACTGGTCCACATAAAAGCGTCTCCACTGGACGCAAGCGTGCAAATTCCCGTGACATCAGCGAACCGTCGCTGCGCACGATTACAGGCTGACTGTGGATTCCCATTTTTTCGGCAGATTGGCTGACAGCTTTTAAAAAGGTATCAATGACCGGGATGAGACGAGCATTCAGCAAACAGCTGGCTCCGCGTTTGATAAAATCTAATTCATGGAAAAGCTCATAACCGCAAACAACGGGCAGATCCATATGATCTAACAGCAGTTTTTGGGTCTGTCGTTCTAAGGAAGCACCGGTTTGGCGTGCATAGATTTCCACAACAGCTGCTGCCTGATCGTCCTTGAGTTCCTGTTTCAGCTGTTCTAAAAAGGAATCCCAATCCGGTACATTTTGAATCTCCCCGTCACAGGTTGTCTGGCTGTCATAACAGATCAGATCATCCTCTGTGATCGTCCCATTTTTGCCGATTACACGCATCGCATAAGCAGCATCTGTTCCGTATAAGATCAGTTTTGCGCGGCCGCCCTTTTCTTCCACACAGGCATTCGTTGCAAGCGTGGTCGAAAGGGCTAAGGTTTCGGCCTCTTTCACCAGCTCTGCCGGTAATTTGCCCAGTGCATTCTGGATGCCGATCGCCAGATTTTGTTTCGTAGTCAGAGCCTTTGCAGAGGCTAAAACTTTTTTCGCTTCATAATCGTATAAGACGGCATCTGTACAGGTTCCGCCTGTATCAATTCCAATTCCGAGTTTCATTTGAAAGCTCCCCCTATTCGTATGTAATTCGCTGTCTTGCATGCAGGCAAAGATAGCGTATGGCAGCCGTTTTATGGAAAATAGCGATCAAAAGATTCAAAAATCTCCTATAGGGGCTGTCATATTCTTTTAAAAAGTATATCGTGTTTTGAGCAGAGCTTCAAGCCCTAAACAGAGCTTCAAACTCTAAAATTGTGAATGCTGCTTGCCTATTGAAAAAGGATGGGTTATACTGAACGACGTAAATAAAATTTCTGAAAACAAAACGATTGATAGGAGTGTATCGAGAAATGAAAGAAATTTTTGTAAGTGCGGAAAGTTTACCGCGTGCTTATCATAAGGCATTAGAGGCATTGGAAGACGAAGGCATGGTAGGTGCTTGTGAAGATTGGGGATGCAGTCAAAAAGAAGTTTCTATGACAATGGTAGTCGAAGAACCATTTGCAGAACCGATGATTTCCCGTCTGTTTATTGGTGGTCCTTCTGAATTAGAGCAGTATCGGATGGAAATGCTGGATGGTATTTTAGATTTTGAAATTCAAAAAGGAAATTGGAAGTATACCTATCATGATCGAATTCAGGGACAGATTCCCTTTGTAATAGAAGAATTAAAACGCAGTCCTTCCAGCCGCAGAGCGGTGATCACGGTTCGTACACCGGAGGATATGGGCAGTGATGATCCGGCTTGTATGCAGCATTTGCAGTATTTTATACGAGATGGAAAACTGGACTGTAAGGTTTTATTTCGCTCCAACGATGCCTGCAAAGCATCCTTTATGAACGCATTTGCCATTATTATGCTGCAGAAGCGAATTGCCGATGCGCTGGGTGTTTCGGTGGGTACGTATTGCCATCGGGCGAATAGTTTTCATTGCTATGAAAAGGATTTTGACATGCTGAAAGGCTATGTAAGACGGATTCGGGAAGATGATGAAGATGAGATTACCTTTCAATATGTAGGAGAATGGGAAGAAATGATGGCCGATGCGCGTCCGGCAATTTTAGAACAGGTGGAAGTTCTGCGCAGACAATAAAGCGATTTTAAGTCGTGTTTTGTTTGGGTGAAAGCGCAAAGGAGAAGACGGGAATACGAGAGAACGTCTTGGTATCTAAAATTTGGATGAGAAAAGGAATCGAATCCAGGAAAAGAACACAAAAAACTTTGAAAAAATGTCAAGAAAAAATACTTGACAAAGTTGAGCGGATAGTGTATGCTATCTCAGGTGATAAAACATGGAAGAAATTTTGGAACAAGCTCTGTTGTATGATTTTTATGGTGAGCTGCTGACGGAGCATCAGCAAAAGGTGTATGAAGATGTGGTCTTTAATGATCTTTCTTACAGCGAAGTTGCCAAAGAGCAGGGTATTTCCAGACAGGGAATCTATGATTTGATTAAGCGTATTAATCGAATCCTGGCCGGATATGAAGAAAAGCTTCATCTGGTCGAGCAGTTTATGCAGGCGAAAAAGCTTGCGGAAGCGATTCATACGTTGACAGAGCATTATCTTGAGAAGAAAGATTTAGACGATATCTATGAGATTCAGAAGCTTTCCGCTCAGATGATGGAACTTCAAAACTGAGATTATTCCGCAAAAAGGAGTGGTTAGATGGCATTTGAGAGCCTTTCTGATAAATTACAGAATATATTCAAAAATCTGCGCGGGAAAGGTAAGCTGACAGAGGCAGATGTAAAAGCTGCTTTGAAAGAAGTAAAGATGGCGCTCCTGGAAGCAGACGTAAGTTTTCGTATTGTAAAGAAGTTTATCAAATCTGTAGAAGCACGAGCAGTTGGAGAAGAAGTTCTGGAAAGTCTGACACCTGGACAGATGGTGATCAAGATTGTAAACGAAGAACTGATCGCTCTGATGGGTTCTGAAACTGCAGAACTGCAGTTGAATCCCAGCGGCATGACAACCATCATGATGATTGGTCTGCAGGGTGCTGGTAAGACAACAACTGCGGCGAAAATTGCGGCTAAGATCAAATCAAAGGGCAGAAAACCTCTGTTGGTTGCCTGTGATGTTTATCGCCCCGCTGCGATCGAACAGTTAAAAGTGAATGGCGAGCGCGTCGGTGTAGAGGTGTATTCGCTGGAAGGCAGTAAAGAGCCGGTTCAGATCACAAAGAAAGCAATGGAATATGCAGAAGCCAATGGCTTTAATGTTGTGATCATTGATACGGCAGGTCGTCTTCATGTCGATGAATCCATGATGGATGAGTTAGCAGCGATAAAAGAAGCCGTTACAGTCGATCAGAGCATTTTAGTAGTGGATGCGATGACTGGTCAGGATGCCGTGAATGTGGCAGACAGTTTCCAGAGCAAGGTTGGAATTGACGGTGTGGTATTGACCAAATTAGATGGCGATACCCGTGGCGGTGCCGCTTTGTCGATTCGCGCTGTAACAGGAAGCCCGATCTTGTATGCTGGTATGGGCGAAAAGCTTTCTGATCTGGAACAGTTTTATCCGGATCGTATGGCAAGTCGAATTCTGGGGATGGGAGATGTCCTGACTCTGATTGAAAAAGCCCAGTCAGTAATTGACGAAGATAAGGCAAAGGAATATGAACAGAAATTCCGAAAAGCTGAGTTTGATTATAATGATTTCCTCGATCAGATCAGTCAGGTAAAGAAGATGGGAGGCTTAGGTCAGATGCTTTCCATGCTGCCTGGTGCGAACAAGTTGAAAGGGATTTCGATGGATGAATTAGACGATTCGGCATTTAAGACAACCGAAGCGATCATCTATTCTATGACACAGGAAGAAAGACGGAATCCTGATTTGATCAATATGTCCCGTAAGCGGCGGATTGCAGCTGGGGCAGGCGTTGAAATTGGAGAAGTAAACCGTCTGTGTAAGCAATTTGATCAGACCAGAAAGATGATGAAGCAGATGTCCGGTGCGATGGGTAAGAAAGCACGTCGCGGCGGCATGGGTGGATTCGGCGGTATGAAACTGCCTTTTTAATTTGTGATACAGCACGAAAGTGCTTTATCTGATAGAAGCCATATTTTAATTTTAAGGAGGTGAATTTACATGGCAGTAAAGATTAGATTAAAGAGAATGGGTGCTAAAAAAGCTCCTTTCTACAGAGTGATCGTTGCAGATTCCAGATCTCCCAGAGATGGTAGATTTATCGATGAAATTGGTTACTATGATCCTACTAAGGAACCCAGCGTAATCAAAATTGATGCAGAAAAAGCAAACAAATGGATTTCTAATGGTGCACAGCCTACTGAAACAGTAGACAAGCTGTTAAAGATTGCTGGTATTAAATAATTAGGGCGGAGGGAACTGATGAAAGAGTTAGTTGAAATTATTGCCCGCGCTTTAGTAGATAATCCGGAAGAAGTAGTAGTTACAGAAACGAATAATGGCCAGGAGCTGTTACTTGCATTGAAGGTTGCAGAGTCAGATATGGGCAAAGTGATCGGCAAGCAGGGAAGAATTGCGAAAGCCATTCGTTCTGTAGTCAAAGCTGCTGCTGCAAAAGAGAATATTAAGGTCGTACTGGACATTGAATAATCAGCCGCAGTGCGAAGATAAAATGGGTGTCCGAAATGGGCACCCATTTTAAGATGGGATATGCTGCCAGATGGCTCATCCAAATGGCTCATTCTGAGGGGCTTATGCTGCCCCGGGAGGAAAGTATGGAACAGTATTTTAAAGTGGGAATTATTACCGGTACCCATGGATTAAAAGGAGAAGTAAAGGTATTCCCTACCACCGATGATATGTATCGTTATGACGATTTGAAGCATGTAGAGATGGAATATCGCGGTCGGAGAATTCCTTTTGATATAGAACGTGTTCGTTATTTCAAACAGTTTGTGATCGTCAAGTTTAAAGGGATCGATCATATCAATGATGTAGAACGCTATCAGAAATGTCCGCTGTATGTCAGTAGAGAAGATGCAGTGCCGTTGGAAGAAAATGAAAACTATATTGCCGATCTGATCGGACTTCCTGTGGTTACAGATACTGGACTTTCTCTGGGACCGTTAAAAGATATTCTGTTAACCGGTGCCAATGATGTATACGTAGTAGAATATAATGGAAAAGAAGTGCTGATTCCTTCTATTAAAGACTGCATTTTAAAGGTAGATCTGGAAAAAGGAGAGATTTTGGTGCATTTGTTGGAGGGACTGCTTTCATTATGAATTTTCATGTACTTACCTTGTTTCCGGATATGGTCCGCAATGGCCTGGAGACGAGCATTACGGGGCGAGCACTTGACAAGGGTTTATTTGGTCTGGATGTCGTAAATATCCGGGATTATACAAAGGATAAACATCTGCATGTAGACGATTCTCCTTATGGAGGCGGTGCAGGTATGGTTATGCAGGCAGAACCGATCTATCGAGCTTACGAAGCCATGAAAGAAAAAATTTCCGGAAAGCATCGGGTTATTTATGTAACACCTCAGGGAAATGTCTTTAATCAGCAATATGCAAAAGAATTGGCACAGGAAGAAGATCTGGTATTTCTTTGCGGTCACTATGAAGGGGTAGATGAACGTGTGCTGGACATGATCGTGACCGATCGTTTTTCCATTGGAGATTATGTATTGACCGGCGGAGAACTGCCGGCGATGGTCATGATCGATTGTATTTCACGTCTGGTTCCCGGAGTTCTGCACAATGAAGATTCTTCGGTTTATGAGTCATTTTATGAAAATCTGCTGGAATATCCACAGTATACACGTCCGGAAGAATTTATGGGCCAAAAAGTACCGGAAGTGTTATTATCAGGGCATCATGCAAAGATTGAAGCCTGGCGTCGGGAGCAGTCATTGCTTCGGACAGCGCAAATGCGTCCGGAACTTTTAGAAAAAGCGAATTTGACCAAAAAAGACCGTAAGTTTTTGGAAGAAAACAAGCATTTATTCCGAAAAGATATTGACGAATTTTAAAAAACATGCTATAGTAGTTACTGTTGTGTATTAAAAAGATGGTCCTCTGTCACCATGGTGGTGTTAAGAACATCCAAAGAAGTAGGAGGTTATACACATGAGTGAAATTATCAAGAAGATTGAAGCAGAACAGATGAAAGCAGAAGTTCCTGCATTCAACGTAGGCGATACGATTAAAGTTTACGGTAAGATCAAAGAAGGTAACAGAGAAAGAATCCAGGTATTCGAAGGTACTGTTATTAAAAAACAGAACGGCAGCAACCGTGTGACTTTCACTGTAAGAAAGACATCTAACGGTATTGGCGTTGAAAAAACATGGCCTTTACATTCTCCCCTGGTAGAAAAGATTGAAGTAGTACGTAAAGGTAAAGTAAGACGTGCGAAACTGTTCTACTTAAGAGATAGAGTAGGTAAAGCTGCTAAGGTTAAAGAAAAGAAATAAGGAAACACTTGGGCATACCGTTTGCCAGATGATTTTTCAAATGTGTTTTAATTTGAAAAAGAAAAGTGTATGAAATAAGCTTCGGGTTAACCGGAGCTTTTTTCATGAAAACTTTATATTTTTTTAATAGCATATTTTTGAAAAAAAGGGTAAAATGGTAGCAGTTCAGCAAAAATTGTTGCAGGAGGATTGTTTATGGGTCTGAAGTTTTATCAGCAGGAAGATGATTCCGAGGATGCCATCCGTTTTGTTACCCGTTGGATCGTGGATGTGATCGTAGTAGTCATACTGGCAATGTTTTTGGTACAGTATATGGGAGTCAATCATGAAGTGATCGGGCATTCCATGGAACCGGCTTTTGAGGCGGGAGATCAGGTTTTAGTAAACCAGATTGCGTATAAGATTGGAAAACCAGATCGTTTTGATGTTGTCGTATTTCGAAGCCGCAGTAAGGAAGAGCAGCTTTATATGAAGCGGATTATCGGTCTTCCTGGTGAGAAGATCCAGATTCAGAATGGCAACGTTTACATTAATGATCAGTTTTTGGATATGGGAGAAGATGCCGAGCGCATTAATCTTCCGGGGATTGCCGATAATCCCATCGTTCTAGCAGAGAACGAGTATTTTGTGATCGGTGATAATTATGACAGCAGTGAAGACAGTCGTTTTTCCAATATCGGGAATGTCAATCTTTCGGAGATGATTGGAAAAGTCTGGTTTCGTTTTTCACCTTTGGATCGGATTGGCTTTATTTTAGGTAGTAGATAAGAGATGCATAAGCTTCGATAAGCTGGCAGAAGCTGGCAACAGAGAACTGATGATAGGTTATCGGGAAGTTACAAAGACATTTCGATAACGATAGGATAGAAAGTGAGGAGATAGAATGCAGCAATTTCAATGGTATCCTGGGCATATGACCAAGGCCAGGAGAGCAATGCAGGAAGATATTAAGCTGGTAGATATGGTGATCGAGCTGGTGGATGCGAGAGTTCCGCAGGCAAGCCGAAATCCTGATATTGATACGTTAAGTAAAGGAAAATCCCGTGTAATCGTACTGAATAAGGCCGATCTGGCAGATGAAAAGTGGAACCGCGAATGGTCTGCTTATTATCAGGCGCAGGGCTGTCATGTTGTGATGCTGGATTCACGCGTGCGTGGATCTGTGAAAAAAGTACAGGAAATCATTGCGCAGGCTGGAAAAGCTAAGATGGAGCGTGATCGCAGGAGAGGCATTTTAAATCGTCCGATTCGTGCGATGGTAGCCGGAATTCCTAATGTAGGAAAGTCTACTTTTATTAATACCATTGCTGGGAAAGCTGCGGCTAAGACAGGCAATAAACCTGGTGTGACCAGAGGAAATCAGTGGATTAAATTGAATAAAAGCATTGAACTTTTGGATACTCCTGGTATTTTATGGCCGAAATTTGAAGATCAGCTGGTCGGATTGCGTCTGGCACTGGTTGGTTCCATTCGGGACGATATTATGAATACGACTGAGTTGGCATGTGAATTGATTGTTTTGATGAAGAAGCATTATCCGGGTGTTCTGGAAGAACGCTATCAGTTGGAGGCAGCAGCTTGTGACAGTATTCAGGAAGCAGCACAGCAGTTAGAGCAGATTGCCCGTTTTCGTCATTGTTTAGCAAAAGGTGGCTGTTATGATCTGGATAAAGCTGCTGCATTGGTGATGGATGATTTCCGCAGCGGTCGCTTGGGAAGAATTACATTAGAATTTCCAGAAGCTATTTCGCCGGAAGAATCTTAAGAGTGCGCGAAAAATCCAGGAAAAGATTACGGTAATCCAGGAAAGTTGATGGTGTTTGCGAAAAGCCGATCGTGAATAAGGAAAGTCGATGGTATTTGTGGAAAGCCGATAGCGAATAGGGAAAGCTGATGGTAGTCTAGTAATGGATGGTCGTTTCAAAATGTCAATCGTACCAGGAATACGATAGAAGCGGATCCTAGATAGAAGTAAAGAGCAGATAAAAGCGAATAGTTAATAGAAGCGAATAGCAGATAAAAGCGAAAAGTTAATAGTTGCTAGAAGTAAAGAGCAGATAGAAGTGAATAGTTAATAGAAGTGAAAATAGCAGTAGGAAAGAAAGGCGTCATTTATGAGTAAAGAGAGTATCAGAGAGTGGGTCTTATATATTCTGATCGTACTTGCAGCATCCTGGCTTATTGTAACATTTGTCGGACAGCGTACCGTAGTAGATGGAAATTCAATGAACAATACGCTGCAAAACGGTGATAATTTAGTGGTTGATAAATTAAGTTATCGTTTTTCCGATATTGATCGGTTTGATATCGTGGTATTTCGTTATCATAATGATAAAAAGGTTTTTTATATTAAGCGTGTAATTGGACTGCCAGGGGAAACGGTGCAGATCATCGAGGATGATATTTATATCAATGGTGAACTTTTAGAAGAAGATTATGGGAAAGAAGCGATGTTTTCAGCAGGATGTGCTTCTGAGCCGATCACATTAGGCGATGATGAGTATTTTGTTTTAGGAGATAATCGTAATGACAGTGCAGACAGCCGGGATCCTTCGGTTGGGAATGTAAAGCGGGATTGGATTGTCGGAAAAGCATTTTTACGCATTACTCCACTGAAAAAAGCAGGTTTGCTTTCGCATCAGTAATCCAGTGGATGGAGTTTGCTGATGGGATGGAAGCAGAAAGGATGGAACTGTGGAATCTTTAAAAGAATTAAAAATGCGGATTCAATCGTTGCCAATGGAGCAGTGGGAAACAGAATTTGCGCTGTTAGAGAGTGACAGTCGACAAGGGGTACAGCGTTTTTTGGCATCTTGTCGCAAGAAGATTGGTCAATTTGAACAGGAAAAAGAGCGAATTCGACAGATGCAGCTTTTTGGAGAACAGCTTGCACAAGGGAAGATTTTTGCAGGAATTGATGAGGCAGGACGCGGTCCTTTGGCAGGTCCTGTTGTAGCAGCGGCTGTTATCATGCCGAAGGAGTGTTCCCTTTTGTATGTGAATGATTCCAAAAAATTGAATGCGGCAAAACGAGAAGAATTATTTGATCAGATCATGGATACCGCTGTAAGTGTGGGGATTGGGATGTCCTCTCCTGCTAGAATTGATGAAATTAACATTTTACAGGCAACATATGAAGCGATGCGCGAGGCGGTTTCACAATTGGAGACGCCGCCGGAGATGTTGATCAACGATGCTGTGATGATACCGGAGCTTCCTCTTTTACAGCAATCTGTGATTAAGGGAGATGCAAAGTGTTACAGTATTGCTGCTGCCAGTATCATTGCGAAAGTGACCAGGGATCGAATTATGCAGCAGTATGATAGTTTGTATCCGGAATATGGTTTTGCAGTTCACAAGGGATATGGAACGGCTGCACATATTGCTGCTCTCAAAACATATGGAGCGTGTCCAATTCACAGACAGAGTTTTATCCGCAATTTCTAACCAGAGGTGTTGGATTTTTTATATGAATCAAAGAAATAAACGTCAAGTCGGCCTGCTTTATGAACAGCAGGCCGCACTTTATCTAGAAGAGCAGGGCTATTGTCTGCTGGAGCATAATTATTACTGTCGACTTGGTGAGATTGATCTGATTGCACGAGATGGTATTTATTTAGTGTTTATAGAAGTGAAATATCGCAGGACATCCAGTCTGGGAACTGCGGCAGAAGCAGTTGATCGAGCGAAACAGCGAAAGATTTATCAGTGTGCGCAGGTTTATATGAAGCAGCACAACTTATCGTTTAACCAGCCGATTCGCTTTGATGTATTAGCGATCGATGGAGCAAGAGTTGAGCTGATTCGAAATGCTTTTGGAGGGTTATAATGATTTCATATCGAAAAAAGGATGATAGAAATCCGATTTGTTTACATGAAGAAGGGAAAGTTCCATATTTTTATTATCCACTTTTGGAAAATACGGGAATGGTGCGCCACGGCTTTTCGACCCGTTTGGGTGGAGTCAGCACTGGTGAATTTTCTTCGATGAATTTTAATACGACACGCGGCGATTCTTTGGAGCATGTCGAGGAGAATTTTAAGCGGTTTTGCGCTGCGATTGGCTGTGACTGGGATTTGGCGGTTATGAGCCATCAGACGCATACGGTAAATGTAGAAACGATTACCGCTGATATGGTAGGAAAACATCGTTCTTTTTGGGAGAAAAAGCCTTTTCAGGATGTGGATGGACTGATCACTAATGTACCTGGGGTTGTTTTGATCACTTCCTATGCAGACTGCGTGCCGTTGTATTTTCTGGATCCGGTCAAGAAAGTGATTGGTTTATCGCATTCTGGATGGAAAGGCACCGTTGCGCGGATGGGTGCTGTGACTGTTTCGAAAATGCAGAAAGAGTATGGCTGTAATCCCTCTCAGATTCTGGCTTGTATCGGGCCGAGCATTTGCCAGGATTGTTATGAAGTAGGGGGAGAGGTAGCAGAACAATTTAGGCAGGTATTTTCCGAAGAAGAAGCCAAGCAGATTCTGCGTCTAAATGATGCAGGGCGGTATCAGTTGGATTTATGGAAAGCCAATACGCTGATCTTAAAACAGGCAGGAATTTTGGAAGATCATATTGCGGTGACGAATGTATGTACCTGCTGCAATCCAGACTTATTATTTTCGCATCGCTATACAAAAGGGAAACGAGGCAATTTATGTGCCTTTCTGAGTCTTTGTTAATCGTCGATAGGATCTGAAAGGAATTTTTAAGACGAAGGACTTGTACAGAAAGTGATTTGCTGGCGATAATCAGGAAGGTACAGAACAACAAACAGATTTAAATTGTTTTTGGAACTGAATGAAATTTCTGGAACTGAATGAAATCAAAAGAAATTCGGATAGAATAGATAGGGGGGGGATTGGAATGAATTCATGGAAAAAAGGATGTTGTTTTCAAACCATTCAAGGAGAACGTTTTTTGATCGTAGGAGATGCAATCGCGCAAAAAACTGGAGAACGGGTTTATCTCTGTCAAGAGTTGACCGGAACCTACCGTCTTATGGTCTGGGCAGAGCAGGAGATTTTTGAAAATAAGACTTCGTTCACACCAGCTGCAGAGCTGTTCGAGGAAACTGTACTGAAAACAAGTACGGAAATCATTGAGAACAATCAAAAAACGATAGAAAGAAATGCTATAGGCGGAACAGAAGCTGATCGGCAGGGAGATTATGCTGCTAAAAGGGGAATGAGCTTAGACAGTAGATGGGAAGCGCAAGCTGATACGACGGCAGCTGCAAAAACGACGGAGCTGCAAAATTGGATGCTTCAATTTTTAGAAACCTCCTCCTGCAGTGCAAAGTTGGAGCTGTTGGGACTGATGAAAGGAAAAATCACCGATTCGATGCTGGAATCTCTGGCACTTTCTTTGGATTATGAACTGGGAGAAGGTTCCACAGAGGAAAAATATTATGCACTGGAACGTTTTTTAAGAACCAGAAATCGTTATGAAGGTTCAAGACTGCGCTAAGAGCAGTGAGAATGAGCGAGATTTTCTTTTTTGGCTTTTGTGGTAAATTTGGTAAAAATGATGTATAAATTGTGAGATGTTTGTACAGAAGACATAAAATTGAGGGCAATATTTGGTGATTTTTGCAGTTTTTATTTTGAAACTGTCTGAAAACTATGCAAATGCATGAAAAGGGTTTTGAATATTGACTTTGAATTACGGTAATTATATAATATGCGTGTAAGGAACAGCAGAATGGTGCGTGATAAGAATCTGCTGAACCTTATGTTTTCCTGAAGTACATATTGTGCGTGAAACGGCTTCGGGAAATCCTCCTTTGTATTTCTTAAATCTCCTTGAAGGTCATACTTTCAGAAACCTAGATGCAGATAGGGTTCTGGGGTATGGCCTTTTCGTTTTTGTGAAAAATCAGCTCTCAGCCCCCGTACAGCCTCCGTGAGATATCGTTTAGCCGTGTCTGGTTCCCGAAAGCTCTTTCTGGCAGCCCCCGGACAATGCACTCTCGATTCTTGTGCCCGTTCAGCTCGCTCACCTTTAAATGAAGAAGTATTTTCCGGAATCATTAGAATATTTTGAAAAGAAATTAAAGGAGGTTGCAAAATGATTAAAAAACTAGAAAAAGCAAGAACGAAATTTGTAGATCATTTTCATTATTCTCCGGAATTTCCGCCAGATTTATTTTTTAATCAAGAGGAATACGCCGATTTATTACTGAAATGTATCGCAGACAACTTTGATTACACTATCGAAAAATACGGTACGGTAGTACCAAAAAAAATGCCGAGACCAGAAATAATATGGGATTAAATACCACCAGTCAGAAATTTGGCAGGTGGTATTTTTATATCCATTTTTAGGAAAGAGAGGAACAGAAATATGATCATCACAGGAATGGCGCATTATGAAATCGTATACCGTCACGGTGCGTGCGAGATGTAAAATGACTATTAAACTGCATGAATATGCCGTAAGAGACAGCGCAGATTGCAGAAATTCATGAGAATCTGGCTTCCCAGAATTGCCAGAAAGTAACAGTGGATACCCCAAATAGGAATAAGAAATACCGTAACCCCCAGGCGCAGCGTCAATCCTGCCAATTGTGTTTTTAACGTCTGGGAAGTCATTCCCATTCCGTGAAGAATGCTCGTTAACACGTGGTTGGAATAGAGAAATGGGCAGAGCCAGGAAAGGGTTTGGATATAAGTTCCGGCGAGTGTTCCAGGAAAACAGAATTCGCCAATTGCTTTTCCAAATAGAAAGAAACCAGCAGTGAACAGACAGCCAATAAAAAAAGAAATACCAAGGGACAGCGTTGTGACCTTTTGAATATAAGATGTCCGATGCTGGGAGCAGGCTTTTGCAATGTCGGGAAGAAGCATCAGTGAGAAAGAACCGGTAAAAGCTGTTGGAAACATGATAAAGCTTAAGGCCATACCGCTTAATGTCC
>CAZTHP010000020.1:0-32474 GCA_964613155.1 uncultured Lachnospiraceae bacterium | reverse complement strand
AAGCAACATGCTCTATAAAAAAGCACAAAACATCGGGGAAACTTATACAAAATATTCAAAAAAGATTTCGGAAATGGAGTGGAAAATTTCACAAAATTTAGCTGCGAAAAAGTGTCTTTCAAACAAAAAAATCGTCACTTTTTGTAACAGATTCCAACAAGTGATAATTTTTTAACAAATTGAAAATATTTGAAAAAGAAAAATAGGATATACAAAAGAAAAAAGAGTTGAAATTGTCAAAAAAATAACAAAAAATGAGAGTGGTAAATTTGATTTCTTGTTGAATACATGGTATATTCAAGGAACCAACGCGACAGAAAATCTATGTACTGGCTATTTTTCAAATATAGATTCTGTCACATCAGGTATTGTAAATGAAAAGATATTTGCACAATCCGAGCTTTATCAGAGGGGTAAAGCCGATAGGGTACTAACCGTGAACAACTTAGTGCCTTCCATTCGTTATTTTGAAAAGGGTTCTGCTATATCCATTCAGTGAGGAGGTAAATTTTTTATGAGTGCTGAAAAGACAACCATTCCTTTCAACGGAACAAAGGAACAGGAAGAACAGCTTCTGAAGGTCATTGCCGCCCATAAGGGTCAAAAAGGTGCTCTGATGCCCGTACTTCAGCAGGCACAGGAAATCTATGGCTATCTGCCCATTGAAGTGCAGCAGATTATTTCTGATGAAATGCAGATTCCCATGAGTAAGATTTTTGGTGTTGTAACATTCTATTCATTTTACTCACTGCAGCCCAAAGGCAAATACAAAATTTCCGTTTGTCTGGGTACTGCATGCTACGTAAAAGGTTCTGGACAGGTTTACGACAAACTGCAGCAGGTTCTGGGAATCGCTGGTGGTGAATGTACACCTGACGGCAAGTTTTCACTGGAAGCATGTCGTTGCGTAGGTGCATGTGGTCTTGCACCGGTTATGATGATCAATGATGATGTACATGGACGTCTGACACCTGACAGTGTTGAAGGCATCCTTGCAAAATACGAATAGGAGGGAATGACGGATGATTAAAACGATTGATGAATTAAGAGCAATCAGCAGCCAGAAACAGGCATCTGTAGATTTTCGTCATCCCGGCAGCACTGCCAGTGACGGATACAAACGCCATGTATTAGTTTGTGCAGGTACAGGATGTACATCTTCCGGCAGCGTAAAGATCGCAGATAAGCTGGAAGCAGAAATCGCAGCAAAAGGGCTGCAGGATGAAGTTTGTGTAATTAAGACCGGATGTCATGGTCTTTGTGCACTGGGTCCGGTTATGATCATTTACCCGGAAGCAGCATTCTACTCCAACATGGAAGTTGAGCACGTAGAAGAAATCGTAGAAGAACACTTGGTAAAAGGTAATGTTGTAACCAAGTATTTATATAAAGAAACTGTAACAGAAGACGGCATCATTCCGATGAATGATACACACTTCTACAAAAAACAGCAGCGTGTAGCACTGCAGAACTGTGGTGTTATCGATCCTGAAAATATTGATGAATACATCGCAACAGGCGGTTATGAAGCTCTGTACAAAGTACTGACCAGCATGAGCCGTGAAGACGTTGTAGATGTACTGGAAAAATCCGGATTAAGAGGCCGTGGCGGCGGCGGATTCCCTACTGGAAGAAAATGGAAATTCGCAATGGGAAGCACAGGTCAGAAGTATGTATGCTGTAACGCCGATGAAGGTGACCCGGGTGCATTCATGGACCGTTCCGTATTGGAAGGTGATCCTCACTGTGTATTCGAAGCAATGGCAATCGCTGGTTATGTAATTGGATCCAATCAGGGTTACATTTACGTACGTGCTGAATATCCGATCGCTATCCATCGTCTGGAGATCGCTCTGAAACAGGCTAGAGAACTGGGTCTGTTAGGAAAAGATATCTTCGGAACAGGATTTGAATTTGATATCGACTTAAGACTGGGTGCAGGTGCATTCGTATGTGGTGAAGAAACTGCACTGATGACCTCTATCGAAGGTAACCGTGGCGAGCCTCGTCCCCGTCCTCCGTTCCCCGCAGTAAAAGGTCTGTTTGGCAAACCCACAATCTTAAATAACGTAGAAACATGGGCAAACATCCCCAGAATCATCATGAAGGGTGCAGACTGGTTTGCATCTATGGGTACTGAAAGAAGTAAAGGTACCAAGGTATTCGCTCTGGGTGGTAAGATCGAAAACGTAGGTCTGGTAGAAATCCCCATGGGTACAACTCTGCGTGAAATCGTAGAAGAAATCGGCGGCGGCGTACCGAACGGCAAGAAGTTTAAAGCAGCACAGACTGGCGGACCTTCCGGCGGATGTATCCCTGCATCAAACTTTGACGTAGAAATCGACTACGATAACCTGGTAGCAATCGGCTCCATGATGGGATCCGGCGGTCTGATCGTAATGGACGAAGATGACTGTATGGTAGACATCGCAAAATTCTTCCTGGAATTCACCGTAGATGAATCTTGTGGTAAATGTACACCTTGTAGAGTTGGTACTAAGAGACTGTTAGAAATCCTTGAAAAGATCACCGAAGGTAAAGCAACTATGGATGATCTGGACAAACTGGAAAGACTGGCAGCCCTGATCAAAGAGAACTCACTGTGTGCTCTTGGTCAGACAGCACCCAACCCTGTACTGTCCACACTGAATCATTTCCGTGATGAATATATCGCTCACATTGTAGATAAGAAATGTCCCGCAGGTAAATGTAAATCTCTGCTCAGCTTTGCAATCGATCCTGAAAAATGTATCGGATGCGGACTGTGTGCTAAGAACTGTCCTGCAGGAGCAATTTCCGGCGAGAAGAAGAAACCTTACACTATCGATACTACGAAGTGCGTGAAGTGCGGCGTTTGTATGGATAAATGTAAGAAGGATGCTGTTTATAAGAAGTAAGAACATCGTTGGAGGAAAAAAATATGATTAATGTGACGATTAATGGTATTACTGTTCAGGTTGAACCCGGTTCCACAATTCTGCAGGCAGCAGAAAAAGCCGGTGTAGAAATACCTACTTTATGTTATATAAAAGATTTATTCCCCGAAGCATCATGCCGTATGTGTATGGTAGAAATCGAGGGTATGCCCAAACTGGTAACTGCATGTTCTTTCCCCGCAGCGGATGGTAATGTAGTTTATACCGAAAGTGAAAGAGTTATTGAAGCAAGAAAAGGTATTCTGGAACTGCTGTTATCCAACCATAAGACCAATTGCTTCTCTTGTAAAGCAAACGGTGACTGTAAATTACAGGATCTGTGCTTCAAATACGGTATCGAAACATCTTCTTTCGAAGGTGAAATGGTAGAAAAACCGATTGATGACAGCAACCCGTTCTTTACATACAATCCCAACCTGTGTATCATGTGCCACCGTTGTGTAAACACCTGCCAGAAGATCGTAGGTCGTGGTGCTATCGATACAACAAAGAGAGGTTTTGCAGCTACAGTTGGTACCGCATTTGGTATTGATTGGAGAAACACCAACTGTGAATCCTGTGGTAACTGTGTACAGGCATGTCCTACTGGTGCATTAACCATGAAGAGACGTAAAGAATACAGACCTTGGGAAGTTGAAAAGAAAGTTCTGACTACTTGTCCTCACTGTGCAACAGGCTGTCAGTATTATCTGATCGTAAAAGACGGCAAAATCGTTGATACTGAAGCAGCAGATGGTCCTTCTAACAAAGGTCTGCTCTGCGTAAAAGGCCGCAGCGGATGTTTCGATTTCGTTCATTCACCTGAACGTATCAAAACTCCTTTGATCAAGAATAAAGAAACCGGCAAGTTTGAAGAAGCTAGCTGGGATGAAGCTCTGGATTTAGTAGCATCCAAGTTCATGGAAATCAAGAAGAAATATGGTTCTGATTCTCTGGCTGGTTTTGCTTGCTCCAGATCTCCTAACGAAGATATTTACATGGTTCAGAAGATGGTTCGTACCTGCTTCGGAACAAACAACGTAGATAACTGTGCACGTGTATGCCACTCTGCATCTGTAGCAGGTCTGGCTATGACTCTGGGTTCAGGTGCTATGACCAACCCGATCGAAGATATTACAACAGATGTTGATACCATCCTGCTGGTAGGTTCCAATCCGGAACATGCACATCCTGTAGTAGGTATGCAGATCCGTCAGGCAGTTGCAAATGGTGCAAAACTGATCGTAGTAGATCCTCGTGACATCGACCTGGCTAAGAAAGCAGATATTCATCTGAAACTGAAACCCGGTACAAACGTTGCATTTGCAAATGGTATGATGAACGTATTTATCGAAGAAGGTCTGATTGATAAGAAATTCATCGAAGAAAGAACAGAAGGATTCGAAAAACTGGCTGAAATCGTTAAAGATTACACACCTGAAAAGGTTGCTGAAATCTGCCATATCGATGCAGAACAGTTAAGAGAAGCTGCTCGTATGTATGCGAAAGCAGACAAAGCTCCCATCATCTACTGTCTGGGTGTAACAGAACACTCAACTGGTACAGAAGGTGTTATGTCTATGTCCAACATGGCTATGATGGTTGGTAAACTTGGTCGTCCCGGATGTGGTGTTAACCCTCTCCGTGGTCAGAACAACGTACAGGGTGCTTGTGATATGGGTGCTCAGCCTGGTGACTTCCCTGGATACCAGAAAGTTGCAAATCCTGATGTAGTTGCTAAATTTGAAAAAGCATGGGGCGTAGAACTTCCGAAAGAACACGGTACTCACGCTACAGACTGCTTCCCTAAGATGATCACTGGCGAAATCAAAGGTCTGTACATCTACGGTGAAGACCCTGTTGTTACCGATCCCGATACATCACATGTACTGAAAGCATTAAAGAGCCTTGACTTCTTCGTAATTCAGGAACTGTTTATGACAGAAACCGCAGAACTGGCTGACGTTATTCTGCCTGGTATGAGTTATGCAGAAAAAGAAGGTACATTCTCCAATACAGAACGTCGTGTACAGCGTGTACGTAAGGCTGTAACAGTAGAAGGCGATATGAGACTGGATACAGATATCATCATCGACCTGATGAACCGTATGGGATATCCTCAGCCTCATCTGACAAGTGCAGAAATCATGGATGAAGTTGCATCTCTGACTCCTTCCTTCGCAGGTATCAGCCACGAACGTCTGGACAGCGAAGAAGTTGCTGGTAAGGGTCTGCAGTGGCCTTGTACAAGCAAGGATCATCCTGGTACACCGATCATGCATGTTGGCAAGTTCTCCAGAGGACTGGGCTGGTTCTATCCTGCTGAATATGTACCGAGTGCAGAACTTCCCGATGAAGATTATCCGATCATCCTGATGACAGGACGTATTCTGTATCACTACACCACAAGAGCAATGACAGGAAAGACTCCTGGCCTCATGGAAATCGAAGGAAAATCCTTCATCGAAATGAACATTGTTGATGCAGAAAAACTGGGAATCAAAGACGGCGATAGAGTAAAAGTATCCTCTAGACGTGGTCAGATCGAATCAACTGCAAGAGTTGGTACAAAGACTTCTCCTGGTGAATCCTGGATGCCTTTCCACTTCCCGGATGGTAATGCAAACTGGCTGACAAATGCAGCTCTTGATAAATATGCACGTATTCCCGAATATAAAGTATGTGCTGTCAAGATTGAAAAAGCTTGATTTAAGTACGGAAGTACAAAATAAAGGGTGGCGAAAGTCCCCAATTATTAAAACCACCACAAAAAAGTAGATGAAGATCAGTAATAAAGCAGTGTAAAGTTCAATTCCTTTTGGAATAGCCCCGGAACTGACTGTTGGAAAAATTGAGCAATCACTTACTTCCAGACGCCTCTGCAGATTCGGAAACGACTCTGTAGGGGCGTTGTTTTATAATAATAGTTGTATATTTTTGTCCAAAATGTAGCAATTTCTTTAGAAAAAGTTCATACACATTTAAAAAAAGTGTATTATACTATTTCTCGGAATAAAAGCAGATAGAAAATATCGGAATAAAATTTAATAGGAAATAAACGAAAAAGCGATCATAATAGATTCCAGGTACTCGATTTCGTTATGAGTACAGCAGGAAAGGTAAATATGAAGAAGATTGATAAATTTGGACGAAAAAAATATAAATGGATGAAACGATTCCAACATTTTTTTGTGATGGGAATAAAAGGAATTTTAACAGCTGCTTTATTGGGAATTGTGTTAGTAGCAGCGATTAATCTTTTAATGGTATGGACAGTATCGGATCAGATTTTAACAGAATCAGAGGCAAAAGAATTAACTGATGTCGATTATATTTTGCTTCTGGGGGCTTCGGTGCATGGAAAAGAACCTTCACCGGTTCTGCGCAGCCGTTTGGATACAGGAATTGATCTGTATCAGATGGGCATTTCAGAACGTATGCTGATGAGCGGAGACAGCAGTGATCAGTATTATGATGAAGTGGGTACCATGCAGCTCTATGCAGTGAATGCAGGGATAGAAGTGGAGAAAATTGATTTGGATTCGCAGGGGCTTTGTACGTATGATAGTATGAAACGTGCAAAGGAAATTTACGGAACCGATAAAGTTGTGGTCGTGACACAGCGATATCATATGTATCGCGCATTGTATGTCGCGCAGAAATTAGGAATGGAAGCGTATGGTGTAGCAGCTGACAATGGAACCGTAGGAGAATACAGTCAGGAGATACGTGAGATTGCAGCACGCTGCAAAGATTTTTTAATGCTTCATCTGGAAAATTTTGATGATGTATTAAGTGGACGGCTGGTCAAACAGATCAAAGAGATTGCAGGAAAATATTAAGCCTGGCGAAATATTGAATTTTTGAGGACTGGATTTTTGAAAATTTGTATTTTAAAGAGAAAATTTTAATCCTGATTTTGAACCGTTGGATTTTTTGAGGCTAGAAAATTAAGATGCAGGAAGAGCAAAAAGCTAAAAAATGCTAACCTGAAAAGTTTGAATGCAGAATACTGTAAAAACGGAAAAGAAAATCGATAGGAGTAGCTGGGCGTTTCGATAGAGTTGTAAAAGAATTGAACGAATTGTGCAAATATGATAAAATAAAAGAAAAATAGGACAAAAATTGTCGGGAGGGATTGCATGTTAACTGGTTTGAAAATAGAAGATGGACTGCAAATGATTCTGGAACGTTTAGTGACGGTAGAGCAGGAGTTCGTACCGGCGGAGGAGGCAGCTGGCCGCGTTTTGGCAAAGACCTTAATCTCACCGGAGAATATTCCGCCGTTTCGTCGTTCTCCTTTGGATGGTTATGCTTTCCGTGCAGAAGATACGAAACATGCATCAGAGCAAACGCCGGTTGCATTAGAGATTATTGAGGAAATACCGGCTGGAAAGGCACCGGAACATGTTTTGGAACCGATGCAGGCAGTTCGGATCATGACGGGGGCACCGTTACCGGAAGGTGCAGATGCGGTTGAAAAGTTTGAAGTAGTGGAAGCGGATGAGAAGACGCTGCATTTGACTCAGGTATATTCCAGTGGCTGCAATGTTGTTCCGATTGGAGAAGATATTCAGGAAGGTGCGCAGGTTTTGGAGCAGGGTACTGTAATCTCACCGGCATATCTGGGTATTTTGGCAGGTTTAGGATTTGTTCAGATTCCTGTGTATCGTAAGCCGCAGATATGTCTGATCAGTACCGGAAGTGAACTGGTTTCCATTGATTCACCTCTTACACTGGGAAAAATCCGTAATTCCAGTATCTATACGCTGAAAGCGTTTCTGGAAGAACATGGTGCAGAAGTGAAGATGGTTCCGATCGTAGAAGATGATGCAGATAAAATTGCAGAAGCAATTGATCAGGCTTTGGAACAGGCAGATCTTGTATTTACAACAGGCGGTGTATCAGTTGGTGATTACGATCTGCTTCAGGTCGCAATGAAACAGCTGGAGGCAGATATTTTATTTTGGAAAATGCAGATGAAACCGGGAGGAGCTTTTTTAGCATCTTATCACAAAGGAAAACCGGTAATCAGTCTTTCGGGAAATCCCTCTGCAGCTGCGATGGCGCTATTTTTAGTGGGACTTCCGGTTGTGCATAAAATGGCAGGACGAAAAGATTTCTTATTAAAAACATGTAAAGTGAAGCTTTTGGAGGGATTCCGGAAAAAATGTCCGGTACGTCGTTTTTTGCCGGGTAAATTAGTTTTACAGGATGGAGAAGCGTATATTTCTGTCACACCCTCTCAGGGAAATGGAATTTTACATCCGCTTCATGAATGCTGTATCGTAGCAGAATTGCCGAAGGGAAGTCCTGCTATGGAACCGGGAAGTTTGGTTAATGCGTATTTACTGTAAAGAAAATTTGTTTTGCAGCAGAGCGTTTGATGAATCATAACGCTATGAAGATACAATGTACAGAAAGCAGTTCGGATTTCACATAACTTGCCACTTGCCGCTTACTTTTTTGGCAGGTGGCAGTTTACCGCGATAAAAGAATTAGGATCATTTGCGAAAAAGGATGAATGAAAAGAAAAATAGGAAAAATAGAGGATAAAGGGGAATTAGGCTCATGGTTGATTCATATGGGAGAGAGATTGATTATATAAGGATTTCGGTCATTGACCGCTGCAATTTGCGCTGCGTGTACTGCATGCCGGAAGACGGATTGGAATTAACTTCTCGTGAGGAGATTCTGACTTATGGCGAGATCGTAAGGGTCTGTCGTTTGATGGCAGAGCTGGGTATTAAAAAAGTAAAATTAACTGGAGGGGAACCGTTGATCCGCCGGGATTTACCGCAGTTGATCTATCGTTTAAAGCAAATTCCGGGAATTGAAGATGTAACACTTACAACAAATGCTGTACTTCTGGAAGATTTGATGGAGAAGTTAAGCGAAGCGGGAATTGATGCGATCAATATCAGTCTGGATACTTTAAATCCGCAGTTGTGCCGTGAGATTACACGTCGAGATCCGATAGAAGCGGTAAAACGTGGAATTCAGGCAGCATTAGCACATCCGGAGATTTCTTTAAAAATCAATTGTGTTCCTTTGGGATTACCGGAGCAGGATTTGACGGAAATTGCACAGTTAGCACGTGACCATAAAATTCATGTGCGTTTCATTGAGATGATGCCGATTGGATATGGAAAGAAATTCCGTTTTGTAGGGGAAGATGAAATCCTTGCGCAGTTAGAAGAAAAATTTGGAAAAGCAGAAGCATTTTCCGGCCATTTGGGAAATGGACCCTGCCATTATTATAATTTTGAAGGTTTTCAGGGAAAAGTTGGTTTCATTAGTGCGATCAGCCATAAATTCTGCAATGAATGTAACCGTATCCGTCTGACATCTCAGGGATTCTTAAAAACCTGTTTGCAGTACAATACGGGAAATGATCTGAAAGCACCTCTGCGTCAGGGCGCTTTAGATGAGGAAGTAAAAGAGTTGATTCGTACAACAATTGAAGGAAAACCGATTGGACATCGTTTTCTGGAACAGCAGATTGATGACGAAAACAGTTTAAATATGTCACAGATTGGTGGATGAGAAATATTTGCAAATGAAAAAAGACAGCAGATGAAAAAATCGGCAGATAGAAATTCTAGCAGATGGAAAATATCAGTGAATGAAAATATCGGCAGATAGAAAAATGTCAGCAGATGAAAATATCCGCAAATAGAAAACGCATGTATATAAAGTAAATGAAAGACAAAAAGGGATTTCTTGCTTAGAATGAGAAGCAAGGAATCCCTTTTCTAGAAGTAAGAAGCGATTTCGCAAAGTCATTAGAAAAAACGTTTTCTAGAGAAAGAATAGAAGCGATTTCGCAAAGTCACCAGAAAAAACGTTTTCTAGAGCAAAAATAGAATTGATTTCGCAGAGTTTCTCTTTCAAGACTCTAACAGCATGACATCTTCGGGTTCAACGAATAACATCAGTGAGTCACCGACTTCAAATTTGGTATCCGGGCTTTTGGCAATCTTCCAAACAAAGCATTCACTTCCAGTTTTGGTTTTCAGGTAATAATCATATTCAAAGGGACGTTCATCGACTTGAACAATCTGGGCCTGAAATGTATTGATGGGAAGGTTTTGAGCGTCTGTTGCAGAAGCTGCGGAAAACAACCGGAAGTAATGCGCGCGGATTCCGATATGGGAAACATTTGCTCGTGTATTTTGAGCAGAGAGTGTAAGCCCCCATTGTGGTGCTTCCAGGAGAGAATCCTGTAAGCGGTGCGCAGGTGTTATATTTTTGCAGCCCGTCAATCGAGCTGCTTTTTGATTTCCAGGGTTCTGGAAAACTTCTTTGACAGATCCTTTTTGAATAAAATGCCCCTGTTCCATGATGCACAGGGAATCACAAAGGCGGTAAATTTCATCGCGGCTATGTGAAACAATCAAAACATTTCCCGGATAATGTCGGATAATTTCATGCATTTCCCTTTGCATGGCATCTTTTAAATGGCTGTCCAGTGCAGAAAATGGTTCATCTAAAAGAATCATAGATGGCTGGACGGCTAACATACGAGCAAGTGCAGTCCGCTGCTGCTGTCCACCTGATAAGTGGGAGGGGTAATGTTTTTCCAAACCTTCTAGACGGCAGCGTTTGATCTGCTCTTTGACAATTTGAGCGGCCTCTGCCTTTTCCTTACGAGTCAGAAATGCCTTTCCTGCAAAAAGACCAGAAGCAATATTTTCTTCAACGGTCATAGAAGGGAATAGTGCATAATTTTGAAATAAATAGCCGATTTTTCGTTTTTGCGGAGGAAGATTAATGTGCTTTGCTGAATCGAAGAAAACCTGGTGATCTAATACGATCATTCCCTCATCGGGCGTTTCAATTCCGGCGATGCATTTGAGCAGCATACTTTTTCCACAGCCCGATTCTCCAAGAATACCGGTACAGTTTCCGTCACTGCTCAAGTCAATCTGGAGTGTAAAATTTTCCAGTTTTTTTGTAATATGTATTTCAAATAACATAACGTAAAATGATCCTTTCTGTATGCTTTTCGCAGCAAATCTTCTGGTAATAGAGTATGCTTTTCACAGCAAAATTTTCTGACAATAGGATATGTTTTTGGCAGCAAATATTTTTACAATAGGATGTGCTTTCACAGCAAATCCACTTGCCAAATTAGCATAGTTTCGGCTGTTACCAGGTGTAGTGTGTGTGCTGTCCGCGGTTGGAGAGCAGATTCATGAGTACGATGATGGCAAATGAAATGAGAATGATGATTGTAACCCAGATTCCGGCGGTTGTATAGTCACCGTCCTGGATAACCATGGCAATCCGCTGCGAAATGGTTGCAGTTTTCCCAGGAATATTGCCAGCCAGCATAGAAGTAGCACCATATTCGCCGAGTGCTCTTGCAAAAGCCAGAATCGTACCACTGGCAACGCCGGGGCCGGCAGCAGGGAGAACCACACGCCAGAAAATACGTGTTTCAGACATTCCCAGTGTACGGCCAGCATAAATTAAATTAATATCAACCTGTTCAAATGCAGCACGTGCGTTGCGGTACATCAAGGGAAATGAGATAACCGTAGCAGCTAAAATGCATCCCAGCCAGCTTTGTACAACTTTGATGTCAAAAGTGCCATATAAAAAGCTTCCGAAAGGTCGTCTCAGACTAAAAATCAGCAACAGGAAAAAACCGGCAACCGTAGGCGGCAGGATCATCGGCAAAGTGAGAATTCCATCAATCACAGCACGTGTGCGGGGGCGGGTATGAAGCATTTTTGCTGCGGTAAAGACTCCAAGAAAAAAAGAAATAATCGTCGCAACAACCCCTGTTTTTAATGAAATAAAAAGAGGACTCCAGTCTAATTCAGACAAGAGTAAAAATAGATCATTCATAATAAATTTCAGTTGCGGAAACCCACTACATTTATGTGATGGGAGAAGCAACCTTCTCCTTTCTGTTTGAAAAAAGTTTATTGGATTACGCAAGTGGTCAGCTTAAAATCGATGCCTGCGCAGAAATTGTGAACTATCGTGGTGATGACCAATATGCATAAAAAGTATAATATATAAACCGTATAAATGATATAAATTATATCAAGCTTGTAACATATAAAGAAAGTATGTAACAGCATCAAGCATGAACAGCATAAAGTGTAGCACAACGTGTGTAACACATAAAGGGTATAAATTGCATCAAACATATAACTGTATCAAGCATATAACGTGCATATGCACAACGTGTGTAACACATAAAGTATATAAAAATTATACCGACATAAAGTGTCTGCTTTACATGGGAAAGCGCACAAAGAAGTTTTTTCCATATTTCCAGGTATCAGTATATCAGAAAAGATGGAAAATAGCGAGAGAAAAAGGCCCACAACGAGGTGAGCCTTTCTTTTTGAAACAGAACCGTTATCAAAAATTAACGTTCTACATTTGTATCAAAGAGGTATTGATCAAAGACTGCTGTTGCTTCATCAGAAAGAATAAATTCATAGAAATCATTTGCAGCAGCATTTTGTGCATCGTCAGCTTCCTGATTGACAACACGGCAGATCGGGTAGATAACATCACCAGTCAGACTGTAGTCTACTTTCTGGATGATATCCAGCTGATCTTCAAATCCATAGGTATCAGAGTAGTAAACGGTTCCGACTTCACAGGAACCTTCCATAACAGCTGTACGAACCTTACTTACATTACCCTGTTCACTGATTTCAAGTCCGTTCAGTGCTTTGGAAACGTCTGCGGTTGTAATGGTAGAAACATCTTCTGTTTCAGCTAATTTACCAAGATTTACCAGTGCCTGGCGTGTATATTTACCAACAGGAACACTGCCGTCTGCCAGTGCAAGGCTTCCCGCTTTTTCCAAATCTTCCAGACCAGTTACTTCCGTATCGCTGCCGGCGGCTTTTACAACACAAACTTGATTGTTCACAACGTTGGCACGTTTTCCGTCCAGAACCAGCTGATCTTCCTGTTCCAACGTATTCATCTGTTTCTGTGCGGCGGAGAAGAAAATATCACATTCAAATCCTTCTTCAATCTGAGTCAGCAGAGTACCAGAACTATCCGCAGAATACGTAATCGTTACTTCTGGATGCTCCTGATTGTACATCTCTTTCAGTTCTTCCATAACAGCACTTAAACTAGCTGCGATAAATACATGGATTTCGGTTTCTTCACCTGTTACAGCAGCACCGGAGCTAGCAGGATCTGCTGCGCCTGCTGTCTCTTTAGAACCTTGACCGCTGCCACATGCTGTGAGAAGCAGTACAGCTGTTAAACAAAGGGAAAGAATACGTAAATTCAGTTTTTTCATAATAGTAATTCCTTTCTTTTTTGATTTTTTTGTTTGTTGTTGTCATTTTAGACAAGTTTGATTTAATTTTGTTCGTTTTTAAAACGTTTCGTTCTGTTTTGTATATTTTATTACACTTAAATGAAATTGTCAATTGTTTGTTTTGCAAAGAAATGTATAGAAAATAAATGAATTTTCAAATCATATCCAGATTTTACGAACAATACCTCAAATAAAAGAAAATTATAACTTTTTCAAATACTCCTTCACATATAGATAAAATATAGTTTCTTGCTGTAAGAGGGATTTCTGGATTGCGTTCTTGCAAAAGGAATTAATGTAGGGAGTGGGTTTGTAAATGGAATTTCAAATGGCAGGAAGAGAGGAAACGAAAGAAATCTGGTGCAGTTAGCGGTTGCGAAATGGAACAAAATGAAGTAAACTAGAGCGTGTCTGAATCGGAAAAGAAAGTAAAAACGAAAAATAAAGCAGAAAAATAAACGATAAAAACTGCAAAAGTAAGACAGAACAGAGAAATGTAAAACAGAACAGAGAAACAAAAGAATAGAAGCAGAAGACAAAAAGATAAAAACAGTGAAGAAAGTAAAAGCAGAAAGCAAAAAGGTTAAAATTGCAAAGCAGTAAACATAAAAAATAAAGACAAAAGAGTGGAAAATTCTATAAGAATTTATAAAACATAGGAAGAAAGGTAAGAAGCAAGATGAAGATCAGTGCAAGAAATCAGTTAAAAGGAAAAGTAATTCGATTGGAAAGAGGAGCTGTAAATTCCATTGTTGTTTTAGATATCGGAGGTGGAAATCACATTACATCGACTGTAACGAATGCAGCAGTTGAAGAATTAGGATTGCAGGAAGGTGTAGATGCGTATGCTTTGATTAAAGCATCTAATGTACTGCTTGGTGTAGAAGATTAAAGTGTCATGATGTGAAAGACCGTGGAAGTCAGCAAGGTTTCAGGAATGAAAAAATGTAACAGGAGTATTGCTGAAAGCTCAATTATGCAAGAGACCGTGAAAGCCAGTAACGTTTTAAGAATGAAAAAACGTAACAAAAGTATTGCTGAAAGTTCAATTATGCAAAAGACCGTGGAAGCCAGTGATAGTTAAAAATAAAAAATCTTAATAAAAGTATTGCTGAAAACCTGATTACGCAAAAGGCTGTGGAAGCCGGCGAAAGAAAGAATGGATGATAGAATCAGATGAGTACAAAAACATTTTATACGGCACAGGAAGTAGCCGATCTTTTAAAGATTAAGAAAACAACAGTTTATGAGCTGATTAAAAAGAAACGTCTTTCTGCCTCGAAGGTAGGAAAACAGCTTCGGATCAGTCAGCAGGATCTGGATCAATATTTGACACAGAATGCGCAGCCTAGTATTCCAGAAGGGGATGGCGGTCCAGCTTTCGAGCCGTCGGAACGTTTGGAGCGCACTGATGCAGAAAAAGCGGCAGAAATGAATGCATCTGTGCCGCAGCCGGTGATGCTTGCCAATACGGTGGATCATGCTCTGCGTACAAGAGATTATCTGCGCAATACGAATGGTTTGATCATCAGCGGACAGGATGAATTGATTGCAGTATTTTGTGCGTATTTTCAGTTGGAAGCGGAGAGTCTTCCGGTGATTCAGCATTCTCTGACGACGTATGACAGCTTGTATTCGTTATATTTTGAGAAGGTTCATGCCGCTTTTGTTCCGGTTTTGCAGGGTGAGGAAGTTAGCGTGAAATATTTAGTGCCAGGTGTTCCGTTGGTGAGTGTGCAGGCGGCAGAAAAAGAGTATGGGCTTTATGTGCGAAAAAAAGAAGTGTATGCGAATTTTTCGAAGAAGAAGATTTGGTCAAAGCTGGTGGCCTCTGGTGCACGCATTATGCTGGGAGAAAAAGGAAGTATTTGTCGGATGGTATTGGATAATTCTATAAAGGAACAGGGGATTCGAATAGAAGAATTGAATCTAGCGTCAAGAGAAAGTATTTCTTCCATGTCAGCTGCCGCCGCAGTAGACAGCGGACAGGTAGATGCAGCAATTGGAAACAGCAGTATGCAAGCTTGTTTTCCGGAGTTGGCATTTATTCCGATGCGTAAGGCAGAAGTAAAATTAATTTTCCATCGGAAATTTTTTAAACATCCGGCATTTGAAAGTATGATCTGTGTATTGCAGTCCGAAGGATTTCAACGCCGTCTGGAGCAGATGGATGGATATTCTTGTATGAATACCGGAAAGATAGAACTTATTTGATGCCAGGAGCAAAATAAAAAAGATATTTGAGGTGCTTGAGTGAAGAAACGCTTGATTTTGATCAGTTCTTGTTTGATAGGAATCGCAGAGATTTTACTTTTGGTGGGAGCGGCATATTTTATTAAAACGAATATGCTCATTTCTTTAATTATAACAGCTTGTTTTCAAATCCCTCTGGTGATACGATGTTTTTTGGAAAATACTCGTGCCAGAGCGGTCTGTCGGCTTTGCAGTGTTTTGCTTCTCACAGCGGGTTTGATTTCGTTATTGGCCTGTCATGGCAGAAATTACTATATTGAATCGATGGCAGATGTCGATTGTAATAGTATTGATACGAGCCGTTATCTGCCATTTGAGGAACAATCCGATGTGGCACAGCTGAATGAGGACATAGAGCTTCATTTATCAGAAAATCTTCCTGTTTTAAATGGCTCTGCGAGTTTGTTTCCGCTCTATTCTGCTGTTGTGAATGCGGTTTATCCGGAGACGATAGAGGAATTGAATCAGAAAAATTCTCCATTTCGATATACGAATACCCAAAAAGCTTATCAGGAGCTGTTAGCGGGAACTACGGACGTTGTTTTTTCGGAAATGCCTTCGGAGCAGATTTTACAAATGGCTTTGAAGCAGGGAAAAGAAATTCAGCTGATACCAATTGGGGCAGAAGCATTTGTATTTTTTACAAATCGTGAAAATCCGATTGAAGATTTAACACAGCAGCAGCTGCAAAAAATTTATTCGGGCGAATATCGAAATTGGGCAGAACTGGGCGGAGAAGATGTGGAAATTGCGGCATTTCAGCAAAATGAAGGCAATGGCGCGCAGGAGCGGATGAAACGCTTTATGGAAAAAATCCCGCTTATGGAATCGCAGCAGCAGTATCAGCTGGACAGCGAAGACGGTATTACCGAAACCGCATCTGTTTATACCAATCACCGTGGTGCGATTGGATTTTCTTTCTTATATTATACGAGAAGTATGGATGTGGATAAAGGAACGCGTTTATTAGCTGTTGATGGTGTTTATCCGGATAATCAAACGGTTTCCTGTGGAGAATATCCCCTGTCGGATCTAATCTACTGTGCAGTGCGCGCAGATCAGATTTCGGAGAATACACAAAAGCTTTTGGACTGGATTCTTTCTGCGCAGGGACAGCGGCTCGTAGAAGTAGCAGGTTATGCCCCCAATTAAGCAATCTTTGAAAAACAGAAATGAATTAATTAGAAGGCAATTTGGAAGATGCAGTTGATAGAAATGATGTAGGGAAACAGAAGCTGAGCCGAAAAAGGGCAGGCAGAGAAAGCTGAACTGAAAAAGGGCAGGCAGAGAAAGCGGAAGCTGGTTCCGAAACGTCATAGTCGAATTGCGATAGAAAAACTGTGGAAAAAGTTGTTTAAAAAAAATAAAAAAGTATGAAGAAAATATTAGGATTATGAGAATTTCATAAAGATGAAAGACTTATAATTGACAAGAAAAAATGTCGTGTTATACTTAGCATGTAATAATTTGTTATTTTGCGTGTGTTTTTGCGGGCAAATCCAACCTGCGTACAAGAAAGTACGAGCTACAGGCGGCAAAGACACATGAGGAAGATACGGCAGAGCATAAAACGATATTGCCAATGGGCAGTGGTTTTTGTGTGAAATCAGAAGAAGGAGGATAATATGTTATCAACTGATATTGGTATTGATCTTGGTACAGCCAGTATTCTGGTATATATCAAAGGAAAAGGTGTAGTATTAAAGGAGCCCTCAGTAGTGGCTTTTGATCGTGATACAGGTAAAGTAAAAGCAATCGGGGAAGAAGCAAGATTGATGATCGGACGTACTCCGGGCAACATTATTGCAGTAAGACCTTTAAGACAGGGTGTAATTTCCGATTATACAGTTACAGAGAAGATGCTGAAGTATTTTATTAAGAAAGCAGTCGGCAGAAAGACTTTCCGGAAGCCTCGTATCAGTGTCTGCATTCCGAGCGGCGCAACGGAAGTAGAAAAGAAAGCAGTAGAGGATGCAACTTATGCAGCAGGTGCACGTGATGTGCAGATTATTGAGGAACCTGTTGCAGCTGCAATTGGTGCTGGTATTGATATTGCAAAACCTTGTGGTAATATGATCGTTGATATCGGCGGTGGTACTTCGGATATTGCGGTTATTTCTTTAGGGGGTACAGTTGTCAGCACTTCTGTAAAAGTAGCAGGCGATGATTTTGATGAAGCAATCGTACGTTTTATGCGTAAGAAGCATAACCTGCTGATTGGTGAAAGAACAGCAGAAGATATTAAGATCAACATCGGTTCTGCTTATAAGAGAGCAGAGCTTGCAACAATGGAAGTACGCGGTCGTAACCTGGTAACTGGTCTGCCGAAGACGATTACCATTACATCCGATGAAACATTGGAAGCACTGAGAGAGCCTGCGATGCAGATCGTAGACGCAGTTCACAATGTACTGGAGAAAACTCCTCCGGAACTGGCAGCTGATATTTTCGATAGAGGAATCGTGATGACAGGCGGCGGTTCTCTGCTGAATGGTCTGGATACGCTGATTCAGGAGAAGACAAGCATTAATACAACGATTGCAGATGATCCATTAACAGCAGTTGCGATTGGAACAGGCAAATATATTGAACTGTTATCCAGTGATGGTATAGGAGAAGAATAGTCCGATCAGTGAATGAATTAACAGAAATTTCCGGATATGTAGAGCATATTATTTACAGGAATCCGGAGAATGGATATGCGGTTATGGAGGTGTCCACCAGAGAATGTACTTTGACTCTGGTGGGCAGTCTTTTTTACATAAACGAAGGGGAATATGTAGAAGCCAGGGGACGGCTGACTGAGCATCCGCTGTATGGAGAACAGCTTCAGGTGGCAGAAATTCAGGTCAAACAGCCGCAGGATACGGCGTCGATCGAACGCTATCTGGGAAGCGGTGCGGTGAAGGGAATCGGACCGGCACTGGCTGGAAGAATTGTAGAAAAATTTCAGGAAGACACTTTCCGGATCATGGAAGAAGAACCGGAGCGTCTTGCAGAAGTACGCGGTATTAGCGAAAAGATGGCGATGAAGATTGCCGAAAATACGATCAGCCAAAAAGAACGGCGCCAGGCAATTATTTTTTTGCAGCAGTTGGGGATTAGTTTAAATTTGGCATTAAAAATATATGAAACCTATCAGAATGAGATTTACAGTATTATCCGAACGAATCCCTATCGTTTGGCAGATGATATTTCTGGTGTAGGATTTAAGATTGCAGACCATATTGCAGTGCGTTCCGGTATCGAAGCCGATTCAGATTTTCGTATCCGGAGTGGACTGCTGTTTGTGTTAAATCAAGCCGCATCCTCCGGTCATACCTATCTTCCTGTAGAGTAATTGGTGCGAACAACGGGAGAATTGTTGGGGATTCAGATGCCGCAGGCCGATGCGTATCTAAGCAATCTGATGATTGACAAAAAGCTCATCGTAAAAGAAGAAGATGGAAATCAGCGGGTGTATTTAAATTACTATTATTATACCGAGCTAGAGGTGGCAAGGCGGCTTCATGATCTGAATCTTTCTTATCCGGAAGATAAAAAAGAGCTGGAACAGCGACTTCACGTGATCGAAGCAGAACTGGATATTACACTGGAAGCCAGACAAAAAGAAGCTTTTATGCAGTCGGTACAGTCGGGTCTGATGGTCGTAACTGGTGGTCCGGGAACCGGTAAAACAACGATCATTCGCTCGATCATCCATTATTTTGAAGAACAGGAAGATGTTGTTTTGTTAGGTGCACCCACAGGACGAGCTGCAAAGCGTATGAAAGAAACCACAGGATGTGAAGCCAAGACGATTCATCGTCTTCTGGAAATCAATCGCATGGATGAAGAAGATACAGGAAATGCTTTTTTTGAACGGAATGAAGACAATCCATTAGAAGCAGATGTAATTATTATTGATGAAATGTCGATGGTGGATATTAGTTTAATGAATGCGCTGTTAAAAGCAATTCCAGTCGGTGCGCGTTTGATTTTAGTCGGAGACGTTGATCAGCTTCCCAGCGTCGGCCCTGGAAATGTGCTGAAAGACATCATTCAATCCGGCAGTTTCCCGGTCGTGCGTCTGGAAAAAATCTTTCGTCAGGCGGCAATGAGCGATATTATTGTCAATGCTCATAAGATTAATGCGGGCGAATATGTCAATCCGGCAGCGAAAAGTCTGGACTTTTTGTTTATCCGTGGAACCAATCCGCAGTCGGTTCTGCAGTCTTGTGTTGCTTTAGTCAAGGATAAATTACCTCGTTATGTAAAAGCGCGGACTGAGGAAATTCAGATTTTAACGCCGATGCGAAAAGGTCCGCTTGGAGTGGATAAATTAAATGAATTGCTTCAGGCGCAGTTGAATCCTCCGGATGCGAATAAACGGGAAAAAGAAGCAGGTGGAACGATTTATCGCATTGGCGATAAAGTGATGCAGATTAAAAATAATTATAAGTTGGAGTGGGAAGTACGGGGACGAAAAGGATACGTACTGGAAAATGGAGCAGGTGTATTTAATGGCGATACTGGTATTATCCGCAGTATCAATACGTTTTCAGAAGAATTAGAAGTAGAATTTGAAGAAGGACATATGGTAACGTATACCTTTAAAATGCTGGATGAATTGGAATTAGCCTATGCCGTAACCGTTCATAAATCTCAGGGAAGTGAATATCCTGCTGTTGTCCTGCCCTTACTTTCTGGCCCTTCTATGCTGATGAGCCGTAATTTGCTTTACACTGCTGTCACACGAGCAAAATCCTGTGTTTGCATTGTCGGTATGCCGGAAACCTTTGCAGCCATGATCGCCAATGATCGCAAAATGAAGCGTTATACGGGATTGGAGCGAAGAATTCGAGAAACCGCAGAAGGAATCGGAGCAGCGTTGGTATGAGAAGTGAAAGAGAACATCAAAATCATGCTGGCGTGAGAGCTGAAAGAGAACATCAAAATCATGCTGGCATGAGAGCCGAAAGAGAAAGCCAAAACCGTGGTGCTATGAGAGCTGAAAGAGAAAGCCAAAACTGTGGTGGCATGAGAGCCAAAAGAGAACATCAAAACCATGCTGGCATGAAAATTAGAAGAAATGATCGAAATAGAGCAGATCGGAAACCGGTAAGCGAAAATCGCAGCAATACAAATCGCAGCAGTGCAAGTTTGAAACAGGAGGTTTTCAACTGGCTTTTTCCGCGTCGCTGCCCATTTTGTCATGAAATGATTCAAGTGAAGATGGAAGACCGTCCTGAAAGGGAACAGCTGCCATTCATCTGTCCGGATTGTCGAAGCTATGTGCGTACGCACTATTTGATTCGGGAACCGGCCTGTAAACGCTGCGGAAAAGCGCTTTCCCGTCGAGAAAGTGAATACTGCATGGACTGTGCAGGGCATCGGCGCAGTTTTGATGGTGGAGTTAGTTTGTTTCAATATGGAAGGCGGAATCTGCCGCCGGTAGTAGGAAAAAAACCAGGATTTGAAAAACACAGCATGGGTGAATCAATTTTGCAGTTTAAATACCATAATCGCAGAGAATATGCAGATTATTATATTGATGAGCTGATGCGGGTTTATGGAAGGCGTTTTCAAAAGCTGTATGCTGATGTGATTTTGCCGATTCCTGTCCATCCTGCTCGAAAGCGGATGCGCGGTTACAATCAAGCAGAAATTTTAGCGGAAAAATTAGGAACTGCGCTGGGAATTGAAGTTTGCAAAGATCTTTTGATTCGTGTTAAAAAAACACGACCGCAGAAGGAATTAAATAATGAAGAACGTTTGCGGAATCTGCAGGAAGCCTTTGTTCTTTCAAAACCTGTTCCGCGTTCATATCGAACCGTTATTTTAATCGATGATATTTATACAACGGGAAGTACGATGGAAGCTTGTACCCGGAAACTAAAGGAAGCAGGTGTTTGTCGGGTGTACTGTATCAGTATCTGCAGTGGTCAGGTTCCAGATGCAAAAATACGCTGATTGACAGGACTGGAAAATGCTTGGAATCAGGAAATTCAGGAAAAACGTTGGAACTGTGGAGAACTGGAAAATAGTCGGAATCAGGGAAATGGGATCTGTAGTAAAATTAGTGAAATGTCGGAAAATGTTGAAAACAGCGATTAGAAGAAACCGTTAAAAACTGTAAAATGAAGGGAACCGTTAAAAACTGTAAAATGAAGGGAAGCGTTAGAAATGGCTTAAAAACAGCCACTAAAGGAAGCCATTAAAAGGTGAAATATCGGAAAAAAATGAATTGAGGGAAAACTGTTAGAAACGATAAAACATAGGAAGAGGTTAAATGCGGCGAATTTGAGAAAACGCTAAAATCAGTGCAAATAAGGAATATACGTGAAAGCGGATACATGCAGGAGGAGAAGATGGAACGTTGGATGCTGGCGACCAAAAAAGCAGATTTTACGGAAATCGGAAAGGTACTTGGGATTGATCCGGTGCTTGTCCGTTTGATGCGAAATCGTGGTCTGCAGACGATAGAGGAAATGCGAGCGTGGCTTTTTGCAGATTTAAAGAATCTGCACAGTCCGTACTTATTAAAAGATGTAGAAAAAGCAGCGGAACGAATTTTGTTTCATATAAAAGCAGGACATCGAATTATGATTGCCAATGATTTTGACTGCGACGGGATCAGCAGTGGTTATATTTTGCAAAGCTGTCTGGAAAATCTGGGAGCAGATGTTTATGTGGATACGCCGGATCGTGTTCTGGACGGTTATGGAATTAACAACCGTTTGATTCAGGAGGCTGCCGATCAGGGAACGGCTTTGATCATTACCTGTGACAATGGAATTGCAGCCTTAGAACCGGCAGAATTTGCTGCGGAGCTTGGAATCGAACTGATTATTACTGATCATCATGAGGTTCCTTTTGTTGAGGAAAATGGCAGCGTGCGTTACCAGCTTCCGCGTGCTTTTGCGATTGTAAATCCGAAACAGCCTGATTGCCCTTATCCATTTAATGGAATTTGTGGGGCTGTGGTGGCATTTAAGTTGATGCAGGTTTTGTATGAGAAACAGGATATTCGGCCGGTTGGAGCAGAATATCTTTGGAATTTTCTGGAAATTGCAGCAATGGCAACGGTAGCCGATGTCATGGAGCTGCGGGACGAAAACCGAATTTTGGTAAAATATGGTCTGGAACAGATGCGGCATACGCAGAATATCGGTTTAACCGCGCTGATGAAGGTCAATCAGCTGAAACAGGAACGGATCAGTTCGTATCATATTGGATTTGTAATCGGTCCGTGTTTAAATGCCTCTGGCCGTTTGTCCACTGCTAAAAAAGCCCTTTGGCTGCTGCAGGAGAAAGACCCGCAGAAAGCCGCAGATATGGCGAAGGAATTAAAGGATTTAAATGATGCCAGAAAAGATATGACGGCAAAAGGGGTAGAGCAGGCGAAGGTGCTTGTCGAACAATCGATGCTGTCGCATAAAGTGCTGGTAATTTTATTGGAAGATTGTCATGAAAGTTTAGCGGGAATCATTGCAGGCAGGATTCGCGAGTTCTACAATCGTCCCGTCATCGTACTGGTCGACACCGGAGAAATTTTGAAAGGTTCAGGCCGTTCGATCGCAGCCTATAATATGTTTGCAAAGGTCAGCAAGCAGAAACCTTATCTGGCTCGCTTCGGCGGTCATGCGATGGCCTGCGGTCTCTCGCTTTCAAGAAACAACCTGGAACCGTTTGTCCAAGCCTTAAATGAAGACTGTGACCTTACAGAGGAAGATTTAATTCCAATCGTCAATATTGATATTCAGCTTCCAATCGGTTATTTATCCGAAACGCTTATTCGCGCAATTGAGCAATTAGCACCTTATGGAAATGGGAATCCTCATCCATTATTTGCGGAAAAAGGCTTTACAGTCGACCAAGCTCTGATCTTAGGGGTCAACCAGAATGTGCTGAAGCTGAAACTGCGCGATCGAAATGGAATCCGTATAGATGGCATTTACTTTGGCGATATCGAAGCATTTCAGGAGCGTATCCGCAGTGCATTTGGCGAGGAGCAGCTGGAACGAATGTATAGCGGGCAAAAAAACCAGATTGAACTGTTATTAGCCTACGAACCGGATCTTAATGAATATCGGGGTGTCACTTCAATGCAACTGCTGATCAAACATTATGATGTTCCGCGGAACAGAAAGTAAATGCAGGAAGCAATTGAAAACATTGACTTTCAGTATCGATTGGCATATACTTTGTATGGTGAAATCTTGATGCGGGAGTGTATCTGTGGAAAGAATGGTGTAAACTATTTTGGGCAAAACTGTGTATTTATGAAAATATAACATGTATGGAAAACACAGTGTCATGAAATATAGAATGCATAGAAAGCACAGCGTTATAAAACATAGAATGCATAGAAAACATAGTGCCATAAAATATAGAATGCATAGAAAACATAGTGCCATAAAACACAGATGCATAGAAATCACAGCGTTGTGAAATATAGAACGCATAGAAATCACAGGGGCATGAAATTAAGGAAACCTGAGTACCATAAGATGATAGATTACAAATATTTGGACTCAAATTAGGAGGAGAACGATGAAAAAAGTTGAATCATATGTAAGAAGTATTCCCGATTTTCCGGAGCCGGGTATTATTTTTCGGGATGTTACTTCCGTATTGCAGGATCCAGAGGGACTTCAATTAGCAATTGATGGAATCATGGATTTGTTAAAGGATGTAGATTTTGATGTAGTAGTAGGACCGGAATCTCGTGGATTTATTTTTGGAGTACCGGTAGCTTATAATTTAAAGAAAGCGTTTGTGCCTGTGCGTAAAAAAGGAAAACTTCCTTGTGAAACAATTGAAGCTTCTTATGAATTAGAATATGGACAGGCAACAATTGAAATGCATAAAGATTCTATTAAGCCGGGTCAGAGAGTTGTAATTATCGATGATTTAATGGCAACAGGCGGAACACTTGAAGCAATCATCAAACTGATTGAACAGTTAGGCGGCGAAGTGGTAAAAATCTGCTGTCTGATGGAATTAGCAGGTCTGAATGGACGCGCCAAATTCGAATCCTATGAAGTGGATTCTGTAATCTGTTATGAAGGTAAGTAATATCACAAGTGCATCGAATCCAAAGATCAAGCAGGTCGTACAGCTTCAAAAAAAGAGAAAAGAGCGGGATGAAACTGGTTTATTTGTTGCAGAAGGAATTCGCTTATTTGAAGAAATTCCAGCAGATCGTTTGGAGCAGGTGTTTGTGTCAGAACACTTTTTTGCAGAGGAAGCAGCAGATGCTATTTTAGAAAAAGCTAAAGGACATGAAATATTTGTTGTGAAAGACTCCGTCTTTGCCGGAATGTGCGATACCCGCACACCGCAGGGAATCTTGGCAGTCGTTCGGCAGAAAAAGTGGTGTTTGGAAGAAATCCTGTCCTTATCAGCGTGTCCATTTTTTATGATGGCAGAAAACTTGCAGGATCCTGGAAATCTGGGTACGATTTTAAGAACAGGAGAAGGCGCTGGGATTACGGCTTTGATTTTGTCAAAAGGCACGGTTGATATGTATAGTCCGAAAGTAACGCGCTCGACAATGGGATCGTTATTCCGCGTTCCGTTTCTGTATGTAGAAGACATGGCAGAAACCGTAGCTTATTTGCGCCAGAGGGGAATTGAAGTCTACGCAGCGCATCTGGAGGGGTCTGTGCCCTATGATACACCGGATTATACCGTTTCTTCCGCGATTTTAGTAGGAAATGAAGGTAATGGATTAACAGATCGTACCGCGGATGCTTGTACCAAACGTGTGCGAATTCCGATGGAGGGTGCTGTCGAATCCTTAAATGCAGCAATGTCAGCTGGAATTTTTATGTATGAAGTACATCGGCAAAGACGTTTTGTGGGATAAGTTTTTTATGTTCGGATAGAAACGAGTTCCTTGTTAAGCTTGTGTGTAAAAAATAATTGGAAGCAGGAAGCTCCGACTTATAAAAATCGGAGTAGTCCAAAGATGTGAGATAAAAAAAGTCGGTTTTCCGGCTTTTTTTTTATGGATTCGCCTCTGTTATCATGGATAGTTCCTCGTTCACCATTCACAAAGAATCGTTTCTTTTTTACGATCGAGAACGTAAATTTGTTTTTGTTATAAAGTATTTTGTGTCGCGAAATCGGCAAAACAACGGAAAATAATAAAAAGAATCTCCGAAATTGATGAAAAATGCGTAAATTCGACTATAAAAAGAGGAAAATGCGACGAATACGGCTTGACAAGTGAGTAAAAATTTGTTATCATACCTGTAACATTTTTGTAACAAAGATAATAAAATGTTAACAACAAAACTGCAAACTATCAGAATATGGAAATAAAGTAACAACGATCAGCTTACATGATTAATGGAGGAATTTATGACAAAGCTTGGTAAAGCAGCTCTTAAAGCTGCAGTAATTACCTGTCTTGCCGGATGTTTCTTCCTTGCTAATCCGTATGCACCTGTTGTAGAAGAACAGCAGAGCTATGAGAGAAGCGTTGCTAATGCAGGAAATATCCTGGAAGTTGGCATATTGGAAAACAAAACTTCGACAGATAGTGTAAATCTGAATGGAAGCCGTGAAGTTGCAGGTCTGGCAGCAGTTATTTCCGGAGAACTGGAATTAAAAGAAGAAGCTGTACAGGGATCAGCAAAAGCGGAATCCGCAGATACGAAATCCACGAAAACAGAGGCTGCGAAAGAAGAAAACATTACTCTTACAGCAAAAGTAGAGAATTCTTTAAATATCCGAAAGAAACCGAATAAGGATGCTGATGTAAAGGGTAAATTATTCCGAGGATGCACTGGTGAAGTGCTTCGGAAAAAGGGAAACTGGTACATGATCAATTCTGGTAATGTAACCGGTTGGGTTCATAAGGATTACGTATTAACTGGTAAAAAAGCAGAGCAGTATTTGGAAAAGGTAGATCCTTCGGTTGCAACTGTAACCGCGAAAACATTAAATCTTAGAGCAAAGGCCAGCACAGATGCAGATGTGGTATCCGTTTTGAAAAAAGGATCCAAATTTATGGTACTTTCTCAGGGAAAAGAATGGGTGAAGATCCGTTATACCACAGATCTGGAAGGCTACGTAAGTGCAGAATATGTAAAAGTAGCTGAAAAAACGGGCGAAGCCGTATCTTTGAAGACACTTAAAAGTTATGCAAATCTTGCAGCGAAAAAAGAAGCAGAACGCAAAGCCGCAGAAGAAGCCGCCGCAGCCGCAGCAGCTGCCAAAGCGCAGTCAGCAGGAAGCAATTCCAGTGCATCTTCAGGTTCAGGTTCTAGTTCATCTTCTAAAAGAGATTCGTATGCAGCAGATACCGATGATGTGACATTACTTGCAGCACTTTGCCAATACGAAGCAGGAACCAACTATGAAAACTGTTTGGCAGTAGCCAATGTCGTATTGAACCGTGTACGCAGTTCTTCTTATCCGAACTCCATCCGCGGTGTCATCTACCAGCGTGGACAGTTTGGTACCGTAACAAGTGGTGCATTAAATCGCTTCTTATCAAACGGACCGAGCAGTACCTGTGTAAGCGCTGCAAAAGCCGCTCTGGCAGGCAATAATAATATCGGCAATCGAATGCAGTTTCGTGCAGTATGGGCAACAAGCCCGTCTTCACACAGCAATTCTGTTGTCATCGGAGATAATTGCTTCTTCTAAGAACAAAGATGAAAATCTGTTTCAGAGGAGAATGCTTTTCGAATTTGATTTCAGAGCAAATTTGATTTAAAAAACAGATTCAGATTACAAAGGCTGTTTCTTAGCTGGATTCTGCGAAAGCAGAACTGCTCCAGCAAGAAGCAGCTTTTTTGTTGCTTAAAAGCATGTAATGTTTTGAAGCGGTTTTCTAGTTTGAAAGCATATAATTCTTGATCTGGTTTCTGGTTTGAAAACCTGTAATTCTTGATCTGGTTTCTGGTTTGAAAACCTGTAATTCTAGTGAGAGCTCTTATATAGATGAGTTCATAGGAAATTTATGATTTGTCATATTTCCGTAATAAATATTAATTTGATTCCGCACTTGTTTAATGCTAAAATAAAAATATCGAAATTATCCGGTATTTTCGTGTACATAAGCAGCAGCTGTTTTGCCAGAGGACAGTTCCTGAGATGAAAATGGACGATTCAGCATTATGAATGCAGATGCAGATAAGAATGAATAATTCAGTATTACGAATGCAGATGCAGATAAGAATGAACAATCCTGCATTACGAATGCAGATGTAGATGAAAGTGGATTGTTCATGCATTTCTCAATCGGAAAATCGGAGGAAAGGAAGCAAAATATGGAAGCAATTTACTGGCTATTGATTTGTATTCTTTTTATCGGAATTGAACTCGCCACAATGGGATTGACAACAATCTGGTTTGCAGCTGGTTCACTTGCCGCTTTTATTGCAGCAAATCTGGGTGCGAATTTGTTTATTCAGCTGGTAGTATTGATCGTAGTTTCACTGATTCTTCTTTATTTTACAAGACCTGTAGCCGTGAAATATCTGAACAGCCGCACGGTTAAGACGAATGTAGACAGTTTGATCGGAAAAATCGCGGTTGTAACGGAAGATATTGATAATATGAGCAATAAAGGTCAGGCAAGTATCAGCGGCCAGATTTGGACCGCACGAAGTACAGATGATCGAACGAGTTTTGTACAAGGCGAACAGGTTGAGATCGTAGAAATCAGAGGTGTGAAACTTATCGTAAAAAAACACATACAGGAGGTATAATTTATGAGATGGGGTTTTTTAATTCTTGCAATTATTTTAATTGTGATCCTAGCATCCTGCGTAACGGTTGTACCGCAGGCAAAGGCAATGGTTGTAGAACGTTTAGGCGGTTATTTAACAACATGGTCAGTTGGAATTCATTTTAAAGTGCCGTTCATTGATCGTGTCGCTCGTAAAGTAAATTTAAAAGAACAGGTTGTAGATTTCCCGCCTCAGCCGGTTATCACAAAGGATAATGTTACCATGCAGATTGATACGGTCGTATTTTTTCAGATTACCGATCCGAAGCTGTTTGCATATGGTGTAGAAAATCCTTTAATGGCAATTGAAAATCTGACAGCGACCACACTTCGTAATATTATTGGTGATCTGGAGCTGGATCAGACCTTAACCTCTCGCGAACTGATCAATACGCATATGCGTGCTGCTTTGGATGAAGCAACTGACCCTTGGGGAATCAAAGTGAATCGTGTTGAGCTGAAGAACATCATTCCTCCGAGAGAAATTCAGGATTCCATGGAAAAACAGATGAAAGCAGAACGTGAACGTCGTGAAAAGATTCTGCAGGCAGAAGGGGAAAAGAAATCAACCGTATTAGTTGCAGAAGGTTTGAAAGAACAGGCAATTCTTGCAGCAGAAGCTGAGAAACAGGCAGCAATCCTTCGTGCAGAAGCAGAAAAGGAAAAACGTATCCGTGAATCAGAAGGTGAAGCGGAAGCAATCTTAAAAGTACAGAAGGCAACGGCAGAAGGTATCCGGCTTTTGAAAGAAGCAGGTGCAGATGAAGCAGTTCTTCGCTTAAAGAGTCTGGAAGCATTTGAAAAAGCAGCAGATGGAAAAGCAACCAAGATCATCATTCCTTCTGAAATCCAGGGAGTTGCAGGTCTGGCAAAATCGGTCGCAGAAGTTGTAAAAGAGCAGTAAGTGCGGCAGATAACCGACAAGAGCAAGGCAGGATAAATTCACTGTATAAGCCTTTGGTGCAAAATTATGCAGAATCCTGCATAAGAAACTTATAGTTGAAGTTTCAAAAAAAAATTGATATAATACTCCGTAGAAACGGAAGTTACAGATAACCTGAATCAGGGTTTGTCCTTAATACGCGACAGACCCTGACTTTATTTTTTCATGAGGAATCATTCAGAAATGAATTGAGTAATAAGTCGATGAATATTCGATGAATGAATTAAAGAATGAGTCGATGAATATTCGATGAATGAATTAAGGAATGAGTCGATGAATATTCGATGAATCATTTAAAAATGAATCGAGGTCTGTGCTTGCATGAAACTGAAAAAGGACAGCGGTAGGGGGACGGAAGCTGCCGTAGTGATTAGGGAGGATACTATGAATTTAAAAGGACGTAATTTTTTAAAGCTTCTTGATTTTACACCAGAGGAAATTGAATATTTGATTGATCTTTCTGCTAAATTAAAAGCGCAGAAGAAAGCAGGAATCGTTGATAAATGTCTGACAGGCAAGAATATTGCTTTGATTTTTGAAAAGACCAGTACCAGAACAAGATGTTCTTTTGAAGTTGCGGCTTATGATCTGGGAATGGGATGTACATATCTGGATCCCAGCGGTTCTCAGATTGGTAAGAAAGAAAGTATTGCCGATACAGCTAGAGTATTAGGCAGGATGTTTGACGGAATTGAATATCGCGGATATGGACAGGAAATTGTTGAAGAACTGGCGAAGTACGCAGGTGTTCCCGTTTGGAATGGTTTGACAAATGAATTTCATCCGACACAGATGATTGCAGATATGCTGACAATTCGCGAACATTTAGGTGGCTTAAAGGGTGTGAAGTTCGTTTATATGGGCGATGCACGTTATAATATGGGCAATTCTTTGATGGTAACCTGTGCAAAATTAGGTATGCATTTTACCGCTTGCGCACCGAAGGCATATTTCCCGAATGAAGAGCTGGTTGCTGTTTGCCGTGAAATCGCAGCAGAAACTGGTGCAACGATCACACTGGAAGAAGATGTGATGAAAGCAACAAAAGATGCACAGGTTATTTATACAGATGTATGGGTTTCCATGGGAGAACCGGATGAAGTATGGGAAACTCGTATTTGCGAGTTAGGACCGTATCAGGTAAACGCTGCATGTATGGCTAATGCTGCCAAAGATGCGATCTTTATGCATTGTCTGCCTGCATTCCACGATCTGAAGACAAAGATTGGTGCGCAGATCAGCCAGAAATTTGGTATTGATGAGATGGAAGTAACCGATGAGGTATTTGAATCTGAACAGTCGGTTGTATTTGATGAAGCAGAAAACCGTATGCATTCGATTAAAGCTGTAATGTATGCAACGTTGATGGACGCAGAATAACAGCGTAATTTGCAGAAGTGAAAAGCCTCTTGTGATCTTATAAGATGGAAAAGTTTGTAATTTTGCAGATAAGAAAGGTCTGTAGTTTTGTAAGCGGGAAAAATCTGTAATTTTGCAAATAAGAAAAGCCTGTAGTTTTGTAAATGGAGAAAATCTGTGATTTCACAGATAAAAAAGCCTGTGATAATGAAAGGAATTCATGTATGAATCGAAAAAAGAACAGTATGCATATGATTAATATGATTGTAGATTTTATTCATATTGGAATTTGTCTTGCGATTATTGTATTAGCAGTGATTGTATTTTTAAAACCTATGAAAAATGTATATTGTTATCCGATTATCTTTTTCCTGGCTTCCGTTTTGAATTTTACCAGTGCATATGCGCGGATGAACGCGATTCGTCCAGGGAGAAATCGCCCTGTTTCGGGAATCGGTGTCCTGATTTTAGGCATTTTCTTTTTCATTTTGGCAATTATCAGCGCAGTCAGCATTTAAATAATGGGAGTAATCCACAGAGTGTAATAGGGGCAAGCAAATGTTTTGTCCCTATCTTCTTTGTCAGGAGAATGATTGGGAGTGGATCGTGACGGGGAAGGAATCGAAATGCCGGGCGGAGATAAAAGAACCGGAATCGAAATGCTGGGCAGAGATTAAAAGAACCGGAATCAAAATGCCGGACAGAGAGAAAGACAGGAAACAATTAGGAATCGAATAGGAAAGTGAACAAAATGGGGAGAGCAGAAACCGATCATTTATCTAGTCAGGCATTGAAACATTGGATGAAGACCCGTTGGATGGGAAAGATGTTATATTTTCATGATGTGCTGGATTCTACAAATTTGGAAGCGAAATCGTTGGGGGAAAATGGAGCGCCTGAGGGAACACTGGTCGTTGCCGACCGTCAAAAGCAAGGGCGAGGACGTCTGGGACGGACGTGGAGTTCTCCAGCGGGCTGCGGACTTTGGATGTCTGCTGTTTTAAGACCGACCTTTTCGCCTTATCAGGCATCTATGGTAACGCTGGTTGCGGCAATGGCCGTTAGGGAAGCGATTGAAAATGTGACCGGGCTGCCGGTGCAGATCAAATGGCCGAATGACCTGGTGATAGAAGGAAAGAAAGTTTGCGGGATTTTGACGGAAATGTGCATGGAAGGGGAAGTTATCCGCTATATCGTGCCTGGAATCGGAATTAATGTGAATAACCAGATATTTCCAGAAGAACTTTGTGGAAAAGCCACTTCATTAGCCATTGCAGCGGGAAAATCATTTTGCCGTGCACAGCTTGCTGGTGCAGTTTGTCAAAGTTTTGAGCACTATTATGCGGATTTTCTTGTGCATGGAAATTTGACAGGAATAAAGGAATGCTATAATGCACATTTGGTAAATTGTAATCGGGAAGTGCGGATTGTTGGCAAGGCAGATTCTTTTTGTGCAGAAGCAGAAGGAATTGATGAAACGGGTGCATTATGGGTACGGAGAGCCAATGGGATGCGAGAGGCGATTTGTTCAGGGGAAGTATCAGTACGCGGGATAGCAGGCTATATTTAATCCATGTTTAGGATAGAAAGCGGGAATCCTCGGTTATTCAATTGCCGATGTAGTTCACCAGAAACTAGTAGATGAAAAGGACATAGAAATTTAAGTAATATTGCGATTTGAAATGAAAAAATAGAAATAGGTTTTGAGTGAGCCCAATGCTATTGTTCATTCATTCAAAGGAATGGTTGATAGTAAGGTTGATAGTAAAAGTCTTATAGAAGCTCATTCGTCCTATACTCTTTTGGGGATATTTGAAAGTGCCTGTATATAAGAACCCAACGAGCTTTAGACTTTGGAGTATCAGTCAGTGGTTGAGATTCTCTGGTTGATTAGCGGGATTATGGCTGTCTTTGAAAAGGTGGCTACCGCAATCCCACTGGCTTTATACGGTGGGTTAAGGTAGC
>CAZTHP010000019.1:33494-34344 GCA_964613155.1 uncultured Lachnospiraceae bacterium | reverse complement strand
GTCTTTATAGCCATTTGACAAATACATAAAATTTCCGCCGCACTGATCGCCCAGCACATAAAGCGGACAATAACAAAATAAACAATTAAAATCATCCGGGTCAGCATTTGAGTGACAGGGATAGTATTCACATTCCTTATTACAAAAATAAGCGTAATGTTTTCCATCAAAATCCTTTGTCTTTTTCATAGAGTTCCTCCAGAGATACTAACAGACAGATCTGTTCGCCCCATCGCAGTTCGAACAAGGCCGCCTGCCTCAAATGTTCCAGCCGTTCTCAGAAATTCAGAATGACGTTCCAAATGCAAATGCTCTTTATCTGGATCTAAGATTTCTAATGGATAGTACTATAAAAGTTTAGAATATTTACCCGCCCTCACAACAAAAGCATACACGTTCAGGGCGTGTATGCTTTTGCCGAGAGTTTTCAAAAGAGTTGGTATTGCAGAAATATGTGAGGGGAATCTGCAATACCACCTTTTGGTGAGATTCATATCGGCTATATAAAAGGGCCGTTCAGCCGATATTTGAAAAAGAGGAGTAAGGTTTGCCATCATTCAATAGAGAGGATCGGCTCGCCGAATAAAGTGATACAAAAAAAGCTGTTCCTTACGGAACAGCTTGCAATTTTACCATCAATTGAATAAAATTACCAAGAGCCTATTCACCGTAGGTTTGTGTATCCATCAAGCAGGTCTCCTGACTAGGTTCAACGCCTTGCCGCCTTCCCAACAAAAATTACGTTGTCAGTGGCACTCATGACTTGGCTCCCCATTACAGTGACGGGATCGTTCCGGAATCTCACCGAAATTCCCTCTTAGCTTATAAATAAGTACTTGATTTGATACAT
>CAZTHP010000019.1:0-33394 GCA_964613155.1 uncultured Lachnospiraceae bacterium | reverse complement strand
GATTACTATTACATGCATGATTACTATTACATGCATGATTACTATTACATGCATGATTACTATTACATGCATGTAATAGCATATGCACCTTTTTTTGTCAATATTTTACAAAATCATGGTCGCTTTGGCATATTTTTTGCTTTTTTCCGACTACCAATTCCCGTTTCCTCTACTGTGCTACATCCGCTTCGGAAATACGACCGCCGCTCAGGATCGTTTCAAGCAACTGCTTTGCCTGTGCGATTGAAGACTTCTGCAGGTTTGCGACATACAGGCTTTTTCCGGTATAGGAGTAACAATATTCCCGGCTTCCGGTTGCCTTCGTGTCAAATGAAAACATCTCCCAGGACTGCATATCTCCCAGCTGCATTTTCACCAAAGCATATAAATCTTCTGCCGGCATACTGGTCTGCACCTGATCCGAGACTTCCTCTAAAATCTCTTGGAAACCGGTTAAAATCGCAGGAGATGTTGCTTTATTGACAATGCCTTTGATGACTTCCATCTGATTGCGGCCACGCTGATTATCACCATCTGCCAGCGCATAACGCTCTCTGGAAAAGGTCAGTGCTTCTTCTCCATTTAATGTATTATAACCTTGCTGATAAGTAACATCTCCGACGGTAAAGGCATTTGCAGAATACACATCTACACCGCCTAAGGCATCTACGATCCGAATCAGAGAGTTGAAATTCACGCGGGCATAATAATCAATTTCCATATCATAGATGGCATCCAGCGTATCGATGGATTTTTCTACTCCGTAAATACCAGCATGTGTCAGCTTATCCTTCTGATTTCCGGAAATTCCCGGAATCACAACATAGGCATCACGAGGGGTTGTCAGCAGCAAAATCTGTCGCGTCACAGGATTAACTGCCATCAAAATATTTACATCGGAACGGCTTCTAGTAGAAATATCCCCATACGTATCAATTCCGCTGACATAAACGATAAACGGATCCTTGGTAATATCAAAATCTTCCCGCTCTTTCGCATCTGCTTCGACCGCTTTTTCCGTTTCAAATTCAAGTCTTTCAATAATCCGGATTTCATTGGAGAAATAATAGCCCTCTTCTTCTGCTGTTAATTCATCGATCAAATCCAGATAAGAAGAATTTAAGATCATGGCATCAATTCCGCCATCCATCAGCGCCGGATACAAGGCACTGTAATTATCAAATGCAGTCAGCGTAAAGGAATTTCCCAACTTTTCCGTCACCGCATCGACTGCTTTTCCCATCAGTTCCACATCATCTGCATACTGAACACCCCAGGAAGCTTCTTTGAGATCCAACAACGTCTGCGCTGCATGGTCTTTTTGAACTACAACCAGAATCTGCTCTTTTTCAATAGAAGTCTTTTTCGTAATATCCTTTAATGTCTGATGGGTTTGATTTACATAAACAAAGCCAAAAATCAACGCTGCACTGATCAAAACCGAAAGGATTTTTCCAATCCAATGAATTTTATTCACAAATTGCAGCAGCAAGGTGCATAAAAACAGCACCAGCAACACACCGGTAATCAAACTCCAATATCTTGTCGGTAAAAATCCCATTTTCCAAAACTGAATCGATACCATAGCACTTACAAGCAATTGGATCAGGACTAAAACAAGTCCTATGATTTTTGTTTTTGATCGTTCTTTCATTTATCGCATCCCTTTCTAATCGTCTTTTTCTGCAAATTTTATCGGCAGCTTATCACAACTCCCACTATTTATCAGTATTTTATCACAGTTTCTACTATTTGTCTGTAGTTTATTACAGCTTCTACTATTTGCTCGTAGTTTATCATACTTTTCGCTGATTCACAAACAGAATTCGCTTTTTTACAAAAAAAACGGCACTGCCAGAACAATTTCCAGCGAATGCCGTTTTTCCAGGGTTTGGTTTATTTCTCCCAAAACCCTTTCTTTCATAATTTTCTTTTTTTCGATTCTTTGCTTGCTTTAATTTTTCTTTTTCTTTCCCAAATAAGCTTCTTTGATCGTTTCATTCTCCAATAAAGAAGCACCAGAACCGGTCATTGTGATGCGGCCTGTTTCCATTACGTAGCCAACATGCGCAATTTTCAATGCCATATTCGCATTCTGTTCGATCAGAAGCACTGTGATTCCCTGTTCATTGATCGTACGGATGATATTAAAAATATCCTTTACAACAAGGGGGGCCAGTCCTAACGACGGCTCGTCCATCATAATGACTTTCGGTTTGGACATCAGCGCACGGCCTACTGCCAGCATCTGCTGTTCACCGCCGGAAAGCGTTCCGGCCAGCTGCCATGCACGTTCTTTTAAACGCGGAAACAGCTCATACACATACTCAATATCCGGTGTTAAATTGTCTTTTCGCAAATAACCGCCGATTTTCAGATTTTCTAAAACCGTCAGGTTCGGAAATACCCGACGACCTTCCGGCACTAAGGTAATTCCTTTTGAAACGATCTGATCACTGGTTTTTCCAGCCAGTTCTTCACCGTTAAAAAGAATGGATGCACTTTTGGGCTTAACTAATCCGGCAATGGATTTTAAAGTGGTTGACTTTCCGGCTCCATTTGCACCGATCAGTGTTACAATCTTTCCTTCCGGAACTTCCATTGAAATTCCTTTTACCGCTTCGATTCCGCCGTAGGAAACGACGAGATCTTTGATTTCCAGAATATTACTCATTGTCATCCACCCCCAGATATGCGTCGATTACATGCTGATTGTTCTGAATTTCATCCGGTGTACCTTCTGCAATTAATTTACCGAAATCCAAAACATAAATCCTGTCGGAAATCTGCATGACCAGATCCATATGATGCTCGATCATAAATACCGTCAACTGATATTTATCGCGAATTTCCTGAATAAATTCTGTCAGTTCCTGGGTTTCCTGCGGGTTCATACCAGCAGCAGGCTCATCTAAAAGCAAAAGCTGCGGATCTGTTGCTAATGCACGGGCAATTTCCAGCCGACGCTGAATACCATACGGCAGACTTCCTGCAATCTCATCTTTCAGATGCAGCATATTTTGTTCTTCCAAAAGTGCCATAGCTTCTTCCCGCATCCTCTGTTCTTCCTTATGATTCAGACGAAATGTTGCAGAAAGGAAATTCTGTTTGGCACGCATATGCTTAGCGATTAATACATTTTCAAATACAGTCAGTGCTGAAAACAGGCGAATATTCTGAAAGGTACGGGCAATTCCCAATTTTGTAATCTTATCCGGTGTCGGATTGAGCACTTTCTGTCCCGTATACAAGGACGCTTCTTCCCCTGCGTAAAGCTTTTTCATCTTTCCCTGCGGATGGTTGCAGATCATCGGTGCTCCGGCAAAATCCACACGACCATTGGTCGGTTCATAGACTCCGGTAATACAGTTAAATGCTGTTGTTTTTCCAGCACCGTTTGGTCCGATCAGCGCCACGATTTCGCCTCGGTTTACATCCAGATTCAGATCATTTACCGCAACGACGCCGCCAAACTGCATGGTAACATGCTCTAAATGAAGTACTGTTTCACTCATTTCGACGCCTCCTTCTTTTTACCGGCTGTTATCTTGGCCTTAATCTTTCGTATGACATCCGGCAGTTCATTCGTTCCCATAATACCTTTCCGGAAAAACAGAACGAAGATCATAATAATTACGGAAAATACCACTAAACGGAAGCCATTTCGGAATAAATTGGGTGCTGTAATTCCCAGGAATGTACCGGAATCCAGACCTCTTAACCACCATTCAGAGCAGGCGATAAATAAAAATGATGCCAGAACCGAGCCAGATACAGAACCGATACCACCGATCACCACGATCAACAGCAATTCATAGGTCATCGCAACTTTAAACTGACCAGCCTGTACAGTACCGGCAAACATTGCTAACAGTGCACCGCCGATTCCTGCAAAGAAGGAACTGATGCAAAATGCCAGCTGTTTATGCTTAAACAAGTTAATTCCCATTGCTTCGGCTGCGATTTCATCTTCCCGGATTGCCTTAAATGCACGTCCATAGGAAGAATTGATCAGCATTACGATCAGAGCGATACAAAGTGTTACAATTGCAACCGGCGCAAAGGTAGAAAGGCTGATCGTACCGATCTTAAAGGAATTAAAACGAACATATCCTTTCAATACATTGGAACCATTGGTGATCGGTCCCAGATTATCCCACTGGCAGATTGCACGGATAATTTCCGCAAAACCGAGTGTCGCGATCGCAAGATAATCACTTTTCAGACGAAGTACGGGCAGACCAATGAAAAATGCAAAAAATGCTGCGACCACTCCGGCTAAGATCAAAGCGATCGGCCAGGGAATGGTAAATTGAATCAAACCGCCGTCAAAATACTGATAAACACCTGCACGGCTTTCTACCGGAATGGTGAAAATCGCATAGGTATATGCACCTAACAGCATAAATCCTGCCTGTCCTAATGAAAACAGACCGGTAAAACCATTTAACAGGTTCATCGAAACGGCTACCAGCGCATATACAGAACCTTTTTTGATTACCGTCAGGAGCATCGCCCAGGAAGATGTTGCAGGAATACTATGTTCTAACAGGATAACCGCAGCAAACATCACAAGCAATGCTGCCACTGTAATCCAAAGAGATGTCTTTTTTGTCTTTGCCATGATGATTCCCCCTTACACCTTATCTGTTGCTTTCTCACCGAAAAGACCAGTAGGCTTTACAACGAGAATGATAATAAGCAATACGAATGTAAATGCATCTGAGAACGTAGTCAATCCTACTCCCTTGATGAGATTTTCGCAAATACCGATGATAAAGGCACCGATCACAGCACCGGGAATCGAACCAATTCCGCCAAATACGGCAGCAACGAAAGCTTTCAGACCTGGCATAGAACCCGCCGTCGGCGTAACACCAGGATAATTTGAAAAGTACAGCGCAGAACCGACTGCTGCTAAGAAAGAACCGATGATAAAGGTTACAGAAATGACTTTATTGATCTTAATTCCCATCAAACAGCTGGTTTCAAAGTCTTTGGAAACAGCCCGCATCGCCATACCGATCTTTGTATGATTGATCAGCCATACCAATGCAGCAACCAGTACCAGAACCAGTACCGGTGTAATCAGGGTAACACGTTTGGTCGTTGCGCCAAAAACCGTAACAGGATCGGAAATCCACGGAATCGACGGATAATTCTGATTCAGACCGCCGGTAATATATAATGCCATATTCTGCAGCAAATAGCTGACACCGATGGCTGAGATCATAACCGACATACGCGGCGCATTACGCAGCGGTTTATATGCAACTTTTTCAATTACAAAACCTAATACAACCGTAATCACAATAACAAGCGGCAGCGCGATGTATATCGGAAGTACGGTAGAAAGATAAACCATTAACAAGCCCGCGACCATAAAAACATCGCCATGTGCGAAGTTGATCAGACGCAGGATACCATAGACCATCGTATAACCGATCGCGATCAGCGCATACTGACCTCCAACCGAAATACCGGAAAGTATGTACGGCAAAAAATTCTGGATTGCGTCCATAAGGGACCTCCCTACTCTATATTTTTTCAAACGTAAAGGAATACGCTTTGTAAATTTCCTTTTTATTTCTTATGATTTTTAAATGATTCTTCATGATGCCAGGACAAACGTCCCTCAACTCGAAGACCTGTGATTATTCTGTTTTGTGCTGTGCATTACGTACTGCACCTTGCCACAATCCTGCCTATACTCGCAGATCACAGGATACTCCCCTCTTTTATGCAAATAAGGCTTTGACTCATTACTCGCGTAAAACAAGCGGAGGGATGAAATCCCCCCGCGCGATTCTTGATCTGAGATATCTCTGAATGGACGCTTCCATCCATGATATCAATTTCGGATTTCTTACTCAGCTTTCTGAACAGCTACAAAATCCCATGCACTTGTTTCGGTGTTGCATTTCTTTACATAAGCTGCATCACGAATCGCATCGCCGTTTACATCATCAAATTCGATATGGCCGGTTACACCTTCATAAGTAACGTCGCCAAGAGCTTCCATAACTGCTGCGGGGTCTGTAGAGCCAGCTGCTTTCAGTGCTTCCAGTGCTACAAAATAACCATCGTAACCCATTGCAGATACAGCAGCGATCATGTCATTGCCGCCGTTGTTTGCTTTTGCAGTTGCATCGTTGTTGATGTATTCTTTGATACCATTATCAAAGTCTTCATTACCGCCTTCCTGGTAGAAGGTTGTAACATAAATATCCAGGTCTTTGCCTGCTGCTGCTGCTACGACAACGTTGGAATCCCAAGTATCGCCTGCAAGCATCGGCATGCCGATATTCTGTGCGGAAGCCTGGTCAATGATCAGAGCAGCTGCTTCGATCGATACAGGTGCATAGAAGACATTACAGCCTTCTTTCTTTGCATTTGCAACATATGCGCTGAAATCGGAAGTTCCTTCCGGGAATGTTTCGTATACACAGTTTTCTTCGCCAAATGCCTGTACAAAGTAATTACATAAACCAACTGAGTAGTCATCACCCAGTTTTGCCAGACAATAAGCTTTTGTTGCTTTGCACTCATCCTTTGCAAAGTTTGCAAGAACGGTACCCTGGAAAGGATCCAGGAAGCAGATTCTGAAATAGTGGTCGTTGCCTGCGGTTACCTGCGGGTTGGTACAGGTAATACCCATTGCCGGCATTCCTGCATCACCGAAAATATCCGATGCAGCAATTGAAACACCAGAACCATAAGAACCTAAAACAATGGATACGCCTTTACTGATCAAAGTCTGTGCAGCGGAAGGTGCCTTGTCGTTGGAAGACTGGTTATCTGCTGAAACCAGTTCTACCTGATAGGTTGTACCAGCAATGTCAACAGTCGGCTGAACGGTGTTTGCATACTGAACACCGAGTGCTTCCTGCTTACCGCCTGCACCATTATCACCAGATGCCGGCTCAAAAATACCGATCTTTACAACGGGCATATCACCTGAGCCCTTGTTTTCACCTGCTGCTGATTCATCTGAGTTTCCGCCACAGGCTGTAAAACAACTGACAGCAAGAGCCAGTGCCAGAACGAGACTAAATAGCTTTTTCTTCATATTACATTCCTCCTGTTTTCTGCAGTTATGCAGAGAATTAATCGTGCAGATTTGCGATTCTGCACTTTAGCAGAGCCACACTTTAAAGCGGAGCCCTAGTAAAGTTACAAACATAATACCAACTTTTTTACACAATTGCAATCAAAAATTAGAAAAATTGTAAATTTTATTCTTGAAAAGTAACGACTTTGCCCAAATCGCCAAAGATTTCCACGAAATAGTCGTTCTGGCAAACTCGCCAAACTTCTTTTCAGACAGCCGCAGTACAAAAAAAGCCGGAACAAAATCGTACGTGTTTTTCAATCTTCCACGTAGATTTCATTCCGACTTCTATCTCTTCTGATTTTTTAGTTTCTATATCACTCGAATCATATCTTCTGAATATCCAATTTCTATATTAGTAAAATTATATCTGCTGATCATTCAACTTCTATATTGTTGAAATTCTATATCATCCAAGTTCTATCTTCTATAATTTCTACATCTTTGCATCTGCATCATGCTGCAATCATTTCTCTTACATCATTTCGCAATTGCCCATACAATACTTTTTTTAGCAAATACGAGGCAGTAATTCACCACCCGGAGGAGGCAGAAGGGTTTCTGCACCAATTTCCGTTTTCATCATAACACGGCCGGGCATTTCCTCAGTGACTTCTCCAATAATCGCTGCATCTGCTGAATACTTGCCTTTGCGCAGAGTTTCCAACAGTGCCGGTGCTACTTCCTTCGGTGCAAAAATGACCAGACGACCTTCACAGGCAAGATAAAGAGGCTCCAGTCCTAACATTCCGCAAACACCTTTCACACCGTCGGCCACGGGAATATCCGGTGCATTCAGACGGATTCCGACCTTACTCTGTTCTGCGATTTCATATAATACCGTACCAACGCCGCCTCTGGTCGCATCGCGGATTACATGAATATCCTTTGTAGTCTCCAGCATCGACTGAACGGTTCCCCAAAGCGGTGCGCAGTCACTTGTGACATCCGCTTCGATTCCAAATTCATTTCTTGCTAATAAAATCGTACATCCATGACGGCCAACATCTCCGCTGACTAAAACGGCATCACCGGGTTTTGCCTGAAAACCGGAAGTACAGACTCCTTCCTGAATCTGACCGATACCGGTTGTGGTAATGAAAACACCGTCTACCTGACCTTTTCCTGCGACTTTGGTATCACCTGCTACGATCTTTACGCCGGCCTCTGCTGCTGTTTTTTCCATTGCAGCTGCAATTTCTTCCAGTTTATCCATCGGAAATCCTTCTTCAATGACAAAGGCACAGGATAAATACAGCGGTTTTGCACCCATACAGGCCAGATCGTTAACGGTTCCGCAGATACTTAATTTGCCAATGTTGCCGCCCGGAAATTCTGCCGGGGATACAATAAATCCATCGGTTGTAAAGGCCAGCTTTCCGCCTTCTACAGAAAGTACGGCTGCATCATCCGATGTCAGATCGGGATTTGCAAAATGTGCTTTAAAGACTTGATCGATCAATTCGGAAGTCTGACGGCCTCCTGCTCCATGTGCTAATGTTACTGTTTTACTCATGATCTACCCCTCCATACTGATAATATGCGGAACATGCACCTTCACTGGAAACCATGCAGGCACCTACCGGGTGCAGCGGTGTACATCCCTTTCCAAAAATTTTACAATCTGACGGTTTGCATTTTCCCTGCAGCACCTCTCCACAGCGACAAGCCGGATTTGCTTTGCCCTGGATCGGCGGCAGCTGAAAATGAATTCTGGCATCGTAATCCTGGTATTTGGCTTTTAACTTCAAACCAGAATCCGGAATCACACCAAGACCTCTCCACTCGGAATCACAGGATTCCATAAATTCGTCTACCATCGCCTGTGCCGCTTTACTGCCGGTCTGTGTTACTACACGAGGATAACAATTTTCAAAGAAATTGCCGCCTTCCTGTAAGCGTGTGATGGTTACAGCCAACGCTGTCATGATTTCTTTTGCTGTAAATCCAGTTACAACACCGCTGATTCCTTCCTTTGCCAGCTGCTCACACAGCGCCGTTCCCGTAATGGCATTGACATGTCCAGGATATAAAAAGGCATCTGCACTGCCTTTCAGCGTCCGATACGCACTCGGCATCGTTTTATTAGCCGTCAACAGTGAAAAATTCGAAAGCCCTGCGTCAATTGCCTTTTTTAATGCCAGGCAGCTCGCCGGTGTTGTGGTCTCAAAGCCGACTGCAAGAAACACCACTTCTTCTTCCGGATGTGCCTCTGCATATACAACTGCATCTAACGGTGTATAAACAATCTGAATTTTCGCTCCTTCGGAACGTGCTGCTGCCAGACTTTTTTTCGTTCCCGGCACACGAACCAGATCCCCAAATGTACAAATCGTTGCATGATGCTCCAATGCCAGCATCACAGCCTCGTCAATAAAGCCGACCGGTGTCACGCAGACAGGACATCCTGGACCGGAAATCAACTCAATCTGCGGCGATAAGATCTTGCGAATTCCCAATCGAAAAATTTCATGTGTATGGGTTCCACAAACTTCCATGATCCGCAATTTCGGACCATCATACGATTCGATGATCTCTCTCGCTGATTTTTTTCCTGCTTCTTCCATCTACAATCCCTCCATGATCCGATCTGTTTCACCCTCGTCTTCTTCGGTAATCTTTGCAATCGCAATGCCTGCATGAACCATCACATAATCGCCCGGTTCCAATTCATCTAATAACTCAGCGGAAACCTCACGTTTTGCGCCCGAAGCATCTACAACTGCCATACCATTTTTTAAAGAAACTACTTTAGCCGGTAATCCAACACACATACCTATACTCCCTTTCTATCTCATTTTTCAAACTCTTTTTGCTCTCATGATTTTCTTTCTTTTATTTTTCAGCATCTATATTCTGCTTTTGCTGTTGTAACCTTTGCATCGCTGCAACGGCCTGTCCCAAAGCGATTCCGCCGTCATTTGGCGGCAATAAGCTGTGCGTTAACACCCGAAAACCTTCTTGTTCCAGTTTTTCACAACACAGGCGAACAAGCAGCTGATTTTGATATACACCACCACTTAACGCGACTGTCTGGATCTGCTCGTATTCTCTTGCCTGAATACAAGCCAAGCGCACCATCTCTGCCAATCGTTCATGGAACCAGTAGGCCAACAGACCCGTATCGACTCCCTGTAAACAGGCATCTGTGATTTTCTGTACCAACTGCATAGTCGGCAGTAAAATCGCAGGCATTTTTTCTTGAGAATCTTCTGTTGCTGCAACATTTTCTGTTGTTATAGTTTTTTCTTCGTTCCATAAGGTCATCTTCCAATCCCGCAGCTTTTGCAATGGTAAAGTCTCTCCTTTGGAAAGTTCTTCCAGCGGCTTCTGTCCCTGTGCAAGCAAAGTATCTTCATACGCTTCTGCCAAAAATTCCAGTGCCGTCGATGCTTCCCCTTCAAAAGTGGAACGTTTCCGCACCTGCAGGATTGCACTGACCGCATCAAATAACCGACCGGCACTCGTAGACGGAACGGCATTGATCCGTTTTTCCAGCATCGTAAATTGTACTTTAGCATTTTGTGCGTCACACAAATTCAGCTTCTGAATCTTTTCCAATGCCCTTTCCGGATTCTCCTCGATATGATGCAAAAGCGATACGGCAATACGCCAGCCTTCTTTTGCCGAAGCATCACCACCTGCCTGTAAGAAAGGCTGAATATGACCGATGCGCTCAAATCCAGAATAATCTGCTCTTAAAATCTCACCGCCCCAGATCGTGCCGTCGGTTCCATATCCAGTTCCGTCAAAGGAAATACCGATGACCGAATCGGCGTAATCATTTTCTGCCATACACGATACAATATGAGCATAATGGTGCTGTACCGGTATCACGGGCAGCCCTAATTCCTGCGCAACATACGTGGTGTTGTACTTCGGATGCAGATCACAGGCAACAACCGACGGAGACGCTTCCAGAAGCCCTTCCATTCGCGTGATGGATTCTTTCAGTGCTTTTACCGTCCGCAGATCTTCCATATCGCCGATATAAGGGGACGGATAAAATAGATCATTTTTGCCAATACAAAATGTATTTTTCAATTCGCCGCCTACTGCCAGTACTTCTCCCTGGAATCCAGCAGAAGTCATAAAAGGAAGCGGTGCATATCCACGGGAACGGCGAATCATATACGGTTTTCCTCTATAAAAATCCATAACCGAATCATCCGCCCGCAAACGGATCAGACGATCATGGGAAAGAATTACATCACACATCGAGGACAATTCCGACAACGCATCTGCATCATCCCGACAAATCGGAGCACCGGAGGAATTTCCACTGGTCATAACCAGACAATCCGGCATTTCCAAACCATCGTCATAAGTAAAGAGCAGCATCTGAACCGGAGCATAGGGAAGCATGACTCCAATCTTCGGATTATCCGGTGCTACAGCAGAACAAATGGTTCCGGTTTCTTGTTTTTTCAGCAAAATAATCGGTTTTTGATGACCATCCAGGATTTCTAACTGCTCCTTTGTCACCTGACATTCTCGTTTCACTGCATCCAAATCCCGCATCATCACAGCAAATGGCTTTGCAGGACGCGTTTTCAGTCTCCGCAGCCGTTCCACCGCCTGCTGATTTCCTGCATCACAACATAAATGGAAGCCTCCGATTCCTTTAATGGCTGCAATTCCACCGGCTAAAATGACTTCCCGTGTCCGAATCAGTGCTTCTCGCCCACGGATCGTATGTGCGTTACCATGCACATTTCTTCTGTCTCGTTCCAAAACTGTATTCTCGGTCGGATGTTCTTTCTTTCCAGAATCTTTCCGAGTTCGCATCGCCGGAACCGGTTCCCGTTCCTGTCCTTTTCCAAACAGCAGATACACTTCCGGACCACACGCATTGCAGCAAACTGGCTGTGCATCGTAACGTCTCGTCTCTGCATGTGTATACTCATACTCACAGGAAGGACACATCGGAAATTCTCCCATGCTGGTCCGAACCCGGTCATAAGGCATTGAATCCAGAATTGTCAAACGGGGGCCGCAGCAGGTACAATTGATAAATGGATGCAGATAACGCCGGTCATTGGGATCAAACAGTTCTTTTTTACAGCGCGGACAAGTCGCTATATCCGGTGAAACAAAGATGTCACCTTGAATTTTTTCACTTTCTATGATTTCAAACGTTGAAAATTCTTCCGAATCGTCCAGCGGATAGACATCCATTTTCAGAATAGAGGAACGCTCCGGCGGCTCAAATTCAACGGCATGTAAAAATGCATTCACTGCTTCTGCATTTCCCTGCGCCTTAATCTCGACATAAGGCCCTTTATTACAGACACTGCCGCGTACCTGACAGCGCGCTGCGTGCCGGCTGACAGTCGGACGAAAACCAACCCCCTGTACAATTCCATACACACGAGCCAGTACCTTTTTGTCTTTCTCCATACGCATTACACCTTTCCTGAAACGGCAAAATGAGGCAGATCTACAAAAATTCCAGCAGAATCGGAAACGGCGCTTTGCAAAATCGTATCGCCAAGAATCACATCGTATCCACCTTCACGAATCAACTCTGCATACTGATCTTCTTCACTCAAATGCACATCTCCGTCTTTCCGCAGCTCTTTTTTCAACATAAACCATGATGCCACGATACAAACAGTCTCTGCATGTTCTGCTGTGTTTGCATGTTTCTCCACATCAGCCGAAGTCATTCCATCTGCACATCCCTCTGCTTTGCATGCTGTGCCGGCTTCCTCTGCGGCCGCACAAACGGCTTTCTGAATTTCCTGCCGGATGGAATTGGCTAAAACCTGCTGATGCATGATCAGGATTTTCTTTCCAATCAAATCCTTTACCGTCATGCCCTGTTTTTCCAGCTGCTTTGCTAGAATCTCTCCTGCCAGCGGATAGGCTACTTCATACGGCGTTCCAAATTTCTTCTGCAAATACTGAGCCGCTTTCAGACCAGCAGGTGCAATTACAAGATTTTTTTCAACGGAGGAGGCTTGACGAATGGCTTCGATCCCATCCCCCATACTGTAACAGACAACCTGCTTCCAGCCCTGTGCCTGCAAAGCCTGTTTCATTTCTTCAGGTGCCTGCATACTGTGGATTTCCAGCGGAGTTGCACCGATTAAAGCAATTTTTCCAGGTTCTGTCGGAAGATCCTCTTTTGCAAAACAGCGGAACAAGCTTTCCCAGGTCTTTTCTTCGCCCACATCGTAAAGCTCCATCCCATTTGCATCTACCGTTAATATAGGAAGGTCGATTTTCTTTTCAGCCAAACGCTTTAATGCATGATAATCCGTTCCAATGACAGCCGGTACCGGTGTTCCAATAACCGCTGCAAATTTCGCATCAATCTTCTTTGCGGTTTGTGCGAGTTTTTCTACCAGACGATCATCCCGTCCCAAAATCGCATCCATATCTCGCAGACCGGCACTGAAAATCGCACTTTTTTTCGTAAACCAGCGCGGTTCATCAAATCCACAAATATTACCAGCACAGCCACCGGCATCACAGATTACAACAATCCCATCCAGATCGCTCAATACAGCCGAAGCGCCGGATTGATCTGGTGCAAAAGGTGCCAGATACTTTCTTAACCCTTTCATACTGCACCCTCCTTTCCCTGACGCGCCAGAAGCAGCTGCTCAAACAGCAATTTCACGCCAGCATAGCCAAATGGCTGAACATCTTCACTCCACTCAACGTTTGGACAATCCGGATGATAATATGCCGCATCCCTTCCAATCGTAATGTGAGCAAATTCTTCGCTGCATTCATAGTACAGCATTGTCGGTTCCAAATTCGAATAAATCCGTGTTTGCGGGCTTAACTGCGCAATTTTCTTAATGTATACAAAATTTTCTGCTGCCGGATTTCCAAAAATCTCAGCCACCTGAAAACCATAACGCAGCAATGCCAGTGACAATTCAAACGGATCGGCATTGCATCCTTCTCCCACAGAAAAGACAGTGTCTGGATACGCGCTGCGAAAGGCTGCAATGGCTTCCTCTGCGGCATCGTAATATGCCTGATCCTCAATCTTCGTTCCCAGTGCTCCCGCAAAAATATGATATTGTTTCTGAATCTTATCAAGCTGATACAAACGGGTCAGTTCAATGGAAGGAATCTCCAGACGTTTCTGCATATCCTGCGCAGCAAAACGTGCCTCTGGATTTAAGATCAGATTAAAATTCGCCGATGCCATCTGCTGATATTCTTCATAATCCTGACATCTGGAAATCTCATAGGTTTTCTGAATTCCCATTTGTTTGAGCAATTCATACAATTCGCAGTCATCGATCAAATGTGCAAAAAATCCCAACAGATTGACAACAGCGGGCTGTTTCTTTTTCGGTTCCAGCAACGAATAGATGGACTGACGCACATGAACCATCGGCGGCTTGCGTCCTTCTCGTGTCAGCGCATACATATAACACGGCAAAACGGGAATTTCCACTTCTTTCATCGCTTTTCGACAGACACGTTCCATATCTGTTCCCAGCAAAGCATCTACGCATGTTAAACAGATCATCACAACGGACGGCATCTGCGGAAGGGATTCACAGATTTCTTTTACCGCCTGGGGAATCTGCTTTAAATGTCTGCCTGTTACAATATCCGTTTCATCCATCATTAAATAAAAGAAACGATTCTGGTACTCCGGCATCGACGCCAGCAGGGTCGTATTACGTCCGCAGCAGCCCGGTGCGACTAACAACATAACTGAACCAGGGATTGCAAGACCGGCGCGCTTCACTCCAAAGCCCTGTGCGCCAGGCGAATTAAAGGCCAGTGTAGCCGGTGAACTATAGATTAAATGGGTATTACTGATTAATTCAGGCGGAATCTGGTCTTTTCCAGCCTGTGCCAGCTCGCTGGCAGTAATGGAATACGGCTCTCTTTTCATCGGTTTCTTCCTTTCTTATTGGTTATCCTGATCTTCATCCGCTTCCTTCTCGGTTTCCAGAAGCATCTTCGCCAGATCCAGAAAGCGCTTGCTGATCGGCAGTTCCGGATTTCCTTCAATTACGGTCTTGCCCATATCTTCAAAACGATTGATATCATGATCTCTGGGAATATCCCCTACGATCGGAAGTCCTACAGAATCCGCAAAAGCACGTACCTTTTCTTCTTCCTGCTCCACATTGCGCCGGTTCATAATGATGCCAAATACCTTTGCATAGCTGCGGTCTTCAAAATTTTTCACCGCACTGTTAATATTGTTTGCTGCATAAAGTGCCATCTTTTCCCCAGAAGTTACGATCAGAACTTTCTCTGCATATCCTTCCCGGATCGGTGCAGCAAATCCTCCACAAACTACGTCCCCTAAAACGTCATAAAGTACCACATCCGGCTGACAGGTTTCAAACAATTCCAAATCTTCCAATAGATTAAAGGTTGCAATGATTCCACGTCCTGCACAGCCCAGTCCCGGAGTCGGACCGCCGGTTTCGATGCAAAGTACATCACCAAATCCCCGTTTTGCAATATCTTCAATTCGTTCCGGGTCTTCATCAAACTCCCGCATATAATTCATGACCGGTTTTAACGGAACACCTCCCAACAGATTGATCGTCGAATCTGCTTTCGGGTCACAGCCAATCTGAATGACCTTTTTTCCTAACACGGCAAATGCTGCTGCCAGATTACTGGTTACGGTAGATTTTCCAATTCCGCCTTTTCCATAAATCGCTATTTTTAACATAAAAAGAACTCCTCTTTGACCCACCGCCTCTGCACAAGGCGCTGCACAATAGAGAAGTCCCTCCATAACTCTGTGTTGTACCGCGACTGTTCCCGCTCGGAAATCACCTTGCTGTCAAAGTCGATGTATCGTATTAATCCCTAGCTTCTGCTTCCAGTTAGATGACTGTTCCGGTCTGAATCTTACATCCCGCTCAGTGCCTCTTTCCTTCAGGTTCTGCCATACGTTTTTATTTAGAAATAGTTTATCATATTTCTGCAATACGGTCAAACACTATCTGATTTTCTGACTCTTTGTTTTTTAGCAAAATTACTTTCAGTAATCATTCCGAAAATAGCCTTCAATTTTCTTCTTTTTCCCGCAGTTTCTTACTTTTTATGTAGTATTCTAACGTGGAAAATCATTAAATTCGGAGATGGATTTCACTAAGATTATTTTTATTTGATTCCCTTAGACAGTGAGCATAGAATTGTATTTTGTATTTTGTATTTTATACGTTGCAATTTGCAGCTTGTAGCTTCTATTTTCTACCGCAATTCTTTTACCATATAACCTCTAAGGGAAGAACAGGAGCTTTTCATGATCGATATCTTAAAACGGATTGAAACCATGCGCCTGGAGCGAAACTGGACGGAATATGAATTAAGCAAAAAGGCAGAGATCCCGCAAAGTACCATTCACGCCTGGTATCGAAAAAATCAGGTTCCTGCACTTCCTTCTCTGGAAAAGCTGTGCAAGGCTTTCGATATTTCATTATCGGTCTTGTTATCGGACGATTCCGATTTTATGCAATTATCCAAACAGGATCTGCATGCCCTGCATTTGTTTCAATGTCTAAATCCCAAACAAAAACAGCAGGTACTGTGTTTTTTGAACACCCTGACTCAGGAGCCTTCTGCCTCGACAGAAGAAGCTGAGGCCTCGATTTCGTATCCCGCAAAAGAACCAGACGATTTTCCCGATGAGGTAGAAGTATGACCCCTGAAGAATTCATACTATTAATTTCGCAAAAATATTACAAACCACTGTATCAGTATATCAAACAGGTCTGTCCTGATAAAAATCTGGCATATGATATCGTTCAGGATACGTTTCTGCTCGCCTACGAAAAAGCCGAGGAGCTTTACGAACATACGCAGATTCAGCAATGGCTCTATCGTACCGCTCGCTATCGCATGCTGCACCATTTAGAAGATGCGCTGTCCTATGAAGAACTCGATGCACTTGCCAATACGCTGGAAGACGGACAAGACTACGAAGAAGAAATCATCTCCCGTCTGGATTTTTATCCAGAATTAGCCAAAAATCTGACTTCCTATGAACTGCATCTGCTCATGAAGCATTATGAAGAAGGGTATCCCTGCGCAGAAATCGCAGAAGAACAACATACCAGCAAAGCCTCGATCAAAATGCGCCTGCTGCGAATTCGTCAAAAGCTGCGTGAAAGCTTTCAGCAGGGCTATAGTTAGTCCTCATTTTTATCACTCTCCTCTTTTCATCCAAGCCACTCTCCGCTGTTTTGCTCCAACCTGCTTATTCTGCATTTTTCATCCACTCTCCGCTGTTTTGCTCCAACCCTGCTCATTCTGCATTTTTCATCCACTCTCCGCTGTTTTGCTCTACCCCTGCTTATTCTGCCATTTTTCATCCAATTTCTCTGCTATCCTCTCAAAAATCCGTCACTTCTGTTCCTGTTACAAAAATTTCCAATCCCTATCATGGACTTTTTCAAACTTTTTTATACAGAATTTTCAATCTATCCATCTGCGTAAATTTATGTTACAATAGGGCATATGTGGCTCGTTTTACGAACATTTTTTAAATTTCATAGAAAGAAAGGAACATTTCGATAACATGGAGAGAAAAACTTTATGGGAAACCTATGATGCGAAACAGCTTGAGAGCATGGAACAGGTCGTATCCTGGTATAAAAATTGTATGGATGCTGCCAAAACAGAACGCGAATGTGTTGATATTTCAATTAAGATGGCAGAAGAAGCCGGATATCGTTCTCTGACCGACTGTATCAAAGAAGGCAAAGAACTGAAAGCCGGTGATAAAGTTTACGCCGTTTACAACAATAAGATGGCAATTTTATATCATCTGGGAGAGGATTCTCTGGAACAGGGTATGAATATCCTGGGCGCACATATCGATTCTCCTCGTCTGGATATCAAGCAAAATCCTCTTTATGAAAATCAGGGACTTGCTTATCTCGATACACACTACTACGGTGGTATTAAAAAATACCAGTGGGTAACGGTTCCGCTTGCTCTGCACGGTGTGATTGTCCGCAAAGATGGCTCCGTTGTAACCGTTCAGATCGGGGAAAAGGAATCCGATCCTGTCTTCACCATTACAGATTTGTTGGTTCACCTTTCTGCCCGTCAGATGGAACGCCCGGCAGCAAAGATTATTGAAGGCGAAGACCTGGATCTTCTAATCGGAAGTATTCCGTTAAAAACAGAAGAAAAAGAAACCGTAAAAGCAAATATCTTAAAATATTTACTGGAAACTTATCAGATTGAAGAAGATGATTTCCTTTCCGCAGAACTGGAAGTCGTACCGGCTGAAAAAGCCAGAGATCTTGGTTTCGACCGCAGCATGGTAATGGCTTATGGTCAGGATGACCGAATCTGCGCCTTCACTTCTTTGAAAGCAATCTTAGATCTGAAAGAAACACCGAAACGTACTGCTTGCTGCCTGCTGGTCGATAAAGAAGAAATCGGAAGCGCTGGTGCAAGTGGTATGCACTCCCGTTTCTTTGAAAATATGACTGCTGAACTTCTGGCTCTTTGCGGCTATACGTCCAACCTGTCTCTGCGCCGTACGCTGCAAAACAGCAAGATGCTTTCTTCTGATGTAAGTGCTGCTTACGATCCGCTGTATGCTGACGTATTTGAAGCGAAAAACGCAGCCTTCCTTGGAAAAGGCCCTGTTTTCAACAAATATACCGGTTCCCGCGGAAAATCTGGCTGTAATGATGCCAATGCAGAATATATGGCAAGCATCCGCAAAGTAATGGCAGATCACCAGATTCAGTTCCAGACAGCAGAGCTTGGCAAGATCGATGCCGGCGGCGGCGGAACGATTTCCTGGATCATGGCAAAACTGGGTATGGAAGTCATCGACTGCGGTATTGCAATTCTTTGCATGCATGCACCTATGGAAATTTCCAGTAAAGCCGATATTTATGAAACCGTACGCGCTTATTATGCATTCTTAAAAGATATGAAATAATCTGATCTTTTTTATTCTTTTTCAGAATGGAACCGTTTTTAACAGGCGGTTCCATTCCTTTCCTTTTCTATCTTTCTATATACTTTTTTTCAAAAATATGCTATCATTTTTCAAGTTATACTGTTTTGAAGCACTCCTCACCCTGCTTATTTTGCTGGATTTCTAAATTGATCTAGGAAGTTATTCACGGTTTTTCTAAACTGATCAATAGAACCTTTACAGGGTTTCTAGACTGATCAATGGAACCTTTACGGGGTTTCTGGATCGATCAATAGACCTTTGCTGGGTTTCTGAATCGATCAATAGAGCCTTTACGGGGTTTCTGAATCGATGAATAGAACCATTTACCGATCTTCTGAATTGATGGACGGAATCGGACGCAGGATTTCTTCCAAACAGTATGAATCTCGTTTAGAAAGGTGCATGTACATATGTTACAAATAATTGAAAACATTAATACCGCTGTGAACAATTTTATTTGGGGTGTTCCAGCTATGATCTGCATCATCGGAGTCGGTCTTTATCTGAGTATCTCGACTCGTTTTCTGCAGATTCGTAAATTCCCCTACGCAATCAAGACCACAATTGGTCGTGTTTTCCACAAGAAAGAAGCTTCGGATGGCGCGATGACACCGTTTCAGGCTGTCTGTACCGCATTAGCCGCAACCGTCGGAACTGGAAATATCGCTGGTGTTGCCGGTGCGATCGCAATTGGCGGTCCTGGTGCTGTTTTTTGGATGTGGATTTCCGCTCTGCTCGGCATGTGTACCAAATTTGCCGAAGTTACACTCGCCGTTCATTTTCGTGAACGCAACGCAAATGGCGATCTGGTCGGAGGCCCGATGTACTACATTAAGAATGGTCTGAGCAAAAACTGGCAGTGGCTGGCGGTTCTATACTCCATTTTTGGTGTTTTAACCGTTTTCGGTACCGGAAATGCAACCCAGGTCAATACGATTACCACAGCAATTGACTCTGCTTTATTAAACTACCAACTGATCAATCCCTCCACGCTTCCTACCTTGAATCTGATTCTTGGAATTGTAATTGCAGTTTTAGTGGGTCTGGTTCTGTTAGGCGGTGTCAAACGAATCGGCCGTGTCAGCGAAAAACTAGTTCCGTTTATGGCATTGATCTATATCGTTCTGTCACTTGGCGTTCTGCTCTTGAATATTCATTACATTCCGACTGTTTTTAAAACCATCATTCAAGGCGCATTCCAGCCTGCTGCTGTTACCGGTGGTGTGGTCGGCACATTCTTCACCAGTATGAAAAAAGGTGTCGCACGTGGTATCTTCTCTAATGAAGCAGGTCTTGGTACCGGTTCCATCGCACATGCTTGCGCTGATACGAAAAATCCAGTAAAACAGGGATTTTTTGGTATCTTTGAAGTCTTCATGGATACGATCATCATCTGTACGATGACGGCTTTCGTCATCCTGTGCAGCCAGATTCCGATCCAGTATGGAGAAGCGGCTGGTGCCGAACTGACCATCTTAGGATTTACTTCCACTTACGGTAACTGGGTATCCATTTTTACTGCAATCGCTTTATGCTGCTTTGCCTTTTCCACCATCATCGGCTGGGGACTCTACGGCGCACGCTGCCTCGAATTTTTGTGTTCTTCGAAAGTAATCAAGCCGTTTATGGTGCTCTACTCACTCGTTGCAATCTTAGGCGCAACCGTAGATCTCGGATTACTCTGGAATATCGCAGAAACCTTTAATGGATTAATGTCCATCCCCAACTTAATTGCCTTATTCCTGCTTTCCGGAACTGTTGTAAAATTAGTAAACGAATATTTCCAAAAAGAAGCGTAATCGCTCTCTGTAATCTGTAAGCTCGGACTTTGCAGGAGTGAATTGGAACATCCTGAAATCGTTCAGAATCTTATGCACGATCAAAAGATTCTGGACGATTTTCCTTAGAATCCACTTCCTCTGAAATCATATAGTTCGTAATCGTGCTGTTTGCAATTGTTCAGCCTGCAATCGTATAATTCACAATCATACAATTTGCAATTGTTCAGCCTGCAATCATCTAATTCACAATCGTGCTGTTTGCAATTGTTCAGCCTGCAATCGTATAATTCACAATCATACAATTTGCAATTGTTCAGCCTGCAATCATCTAATTCACAATCATACAATTTGCAATTGTTCAGCCTGCAATCGTATAATTCACAATCATACTGTTTGCAATTGTTCAATTTATAATTATAGATTCTGTAATCATATAATTCACATTCGTACAGTTTATAATTTAAATTTAAGACCAATGAAAATCACATATAAACAGAAAAGGGGGTCCTCACCATGAGTATCTGTAAGGAACGCGCATTTGAATTTTTGAAAAAAATCAGCTTTGAACGCATCACGGGAACGGAACAGGAGCTTTCCTGCGCTCATATGCTGGAAGAAGAATGCAAAAAATTAGACGTACCGGTTCTTTTAGAAAATTTTGAAATCAGCAAACCAGAAATTTTTGAAGCCAAGCTTCAAGTGACCCAACCGGAATTTTATGAAATTCCCTGTATCGGCATTGGCAGAAGCGGTGAAACGCCTGATGAAGGGATTTCAGCACCTTTTTGCTATATCGAAAACGGCACCGAATTAAATCTGATCGATGTGAAGGGCAAAATTGTCCTGTTATCCGCACCTCTGCATCAAGAAGTCCAAAAACGTATTATGGAATCCGGTGCAGCTGGCTTTATCATTACCTTCGGCTCCTTATTCGATCCCGAAGAAATGATCCCCGAACTGCGTACTCGGAATTTACGGAAACACCCGGATAGTAAATTCGATATTCCCGGTTGTTTGATCCACATCACAGAAGCACAAAAGCTGCTGCGGATGCATCCCCAGGAAATGCATATGGTACTGAAACAGGACGCGAAAAAAATGGCAGTCAGCCAAAATGTCATTGCCACTTTAGAGGGTACGGAAAAACCGGAAGAAATCATCGTCTTTTCCGCTCATTACGATTCTGTTATTTACTCCACCGGTGCTTGGGATAACGGAACCGGTGCCGTTACCATTTTAGAACTACTGCATTATTTCAAAGCCCATCCGCCCAAACGAACGGTCAAATTCATCTGGTTCGGTGCCGAAGAAGAAGGCCTCTTAGGTTCCCGTGCATATTGCGAAATGCATGAAGCGGAATTGTCTTCCCATCTGCTGAATATCAATGTTGATATGACCGGTATTTTACTGGGTTATGATAAGGTTTATTGCTCCTGTGATGAAAGTGTCCGCCACTATCTTGATTTCCTGGCCAAAATAGAAGGTTTTCCGATTCAGTCCGCTCTGGAACTGCACTCCTCAGATTCTTCCTCCTTTGCCGATGCCGGTGTTCCGGCGGTCAGCTTCACTCGAACCTCCTGCAATGGCGGTGCGGAAATCCATTCCCGTCGGGATGTGATGGATTACCTCGATCCAGATGCCTTTCTTCATACACTCCGCTTTATGATCCAATTTTCCGAAGCGGTAATTAATGCCAGATATTTCCCGGTTCCGCGGGAATTGCCCAAAGAATTGTTGGAAAAATTAACTGAATTCCGAAAACTGCGGGGACTGCCGGAAAAGAAAACATCATAACCAGTTTTTCTTTCGAAAAGTATTACAGTTTTTTTACATTTTTTTTAGAAATAGGGCTTTTCAAAATAAAATAACGTGTTATAATGGGGTTAAATAAATAATAGCGAAGTAGGAATCTGTGCGTTAAGTTGTCAGCGGCTGGGGAGTCGCCCTGAACCGAAAATTCGTTGCTTGAGTTTGCGATACATTTTCCGCACCCGTTGCTGCAATATGAGAGACATCTCATAATGTAGGGGGAATAATATTATTTATCTCTTATAGATGATATTTATGACTGGGGTTAATTGATGGATATTTTATAGATATCATCTAGTTACTGTTTGGCCTACATTATGGAGGTGTTTTTATTATGAAAAAAAATAGTTTCAAACTGGATACCCGCACGATGGTATTCCTTGCCCTGTTAATTTCGATGCACATTGTTCTGACCAGATTGGTGGTAATTGATGTCGGTGCTTACCGAATTTCCGTAGGAAGTGTCTGCACGATCCTGGCTGGTTTATGGTTTGGTCCGATCGGCGGCGGTATCTGCGGTTTTGCTGCGGATATCCTGGGATGTCTGTTAAAAGGCTATGCGATCAATCCTTTTATTACCGTTGCTGGAATTCTTTGGGGTGTGATCCCGGCACTGGTACGTAACCTGTACGTTGGCAGCAAAGCGAAGAAGACACTTGCATTCTGTGCTTCTATCACCGTTACATCAATCCTGTCTACTTTAGTTTTTACTACGATGGGATTAGTCATCATGCTCGGCTATAATTTCTATGTCATCATGCCCGGACGTATCGTTCAGTGGGCGATCATGACTCCTATGTACTGTGTATTGACTGTTATCCTGTATTACAGCCCTTTAACCAGAATGGTAAACCTTATGATGGTGAACCGAAAACCTGCGCCTAATGCGTAAAGCGGTTTTCACTCTGCAAACTTGAAGCTGTAACTTTATTGTCTTATACTCTGTTCCGTATAAACTCCCCACGGAAGCAGTCTGAATGAACACAAAAGCGATACCGTTTTTCAGTATCGCTTTTTTTATGTTCTGCTTTTGGCTCTTTCGCACTCTCGGTTCTGCTTTGCATTTCCTGCTTTTGGCTCTTTCGCACTCCCGGTTCTGCTTTACATTTCCTGCTTTTGGCTCTTTCGCACTCTCGCCTATGCATTTCCCTTTCCGGCTTTTCCTGCACTACCGCAGACTTTAATCTTGCTCATAACATACTGTTTAACTTCTTCTCGTCCGCGTGCATTATATTTTTTCGGATCGATCGTATCGGGATTTTCCTGTAAAACAGCATTCACGCCTTTGGAAAATGCGATGCGCAAATCGGTTGCATAATTGACTTTACAGATACCGCGCTGAATACATTCCTTTACGGCTTCATCCGGTACACCAGAAGTTCCATGCAGCACAAGCGGAACGGAAACTACTTCTCGGATCGCACTCAAACGCTCCACATCTAATTTAGGGATTCCCTGATATACACCATGTGCAGTTCCAATTGCAACCGCTAAAGAATCCACGCCGGTTTCTTCCACAAATGTTTTGGCCTGTTCGGGATCTGTATAAGGATTCTGATCACCGCCATCCAGATCGTCTTCTTTTCCACCAACTTTTCCAAGCTCTGCTTCTACTGGTACACCCGATGGATGACAAGCTTCTACAACAGCTCGTGTAACTGCGATATTATCCGAAAATGTTTCATGAGAACCGTCGATCATGATCGAAGTATAACCGGTTCGAAGCGCACGCATTGCCAGATCAAAGCTGCTGCCATGATCCAGATGCAGAACAACGGGAACCGATGCACGTTCTGCTGCGGTTTTTACATTTGCATAAAAATATGCCATATCTGCATATTTAACCGTTGACGGTGTGGTCTGCATAATAACCGGTGACTGAAGTTCTTCTGCTGCTTCCACAACTGCTTGAACCATTTCCATATTTTCAACATTAAACGCACCAATGGCATAACCGCCTTCCTGCGCTTGTTCTAATAACTGCTTTGTTGTTACAAATGACATCGATACTACCTCTTTTCTGTTGTTTTTCCCAACTTCACAGCTTCGAAATTACAACTTCTTCTATCCATTTTTATCAATTTCCAAACGTTATAACGTATCCGATTCGCTTCTGTGACCTGCAGAGCACCACTTCTTCTGCTAGTTTCTACAGTTTACAGCTTCCTCTGCTAGTTTCCACAGCTTACAGCTTCTTCTACCGGTTTCTACAGATCACAGCTTCTTCTGCCGGTTTCTACAGCTTACAGCTTCTTCTGCTAGTTTCTACAGATCACAGCTTCTTCTAGCGGTTTCTACAGTTTACAAATCACAACTTCTTCCATTAATTTCTGACTAACTGCTACTTCAAAACTGCCGGTTTCCGATGACATGGCATTTGCGGTTGCTGATGCGACTGCGTATTTCAATGCCTTTTTCGCATCGTACTTTCTGCTCAGTGCCACTGCAAATGCACCTACCATCGAATCTCCGCATCCTACGGTATTGACAACGTCTACTTTGGGCGGAATTCCTTGAAAAATGCCTTCTTCACATATCATAAGTGCACCATCACCGCCCAATGAGATTACCACGTATGCAATTCCCATTTCATACAGTTTTTTAGCATAAAAAACCAAATCTTCTACGGTTTGAATCGTTGTTTGAAAAAATGCTTCCAATTCTTCCTGATTGGGCTTGACCATGGTCGGACACGCCTTGATTCCCTCCTGTAAAAATACACCGCTCGTATCAAGGATTACAATTTTTCCTGCTTCTTTGGCAGAGGCGATCATCTGCGCATAAATATCTTTTGCAACGCCCTGCGGTGCACTGCCGGAAATCGCGATCACCTCACTTTTTTGTACAATGCTTTCAAAATGTGCCAGAAAGGAAGCTTCTTCCGCCGGTGTCACTTCACAGCCTGCTTCCAAATATTCGGTCGATCCCCATTCTGGATCCAAAATATTAATGCAGCTTCTCGTTTCCCCTTTTATATGCTCAAAATCATGGGCAATCCCATCCTGATCCAATAACGCTTCTAAATACTGTCCATTGTATCCACCGACAAGACCAGTTGCCAAAACATCCTCGCCGCATAAACGAACCACTCTCGCCACATTCAGCCCTTTGCCACCAGCAGAATTTCTTGTCAAAGCCACACGCATAACCGTACCATTTTGAATTTTTTCTTTCATATGATACGCTTTATCAATGGACGCATTTAATGTTACCGTCGTAATCATTTTGTCTTTTCCCTTCTTATTTCCTTCCCGAAACGATAGATTTTCACAATCGTTTCCGTGTCCCTTTATTTTTCGCTGTCAATTAAAATCTTGCCTTTTACAGCACCAGGAGTTTTATAAAGTGCAAACGCATCTGCAATCTTACTTAATGGATATTTCTGGAAAATAAAGGATTCGTCAAATTTCAAATCGCCAGTTTTAAAGAAATGAGCGGTTGTTTCCCATTCTTTTCCCGGAAAAGGAGCACTGTAAGACATCCAGGAACCTGTCAGAGTAAATTCCTTCCGGTTCATATTTTCCCATTCTTTCACAGTAAACTGCAGATCCTTTGTAGGCGTTCCGACAAAACAAACCTGTGCTTTATTTGCAGCCAGTTCAAATGCCATTTTCATGGTTACGGTATTGCCTGCGGTTTCAAATACGTAGTCAAATCCTCGTCCATTGGTCAGTGCTTTTGCTTTTTCCATAAAATCATCTTCCAGTGTATTGATCACCGCATCCGCACCCAAACGAGTTCCCAGTTCCAGACGTTCTTGTGCGATATCAAATACAACCGCCTGCGCTGCACCGAAAATCTTTGCCCACTGCATTACAAACATCCCGATCGTACCGCCGCCTAACACTGCAACAGTCTTTCCACCATCATACGGAACACGCTGCAGCCCATGCAGTGCAACGGTTGCCGGTTCAAAAAATGCACCCTGCTCAAAGCTTACTTCTTCTTCAAATGGAACTGCATTTTTTTCCGGTACGACTACATATTCTGCAAAGCTTCCAAATTCTCTGGAACCAATAAAGCTGTAATGTCTGCACAAGGAATAATTTCCTTTCTGACAATCCTCACATTCCATGCACGGAACCAGCGGCACACCTGCCACACGCTGTCCTACTTTCCGCGAAGTAACCCCTTCGCCTAATTTTACGATCACACCAGAAAATTCATGTCCCAGTACATTGGGAAAGAAATGGCAGGCATCGCCCAGAACACGGGGTATATCCGAACCGCAGATTCCTGTATATTTTACCTTTACCAACACTTCGCCTTTTCCCGGCTCCGGTGTTTTGATTTCTTCATAACGCAAGTCTTCTCTTGCATGTAAAACTCCTGCTTTCATTTTATCTACCTCACACTTCACTACATTTCATTTTCTAATGCTGCTGCACGTTTTTTAGAACAACGAACAGCAAATACTAAACATACTGCATAAATTGCGGCGATCACAACGGCACCTACTATATTTTCCTGTGAGAAAATCTGGGTATACACATAGGTAATCGGACAGCCACCCTGATCCATTGCTGCAACTAAATTCGTTCCATCCGTAGAACCGGTACTTTTTGCTAATGCAGTCATCCACGGGATTGTCTGATTTGCAATCCAAATGGTCATCGTCATAATAGCGGTACCAGAAAATAAGGTTCGGAATAAATTTCCTTTATGTACAGCAACAGAAATTGCGATAAAAAATCCGATTGTTGCTAAATCCGCAAAGGGAAGAACACGATTGCCAGGAATCAGAACAGCGATCAGCAGAGTAAGGGGAATAAACAGTAAACCTGCTGTTACAACCTGAGAATCACCCAGTAAAATAGCCGGATCTAATCCAATGTAAAACTCTGCATTTCCAAATTTCCGTGTCAACAGTTCTTTTGCACGTTCAGATAACGGCATTAAACCTTCCATAATACATTTTACGATTTTCGGCATCAGAACCATAACTGCGGACATTTTAATACCCAAAGGCAGTGCTTCCTGCGGACCATAGCCTGCTAAAAATCCAATCGCAGTACCTAAAATTCCACCAATTACAACGGGTTCTCCTAATACGCCTACTTTTTCCTGTAAAGTGTCTGCTGTAATATCGATTTTATTTAATCCGGGGATTTTGTCGATCACTTCATCGATCACACAAGCAATCGGAGCCATATAAGCGGATGTTCCATGCGGTACAGTCAAACCATCCAGTTCAAAATAATCGCTCATCAAAGGAGCCCAAAGATCACCCAATTTGTAAGAAAAGATTGCATGAACCACTACACCTAAAATTCCAAGCCAATAATTTCCTGTCACGGCATAGCAGATCGCACCTGTAAAGGTCATATGCCAGATATTCCAAATATCAATATTGACCGTTTTGGTTAATTTCAAAAATAACATGATCAGATTCACCAGAATCGCTACGGGAATTGCAACTAATGCAATATTGGATGCCCATGTCATCGGTGACGCACCCGGCCATCCGATATCTACTACGCTTAAAGACAAACCAAATTTTTCTGACATTGCTTCTGCTGCCGGTCCTAATTCTGCATTCATCATATCGACGATCAAACTAAGTCCTACAAAACCAACACCGATCATCAAACCAGAGCGAATGGATTTTCCAATTTTTACCCCAATACAAATACTAATAATCGCAATTACGATGGGAAGCATAACAGAAGCTCCCATATCTACAACATACTGAATCGCTTGCAACATATCTCCTTCTCCTTATGTTTCGTTTCTTTGTTTATTTTCCTGTTTTGTTCCGTCACATTCCACAAGTTACTTGCTTTGCTCTTTTGTTCTGTCACGTTCCACAAGTAACTTGCTTTTCCTTGCTTTTTATCGCATCGACAAATTACGGATTTACTGCTTAATTTTTCAAATCTTTTTCCAAAGATTATCCACGAAGCACATCCAGGATTGCCTGTTCTGTTTTTTCTACACCAACACCAGAAATAAACGGCATACCAGTAATTAACGGAATTCCATAATCTCTTTTCACACGAGAAGTTGTTACGATCAGAGAAGTTCCCGGAAGATTGGATTCGATTTCAGAAATACGAACCTGACAAATTTCCACTTCGATTCCATTTTTCTTACATAATTCTACGACCTTATTTGCTGCGATTGTTGAAGTTGCTACTGCTCCGCCACATGCTACGATTACTTTTTTCTTCATATTCTTAATCTCCTATCTCACTTTGTTTAATTGTTTAAATCTTTGTTTTGAATCTTTGCTTTGATTTTTTGTTTGAATTTTTTCTTTGATTGTTTGAATCTTTTTTGTTGCTTCTTCCTTTTCGAAATCAGCTTTGAACCTTGGTCATTTTTTACAGATTATGAACCTTCCTTACTTAGCCTCGTCCATCGCCTGCTCTTTTTCTTTGATCACTTCAATGATCTGCTCGGTTTCCTTGGTATGGATCAATTTTTCCAAAACGGCTTTGTCCTGGATAATCGCTAAAATTCGTTGCAGACGATCCATATGAGCCTTCGGTTCAATAACTGCCAGCATAAATACCAGCTGAACTTCGACCAGATCATCTTCAGAACCCATTTCCACAAAGTTTACCGGTTCTTCCAAAATTCCAATTGCAATCCCGCCTTTGCATACATGGCTTACATCCGTATGAGGAATCGCAACACCGACTCCATCGATATCCAATCCGGTCGGAAACTCCCGTTCTCTTGCGATCAACGCATCAACATAGGACTCTTTCGCATATCCCTGCTCGATCAAGGCTCCTCCCAGTTTTCTCATGATATCTTCATAGCTTTTTGCCTGTAAACCGGGAACAATCAGAGTGTTTTCCAGTTCTTCCCAAATCATATTTCAAACCTCCTGTCTGTTGATGGCGGTTTCAAAAACCACCTCTACTACCTTTTTTATTTCCTATCTGCTTTAAGATCGATTGCTGCAGCCGTATCTTTCTTATGGCCTTATCTTATCACGGCGCTATTGGAAAAAACAGTCAAAGGTTTTTCATAAATTGGGAAAAAAAATAGAACGGTTGCATCTCTTTCACAAGATTGGGAAAGAAATTAGAATAGTTGCATCCTTTTCACAAAATCTGGAAAGAAATTGGAACAATGGGATTTTCTGCAAAATATCTAAAATCATAGATTAATCAATTCCGTTCCCACAACCTATTGCAGCTAACAAATTCGCCCTTGAAACTATGCAAAAAACAGCCAAGCTTTTCTCTTTTTCTAAAAAACTTGACTGTTCCTGATTCGCCGTTTATTTGGTTCTCTGCTCCTCTTTAATTGCAGATTTCATATTCATATTTTTCAATGACCATCGCTGCCTCCTGCGAAGTCCTGCATTCACGCAGTTCTTGTTTAAAAGAAGGCTCTTTCAGCATATTGACCAGATTAAAAAATGCTTTTAAATGTGTTTTATGATCCACCGCACTGAGACAGCAGACAAATTCTACTGGGTCGAGTTCTTCTGCACCAAATGGAACAGGACGTTTCAAACGGATTAAATTCATCCCCATTTTGATACTTCCTTTTTCCAATCCCTCGTGTGGAACTGCAAATCCCTCCGAAAGAACAATGTAAGGACCATTTTCCTGAATATTTTCAATCATCGCCTCCACATAATGTTCTTCGATGTACCCCAATTTTAGCAGTTTTTGTGCCGATTGCCGCACCGCATCCTGCCAATCCGCACATTCAATGTCTAACTGAATATGAGTTTCCGGTAAAAGATGATGCAGATATGGCGAAAAGACATCCGTTTCCGCTTCTACGGGCTGTTTGAAATAATCCCGCACGATCCGGCGGATTTTCTTCGTCAGCAAAGGCGCTTCCGCCGGTACCATTTCATACAAAACCGGGGTAATCCGTTCCAAAAGCTCTTTTGCCGAAAATTCATCTTCTCCAACACGAGAAGGCAGATTTCTGCTGTTTCGCAAAGCATCGATCTTATTTCCCACTCGAATATAGTCTTCATCCGTTAAAATAGGTGAAACCACCACATAGTCCAGCTGACATCCCGTTAATGGAACCGTTGAAATAATAAAATCGGCACTTCCTTTTTCCAAATTTCGAGCCGCATGAGAGGATAAAATATCCACAATCTGAAAATTAAAATGCATTTTCAATTTTTCCAAAAGCAGCTGCGATGTTCCAATTCCTGCATGACAAGCCACAATGACATGAAATGCAATCTCTTTATTCTTTTTACGTTCAATTGCCGCACACACATGAACCGCGATATACTGCATTTCCACATGCGTCATTTCTCGCCCTGCCCAGGAGCGAAGCAGCGGCAGCTGTTTTTGAACAGCCTGAATAACCTCCGGATTATCTTCCATCACCTCATCCAATACCGAACTATCCGGATAATTCGGCGGAATGGGGGTAAAAACCGATTCTAAATGATGCGATAAATTTTCAAAGAAATCATAATCACCATTCAGATTCATCCCCAGCTCATCAGAAATCCGCTCAATAAACTGACGCGTAACCAGCTGAATCTTCAGAACATTTTTCTCAGTAGACTTTTGCTTCATATAACGGGAAGATGACAAAATCGTACTTAAAAATTGCACCTCATCTTCTGTCGTATTAATGTGACAATACTGCGAGACGTATTTTAAAATATCCTGTGCCAAACGATATTTCCCGTTCTCCGTCCGCTCCTGCACCTCTACATATTCCCCCTGGAGATTTCGATTGACCATAATCCCCAGATATAACAGAAGCTTTTGGAACGAACTATCCGTCAAATACATCTCATGAAGCTGCTCCTGCTCACTTAAAATTTTTTGAAGCACAATGCGGTCACCCGCCTGAATGCTGATATGCCGTGACACAACATCCTGCTCATTGGAATCCGTCCTTCCATTTACCAGGCGCATTAAAAAATAACGTTTCTCGCTTTCTTTTCCCTCAACACGCAGTCCTTTATTCGGATGCGAACGCACTTCCAGATTTCCACTTCGAATAAAAGCCTTAATCTCCTCCAGATCATGAATCACCGTTGCACGGCTTACATAAAGTGTATCCGCAATAGACGAAAGCGTAATATATTCCGTAGAGGCGATCAACAATGCCGAAGCAATCCGTTTTCGTTCTTCTTTCGAAAGCTTATATGTATAAAAATCACCATCTGCAACCAGCAGACGAATTTCCTGAAATCCTTCCTCTCGCAAAATCTGCCCGCCGCTTTTTAGTTTCAGTTCCTGAAAACCATTCTCCCGAAGCAACGTATTGATTGCATTCAGATCATTGCGGATCGTCCGCTGCGAAACTTGAAAACGCTCCGATAACTCTGCGATTGTGATCACTTTTTCTTGATCACACAATTCATAAATAATCGATACGGTTCTCTTGTTCATATTCCCTCATCCCATAATCATAATGTAAACATCTAACGTTCTGCTTTTAAGGATACTATAGATTCGTTCAAAAAGCAATCCTTCCTCACCGAGTCTAAGCACATGATCTTGAACACACAAATCTGGATAGACGAATCGAAACACGTGAATCTGCATACAGCAACTTGAAACAAACCGAATCACAGCTTGCCCTCTTAGTTTACCTATGTTATACTTTTCGAAAACGAAACGAGGTTCTCATGATGTATGATCCTACTTTATTAAAATTAGCAGAGGCAGAAGGATTTCACGCAGCACTTCTAACACCCGAACAAGTACCGGTTGATCCGAAATTCCGCGCATTTTGCGAAGAAAATCTCTGCGGCAATTATAATGCCAATTATGCCTGTCCACCCGCCTGCGGTACCGTAGAAGAACTCCAGCAAAAATTACTGGCTGAAGATCAAATTCTAATCATCCAGACCATTTGGCCTATTGACGGATATGAGAATAAAGCAGCTGTTCGAAAAGCCAAAGAAACCCATAATGGAATGGTTTTTCGTTTAAAATCGAAGATTGAACAGCAAGGCTATATCGGTTTTTGCGCCGGCTATAACGGATGTCCCCTCTGCAATCCCTGTAAGCAAAAAGAAAATCAGCCCTGCGCACATCCCGATCAAAAACTCAGCTGCATGTCTGCTTATTGCATTGATGTTGCAGAACTTGCCAAACGCTGCAATCTGACCTTTGAATGGACACCAAAACAGCTGCATCTATTTGGCATGATCGCGCTTCACCAAGAGCATAAGCCTGAAGCACACTAATCTCAAAGACAAGTATAAAAAACAAACATTATAATATCAATCACAACAAATGTAACAACACGTGCAAAGCAAATCGTAGCATAAAGCACAGTACGTGCAGCAATACCTGTTAACGCAAACGTTAACATAAAGCACAGTACATATAACAATACCTATTAACGCATATGTTAGCATAAAGCACAGTACGTACAGCAATACCTGTTAACACAAATGTTAACATAGACATTCAAATCAAACTCAAAAAACTGCCAACAGAATGTTCACCTATTCCCTGGCAGTTTTTACAATTTATCCCCAATTACAATAGAAAACTTACTTTTTCATCGACTCATTTTTGTATTTTTTCCAATATATCTAGCACTCATGCTCTCTTTTGTCCATTCTTGAAGGATATCACTACTAACTTTTATGTCTGTGAATTTTATCAAAAGTAATAAAATCACGTCCGATTTTTGAAAAACAAAAAAAGAGTAACCACATCTTTTCATGCAGTTACTCTCTGAATCTTATTTTTGTTTTAAAATCTGTATTAACAAGCGTTCTTGTCTACTTATACAACAGGTTTTAGCAAAATTGATTACATACCCATCTGTTTTGCAACTTCTTCTGCAAAGTTT